>DATAOL010000188.1:0-9073 GCA_036265755.1 Gaiellaceae bacterium | reverse complement strand
TCCAGGCGACAACCCGGAAGCTCCGGCTCTGCGGCCCAGCCGATGCCTCCGGGTTGGTGTCGCCGGGAATCTGGCGCGCCTCCCGCACCCCTCTGCCTGGCGTCCGGCAGGAATGCGAGGTAGTCGGACTATAGCCAAGCGTTTCGAGAAGTCAAGTAGCCTTGTGAAGTAAATTTTTCCTCGTATAGTTCACTTAGATGCAGGATCAAATCACCGCCGCCCGCACCGCCCAAGGACCCGCCCGAAACTCGATGGGCGAGCGCGTCCGCCAACTTCGCATCGCGCGCGGGCTCACGCAGACCGAGCTCGCCGGCGAGCGGTTCTCGAAGGAATACGTCAGCCAGATCGAGCGTGGGAAGACGCGCCCGACCGGCGAGACGGTCGAGTGGCTCGCGAGCCGGCTCGGAGTCGATCCTTCATTCCTCGAGACCGGTGTCTCGTCGAGCGAGCGCGAGCGCGTCGAGAGCGTAGTTGCGCGCGCCGAGGCCGCGGTCGAGTCGAACCGGTTCGACGAGGCCGTTGCGGAGATCGACCAGCTCGGCATCGCCCTGACCACGGTCTCCGTCCCGACGCTCGAGTTCCGCGCGCTGCTCGCCGAGTCGTGGGCCCGCATGTCGATCGGCGACGTTCGTGCCGCCATCGGCCTCCTGGAGCGCGCGCGGCAGCTGACGGAGTCGCCCACGTTCAGCGACGTCGACCGTGCCGAGGTGCTCTACCGCCTGGGCGTCTGCCGTTACAAGCTCTCGTCGATCGCGACTGCGGTCGCCCTCTTCAGCGAATCCCTCGATCTTTCCGAGCGCTCGGGCCTTCCGGCCGACAGGCTGCGCTCGAACGCTCTCGGCTGGCGTTCCCGCTGCTACCGCAGGCAGCGCGACTGGGAAGCCGCGCGTGAGGACGTCGAGCGCGCGCTCGAGCTCGCCGAGAGCCTGAACGACCGCCGCACGGTCGCGCACCACTATTTCCAGGCTTCCCTCATCGCGGAGCGGACAGGGCACTGGGTGCTCGCCCGCTCGTACGCGGAGCGCGCCAAGTCGCAGTACGAGGAGCTCGCCGACCAGGCGAACGTCGGCAAGCTCCTGAACAACCTCGGCGGGCTCAACTTCCAGCTTGGCAGGCCCCAGGAGGCGATCACGCATCTCAAGGACGCCTACCGGGTGCTGCTCGAGGTCGGCGATGACACAGATGCCGGCCACGTCGTCTCGTCGCTTGCGCAGGTTCACCTGCGCACGGGCGAGCCGAAGCTCGCGGAGGAGCAGGCGCGGCACGCACTCGATCTTCTGGGCGGCCGCGTCGACCACCTCGACGAGATCGGCAACGCCCAGCTCGTCCTCGGCCGGGCGCTCCTCGAGCAGGAGCGGCTCGACGAGGCGGAGTCGTTGTTCAAGGATGCGGAGGCCAGCTTCGAGCAGCTTTCCTCCGCAAGTCATCGGGCCGCAGCGTGGATCGCGCAGGGAGATCTCGCGGTGCGGCGCGGCGAGGACCGCGAAGCGGCGCACCTGTACCGCCGAGCGGCCGAGGCGCTACAGGACTTCCGGTTCTAAGGAAAGGAGGTGATCGCGTGACGGCACGGCAGGTTCAGATCTTCTTGCTCCTTCTAGTGATTGCATCGATGCTGGGTAAGGCTGGCAAGGGTCACTGGGTTGGTTTCTTCGACGGTCATTAGGCGCTGGGAAGGATGGCCGGGTTTCGCGTCGAAGAATGCGGCGCGCGAGCCGAGATCTTCCTTCGACACATGGAACCCCGTCCTTCCCTTCGCCCACTTGCACCGTTGATCGGAACTCTGGCCGGGCTTTGGCTCGGCGCAGCAGCCTTGATCGTGGCGCAACTTCTCTAGAGCGGGTGTACGCCGGGCCCGGGGGCCGGTTTAGGCGTCCACCTGCAGCGCTGCGCGCATCAACTCTCGCAGGCTGACGACGCCGACCGTCCTGCCGCCTTCGACGACCGGCAGATGGCGGAAGCCGTTGTCGAGCATCGTCCTGATCGCCTCGTCGGCGGAGGTCGACTCGTGGGCGGTGAGGGGGTCGGCGGTCATCCATTCGCGCACGCGGGCCTCGCTCGTGTGCACGCGTCCGGCGACGGCCTTCATGAGGTCGCGCTCCGTGAGGATGCCGATCAGGCGGCCGGAGTCGATGACGACGGCCGAGCCGACGCCCTGCTCCGCCATGCGCTCCGCGGCCTCCCCGAGCGTGTCCTCTGGGGCTACGGTGACGATCTCGCCTGTCATGACATCCCCGATGCTCCCCATCCAACGAGGATAGCCGACGACTCCAAACGGATGTAGTTTCGCTCCGTGGCTTGGTGAGGAGAGGAGGAGCATGCTGGACGTCCGCACGACCGACTACCACACCGCGGGCGAGCCGTTCCGCATCATCACGGGCGGCGTCGAGCCGCTCGGGGGCGCCACGGTGCTCGACAAGCGCCGCTTCGCGGCGGAGTCGCGCGACCGCATCCGCGAGCTCCTCGTCCACGAGCCGCGTGGCCATGCCGACATGTACGGCTGCTTCGTCACGGAGCCGAACGACGCGGGAGCCGTCCTCGGCGTCGTCTTCTTCCACAACGCCGGCTACTCGACGGCCTGCGGACACGGGACGATCGCGCTCGTGACATGGGCTCTGGACGAGGCCCTGGTCGAGGCGGTCGAGCCCGAGACTCGGGTCGTGGTGGACGTGCCCTCCGGCCGGCTCGAGACGTTCGCGACCGTCCGCGACGGGCACGTGGAGCGGGTCCGCTTCGTCAACGTCCCCTCCTATGTCGAGGCGCGGGGGCTCGAGGCCGCTGGCCATTACGTCGACGTAGCCTTCGGCGGAGCCTTCTACGCCTCGCTCGAGGCGCCGCTGCCCGTCAACGCGGAGAGCCTGCCCCAGCTCGTCGAGCTCGGGCGCGTGGTCAAACGGGAGCTCGAGAGCGCTCGCGAGTTCGTACACCCGCTCGAGCCGGAGCTCCGCGACATCTACGGCGTGATCTTCTTCGAGCGCCTCGAGGAGGACCCGCCGCTCCACCAGCGGAACGTGACCGTGTTCGCCGACGGCGAAGTCGACCGGTCGCCGTGCGGCAGCGGGACGTCGGCGCGACTCGCGCTGCTCGATGCGGACGGGGAGCTCGCGCGCGGGGAGCGGTTCGTCCACGAGAGCATCGTCGGCACGACCTTCGAGGCGCGAGTCATCGGCGACGCCGAGGTCGACGCGCGCCCGGCGGTCGTCACCGAGGTGGCCGGAAGCGCCCACCGAACGGGCGAGCACCGCTTCGTCCTCGAGGACGACGACGCCCTTGGCACGGGTTTTCTCCTTCGCTAGCTGCGCAGAAGCGGCCGCGTCAGGCAGGTGGGGCCGCCGTCGCCCTTGCGGGAGATCTCCTCGCCCTTGTAGACGCGGACGTCTACGCCTGCGGCCTCCATGCGCCGCCGGGTCTCGTCGTTTCCTTCGAGCGCGAGAGCGACTCGCGGCGCCAGCGCGAGGACATTCGGACCCATCGTCTCGAACTCGTCGTCTGGAACCTCGACGAAGCCGATCCCACGCTCCTGCAGAAGCTCGATGAGGCGCACGGGCATGAGCGGGAGGTAGACGACCGCCAGGTCGACGTCGAGCGGCGAGAGGAAGGACATGAGGTGGAGCACCTCGCCGGCGCCGTGGTAATGCGGCAGGTCGAAGGCGATCACGTCGACATCGGACAGGAGCTCGCGCAGCGCCTCGATCCCGGCCGCGTTCGTCCGGTAACCGCGGCCGACCAGCAGCGTGCGCTCGTCCAGCCAGACCGTGTCGCCTCCTTCGGCGCTGGCGGGATAGCGAAGGCGGCCGGCGAGCGGCACGCCGGCCTCCATGAAATCGATGCTCATGTCGTCGGGTTCCCCCCGCCGTCCTTCCTTCCCCGGCATGAGGAGAACTGCCCCGGCGTCGGCGACCAGCGCAGGATCGTAGGCGTAGATCGCGTCCGGATTGGAGGTGCCGCCCGTCTGCCCGACGACGACCTCTGCCCCCGCGTCGGCAAGCAGGGCGCGGAAGGCCTCGTGCTCCTCCTGCAGCGCCACCGGATCGGGCTCGGACCGCCAGCTGTACGCGCGCCAGGCCGCCCAGGCCTCGGGGGCGGGTGCCTTGACCAGCACCCGTTGCAGCCGGCCGGTCATGCTCTGACACCCAAACGTGCGCGGGGTAACCTCCATCGCGTGGAGACTACTGCGCGACTCGCGGGTCTCGAAGCGGGTGGGGGCTGCGCCGCCAAGTACGCCGCGGGCCGTCTCGAGGAGCTCCTCGCCGGGTTCGCACCCGCGGCGCCGGAAAACCTTCTCGTCGGTCTCTCACCCGCGGACGACGCGGCCGTCTATCGCCTGGACGACGAGCGCGCGCTCGTCTTCACGACGGACTTCTTCCCTCCGATGGTGGACGATCCGGCGCTCTTCGGCGCGGTCGCGGCGGCGAACGCCCTGAACGACGTCTTCGCGATGGGCGGAAGGCCGCTCCTCGCGCTGTCGATCGCCGCCTTTCCGGAGGAGATGCCGATCGCCGGCGTGCGCGCCGTCTTCGACGCCGCGGCTGCGAAGGTCGACGAAGCCGGTGCCGTTCTGGCCGGCGGGCACACCATCCGTGACGACGAGCCCAAGTACGGCCTTGCCGTCATCGGCACCGTGCATCCGGATGCGCTGTGGCGAAAGAACGGCGCCAGGCCGGGCGACGCTCTCTATCTGACGAAGCCGCTCGGGACCGGCCTCGTGCTCACCGGAGTCCGCAAGCAAGTCCTGGGAGACGACGAGCTCCAGGCTGCGGCCGCGGCGATGACGGAGCTGAACGACAGGGCCGCCGAGGCCCTTCGGAGCTTCGAGCCCTCCGCGGTCACGGACGTCACCGGATTCGGGCTCTTCGGGCACGCGCACGAGATGGCGGAGCGAAGCGGGGCCCGCATCGTCCTCGACCCGGCGGCGCTCCCTGCCCTCCCGGGTGCGCTGACCGTCGCTGGGCGCGGCCTCCGCACGGGCGGCGATCTGCGGAACCGGGAGTTCGTCGCCGGCTCGGTCGAGCTCGACGGCCTGCCGGCCGAGCTCGACGTTCTGGGCTTCGACCCGCAAACTGCAGGTGGGCTTCTGATCGCGCTGCCCGCGGCGAAAGCCGCAGTGCTCGAAGCCTCCTTCGCCGAGGCCGGACTCTTCCTCGCTCGCATCGGCAGGGTGGAGGACGGAACCGGCGTGGCCGTGGCCTGATGGAGGCCGACACCACCCGTATCGAGCGCGCGCGCTTCGCCGTCTCGGCCGAGACCTTCGCGCTGCTCACGTATTTCGCCCTTGGCGCGCTCTTCGTGATCGTGGTGTCCGGAGCGACGGTGCGCCTGACCGGCTCGGGACTCGGGTGCGACAACTGGCCGCGCTGCGGGTCGTCCTTCCTGCCGGAGAAGAACTTTCATGCGCTGGTCGAGTACGGGAATCGCGGGGTCGGCTTCGTCGTCGGGCTTGTGACGCTCGCGGCCGCCATTGCGGCGACGCGGGTCGACGGGATGCCGCGTTGGCTCCTCTGGGGCGCGTGGGCGCTGCCGGTCACGGTGCTTCTCCAGGGTGTGCTCGGCGGGATCACGGTCCTGGTCGAGCTCCATCCCCTCATCGTGATGGCGCACTTCCTCCTCTCCCTGCTCGCACTCGGGGTCGCTGTGGTCGTCACGATTGGGGTCTACGACTTCGTGCGCGCCACGCCTGCGCACACGCCGCTCGCGGCCAACTGGCTGGCGGTGGTGCTCGTCCCGAGCACGCTCGCCCTCGTCGTCACGGGCACGCTGGTGACCGCTGCGGGCCCGCATTCGGGCGGGGAGAAAATCAAACGGTACGGGCTCTTGCCCGACGCCCTCCACCTCCACGCCGGCGCGACGGGCATCTTCGCGATCGCGTTCGTCGGCATCGTCGTCTCGCTCCTCTGGCACCGGGCGGAGGCACGCGGCGATCTCAGGTTCGCGCTCGCCGTCCTCGGCCTCCTGCTCGTGCAGATGGCGATCGGCGACATCCAGTGGCGCGAGCACCTGCCCTGGCCTCTCGTCCTCGTGCACGTCACGTTTGCGACGGCCATCTGGTGCGGCGTGGTCGCGCTCGCGTCCAGGCTCTTGCTCAGATCGCGGCCCGTACTGCCCTAGCCGGCCAAACCCTCCTAGACTGCAAGCATCGGCAGCCACCTGCGCATCGAGCGGCGCCCGGACCTTCGCCGCGCCGTGCTCGTCGGGGCTTTTCGGGGCTGGAACGACGGTGCCCAGGGCGCTTCGCTCGCGACGAGCTTTCTCGCGCAGTCGTGGGATGCCCGACGCTTCGCCAACATCGACCCCGAGGAGTTCTACGACTTCCAGGCGACGAGGCCGCACGTCGCTCTCGAAGACGGGATCACGCGTCGGATCGACTGGCCCGACACCGTCTTCTACCACGCCGAGATCCCGGGAACCGAGCGCGATGCGGTGCTCATGCTCGGGATCGAACCGAACCTGCGCTGGCGGACGTTCGCCGACGAGGTCGTCGAGCTCGCGTCCGATCTCGGCGTCGAGCTCGTCGTCACACTGGGTGCGCTGCTCGCGGATGTGCCGCACACGCGGCCGGCGCCCGTGACCGGCTCGGCCAGCGACCAGCGGCTCGTCGAGGAGCTCGGGCTCGCAGCCTCACGCTACGAGGGGCCGACCGGGATCGTCGGCATCCTTCACGACGCGTGCCGGCGCGCAGATGTTCCCTCGGCGAGCCTCTGGGCTGCCGTGCCACATTACGCCTCGCTCGCGGCGAGCCCGCGGGCTGCGCTCGCGCTCTGCCAACGGCTGGCCGGCCTCCTCGGCACCGAGTTCGACCTCGGTGACCTCGAGCGTGCCTCGGCCGCCTACGAGCAGCAGGTCAGCGAAGCGGTGTCTGCCGACGAGGAAACGGAGGCGTACGTCAACGAGCTCGAGGCTCGCCGCGACGCGCTCGGAGACGAGCTCGACGTGCCGAGCGGCGACTCGCTCGCGGCCGAGCTGACGCGGTTTCTCCGCGAGCACGAGGCGCGCCGCGCGGAGGAAGAAGAGGACGAGCCGGACGGCGCCTAGGAGGGCTTGACGGGATACCGGCGACGAGCGCCATCCCGCCAAAGCTTCCTAACCGTCAGCAGCGGCCGTAGCAGGAGCTGCCTTGGGCTCGGTCTTCGGCTTCTCCTTGCCGTCGTTCTTCTCGGCTTCGCCCTTCTGCTTCCGCTGCTCGGTCTTCTGCTGCTCCGCCTTCTGCTTCCGCTTGCGACGACGACGGCGGGACTTGCCGGAATGCTGCTTCGGCGCGGGCAGGTTGTCGGCCAGAGCGTTCGCAACCTCCTGGATCGTCCCGAGCCGCTCGCGCATCCGGTCGATGAGCTGCTGCGCAGTGGGGGTGTAGGCCTCGGCCGAGGCAAGGAGCGCCACGGCAACGTGGATAGGCTGCTCGAGCGCGACGTTCACGAGGCGGGCTGCGTTCTCCTCGTGCCGGTGACCGCGCGAGTTCGTGAGCGCGCCGAGGAGGCGCTTCGCCTCGGGGAGCTCGGAACCGGCCCGGCGATCCTGCAGCTTGCGCGTCGCGCGTGCGAGGCGCCACGTCCAGCGCGAGAGAATCTCCTCCGGGGCGTCGACCTTGTCCTCGCCGATCGCGCGCAGCAGGATGCGGACGCCCTGGACGCGATCCTTGTCCCACGTCGGCGCCGAGGTGACCATCGTGACGAGGTCGTCGAAACTCGCTCGGTCGACGGTGACCGCGACCCGGTCGCCAAGAGCGGAGAGCCGCAGACGACGGTTCGGGTTCTCCGCGGCGCAACTCATGAGGAAGGCCTCGCGGCACTCTCTCGAGGCCTTCGCGAGCTTCTCGGCGAAGTGCTGACGTTCCTCGAAGCGCACCTGCCGTCCCGCGATCCGGGCCCAGAGGAGCTGCTCGTCCTCGGCGAGGCGGCTCGGATCGACACGCTCCCACTCCCGCGTGATGACAGTCACACGGCGTCGCACGTCGGGCGTGACGGGCACGAGCCACGGCGCCGGGGAGAGTTTCCGGCGGGCACGCCGCTGAACTCTCCTCCGCGGCGCGGGCGTGACGCGGGCGCCGGGCCGGTAGAAGTCGGCGTCGAGCAGCGAGTGGAGCGTGATCGTGCGCTCGTTGTGGGTCGCCGCATCGGGCACGAAGTCGACAACGACACCAGCCTCCTTGCGCGGGTGCATGCGCATGATCCGGCCGATGCGCTGCTGGTAGACGCGGCGGCTCGCCGTCGGCGCGAGGTGCATGCAGACCGTTGCGCGCGGGGAGTTCCAGCCTTCGGCGAGCAGCATGGCGTTGATGAGGACGTTGATCTCGCCGCGCTCGTAGGCGGCGAGCGTCTCGGCGAGCTTGAGGGGCGGCGTCTTGCCGCTCACTGCCTCCGCTTTCAAGCCCGCGGCGCGGAACTCGCGCGCGAGGTTGTATGCGTGCTCGACACCCGCCGCGTAGACGATCCCGGCGGTGTCTCCGAACCGGTCGCGATAGAGGCTCGCCGCGGCCTGGTTGATGACCGAGTGGTCGAGGACGCGCGCGAGGATCTCCTGGTCGTAGTCGCCGCCGACGATCGGCACCGACGCGACCGCCGCGGCCGGGGGCACCCGGAGGCAGCGGAGCGGGGCGATCAGCCCGCGCCGGGCGGCGTCGGCGAGCGGCAGGTCGTCCACCGAGGCGGGAAAGACGTCCGAAACCTGCTTCGCGATCAGATGCTCGGTGGCTGTCATACCGATGTAGAGCGGCTCTGCGAAGCGGCGGATGGCGGTACTCGTCTTCTCCCCGAGCGCCGTGTGCGCTTCGTCGCAAATGACGAGCTGGTAGGCCGTTCTGGAAACGGAGTCGACGTGGCGCGCGAACCACGCGTAGGTCTGGATCGTGATCGGGTTCCCGCGCAGAGGCTCTTGCCCCTCCTCGATGGCGGGTCTCAGCCGGTCGCCGTATCCCTCCGTGGTCAGATCGCGCGTGAACTGCTGGACCAGCAGGCGGCGATGCGTGAGGATGAGGACGCCCATCGTGCGCGCGGCCTCGACGAAGCCTGCGGCGGCGATGGTCTTGCCGGAGGCCGTCGGGTGCCTGAAGCGGTAGCGGCGAATCGCGCCCGGGTCGTCCTTC
>DATAOL010000187.1:0-4638 GCA_036265755.1 Gaiellaceae bacterium | reverse complement strand
GAGATGTTCTTCGTCCTCCGCGGCCGTCCGCTGTTCCGGAACCCGGACGGCGAAGAGTCGCTCGCCCCCGGAGACTTCGTCTTCTGCCCGGAGGGACGAGCCGGGCTGCACACCTTCAGCAATCCGACCGACGAACCCGCTGAGCTTCTCGCGATCAGCGCCGGGAGCTTCCCCGACGTGGTGGCCTACCCGGAGCATGGATACGCGTGGGTGGCGACTCGCGATCCCGATCTCGACCTCCTCGCGAAGGGAGGCGATCCCGGGATCATCGCCCGGTTCGAGATCCCGATCGAGTAGACGGCTCGCATCGGTCCGCAGGCGTCGCCAGCACCCACTCCTGTCTCGAGAGCGCGTACTCGACGTCGCCCTCCTCCTCGCCCTCGATGGAGTCCGGCCATGGCTGGTGAAAGACCCGTACGAATCGCAGACCCGACTTCTCCATCACGCGTCTCGAGGCGACGTTCACCACCATCGTGGAGGCGACGACACGCTCGACTCCAAACTCGGTGAACCCTTTGTCGATCAGGGCTCGCGAGCCTTCGGTGGCGAAGCCCTTGCCCCAGGCGGATCTGCGTAGGCGATAGCCGAGCTCGACTTCGCCGGGTGGAGCTCCGTCGGCCGGCCGGAGGTGGAACCAACCGAGGAATCCCTCCGTCGACTTCTCTACCGCGGCCCAAAAGCCGTAGCCGGCATAGCGTTCGTAGTGGTGGAGGAAAGCCGGCAGAATCTCGTTCGCTACCTCCTCGCGGGGCGTCGCCCGGCCGCCCGTGATGAAGCGCATCACCTCCGGATCGCTGTCGAGCTCGACGAGGTTCTCGAGGTCGTCCTCGGTGAACCGTCGCAGCAGCAGACGCTCGGTTTCGAGAAAGACCTGCATCGCAAGATTGTGATGCACGAACACGGGACACTCGGCTTCACCGCTCGTGCATGCTCCGGGCCCAGGCGATGCCGAACTACGGACACCAGCTCGACCCCCTCGCCTCCGAGACGGAGTTCACGGGCGTCGTCCAGGTCGACCGAGGCGACGAGGTCGAGCTGGCGCGGGCATACGGCTTCGCGCATCGCGGCTTCGAGATCCCGAACGAGGTCGACACGCGGTTCGGGATCGCCAGCGGGGCGAAAAGCTTCACCGCGCTCGCCGTCGTGAGCCTGATCGAGGAAGGCGTGCTCGAGCTCTCGACACCGGCCCGCTCGGTGCTCGGCCGCGACCTGCCGCTGATCGACGACCGCGTGACGGTCGAGCACCTCCTGTCGCACCGGTCGGGCATCGGCGACTACCTCGACGAGGAGGCGGTCGAGATCGAGGACTACGTGATGCCTGTACCCGTGCATGAGCTCGCGACGACCGAGGACTACCTCGCGGTGCTCGACGGCCACCCGAGCACGTTCGCGCCGGGTGAGCGCTTCGCCTATTGCAACGGCGGCTTCGTCGTGCTGGCGCTCATCGCCGAGCGGGCGGGCGGAGTGTCCTTCCACGAGCTGGTCGAGGGGCATGTGTGCCGGCGGGCCGGGCTGGTGGACACGGAGTTCCTGCGCTCGGACGAGCTTCCAGCCCGCACCGCCACCGGCTACCTCGAGGTCGACGGCGCGCCGAGGACGAACGTCTTCCATCTCCCCGTTCGGGGAAGCGGCGACGGCGGGATCTACTCCACCGCCGCCGACATCAGCTCGCTCTGGCGGGCGTTCTTCGCCGGCCGGATCGTCTCAGCGGCCTGGGTCGCGGAGATGGTGCGCCCCCGCAGCGACGCGCCTACCCACTCGAAGCGCTACGGCCTGGGCTTCTGGCTCCACGCCTCGAGCGACGCCGTCATCCTGGAAGGCTGCGACGCGGGAGTCTCGTTCCGCTCCGTGCACAACCCGCACGCGCGGGCGACGTTCACGGTGATCTCGAACACCGCGGGCGGTGCCTGGCCGATCGCTCGCTTCCTCGAGGATGAGGCGGGCGTCCTCTAGGGCTCGAAGGGTGCGCCGCAGGCAACGAGATGAATACCAGCAAGGAGGCATGAATTGGCCAGGATCAGTTACGACGAGCCGACCGCTGCGGCGTACAGGGCGGTTCGCGAGATCCCGCGCGACGGGCTCGCGGACTGGCGCGAGGCGGTACGACGTCACCTTCGCCCGTCGCCGGGAATGACTCTCGTGGACATCGGCGCGGGAACCGGTGCGTGCGCCGCCGCCTTCAGCGACTGGTTCGACCTCAGCGTCCTCGCAGTCGAGCCGTCGGCCGCGATGCGGGATCAGATCCCGCGGACACCGAGCATCCAGGTGTTCGAGGGAATTGCGAGCGCTCTACCGCTGCCGGATGAATCGGCAGACGCCGCCTGGCTCTCCAATGTCATTCAGCACATCCCAGACCTGGGAGTCGCCGCACACGAGATCCGCCGCGTTCTCCGCCCCGGCGCCCCCGTCCTCATCCGAGCGGGCATGAGCCATCAGGGCTTTCCGGACAGATACGACGGGGTCGAAAACATCCGCTGGTTCCCCGAGACCGCTCGGACGGTCGACACCTTCCCTTCCGTCGAGGAGACGTGCAGGACGTTCGCGGACGCAGGATTCCACCAGGACGCTCTCGAGCAGGTTCGTGAGACGTACCCGACCAGTCTCGCGGACTTCCTCGACCAGGTGGACACTCTCCGCCAGGCCGATACCACCATGCGCGGTCTCACCGAGGACGAGTTCCTCCGTGGTAAAGAACGCCTCCGCCGTGCCGTACGCCAGGCCGAGGACACCGCGAACCCGGAAACCAGAAGCAACTCACTCGACCTCCTGGTTCTGCGCTGACCGTACCGTCATCGCGGTCAACGCTCGACCGATGATTCACACGCGCCTGCTCGGTCTCTATGACGAGAGCAGTACTTCGGACCGCGAACGAAGGGGTACGAGATGACGAGCAACGCACGCGTAGACGACCGCATCCTCGGCAGCCTGCGAGCGGCAGAGAGCAAGGGAATCGTCCGCGTCGAGGACCGGCTCGACACCCACGTCGGCGACGTCTGGTCGGCGCTTACCGATCCGCCCCGTCTCGCCCGCTGGCTCGGCGAAGTTGAAGGCGACCTGCGCCTCGACGGGGAGTTCCGCGCACACTTCTTCGCCAGCGGGTGGGAAGGCACGGGGCGCGTGGAGGTGTGTGAGCCCCCGCAGCGGCTGCTGGTGCTGACCAGGGACGCGGACGAACCGGACGCGCCGGACGAGCACGCCATCGAGGTCACGCTGGCCGCCGATGGCGATCAGACCATCCTGGCCTGGGAGGAACGGGAGATGCCCGTGGACCTGCTCCCGGCCTACGGAGCCGGCGTGCAGGTTCATGTCGAAGACCTTGCCGCCCACCTTGCCGGGCGTGAGCGCTGCGATGCGGCCGCCCGGTTCGACGAGCTCTTCCCCGCCTATCGAGAGTTGGCCTCAGGCGTCGGCTGACAACGTGTGACTTCGACGCCTGACGCGCCCGACTTAGCCAGAGACCGTTTCCTTCTGCTCGAGCAGTGCCCTCAAGTAGTCCTCCATCTTGTTGAAACTGTCTTCCTGGCCGTCGGACTTCGTCATGTGGTCACGGCCAGCCTGGTCGCGGAACGCCAGCTTCATCGTCAGCTTCGTCACTCCGTCCGTTTCGTGCAGATCCACGGACTCGACGGCGTCCGCATCTGGCCAGCCTTCGAACAGCCACGTTGCGACGGTCCGGCTCGGCGGCTCGACCTCCAAGTAGGTTCCCCGAAACGAGCACTCGGTTCCGTCTTCGGTCACGAAGACGATGTGGTAGTTCCCTCCGACACGCAGTTCGATCGAGCACTCCGTCACCTCACTAGCAAATGGAGCGAACCAGTTGCGCACATGCTCCGGCTTCGTGAATACGTCGAAGACGAGTTCGAGCGGAGCGTCGAACTCTCGAGTGGTGACAATCTCGAGCTCGCTCGGAAATTCGGTGACTGCCGATCCATGCCGATTAGGTGTCACTGCGGCTCTCCCTCTCGTTGAAGTTCTTCGAGGTAGTCGTCCATCCGATCCAGTCGCTCGTTCCACGCCTGCTCGTAGTTGGCCAACCAGTCGTGCATCGGCCGAAGGCTTTCGGGTTCCAGGCTGTACAGCCGACGACGTCCCTCCGCCCGGCACGTGACGAGTCCCACCTCGCTGAGCACGCGTAGGTGCTTCGAGACCTGGGGCTGGGACATCGAGAGGTCGTTCACGATCGCCCCGACCGCCTTCTCGCCTCCGATCAGCGCGTCCAGGATCTCGCGGCGGCGCGCCTCGGCAATCGCGTTGAAGACGTCCGAGGTCGTGGACGAGCGGGCCACGGCTTCAATATATTCCTATAGTGGAATATGTCAAGCTGGCGACCGGCGAGAGAGCCGATGAGTTACGGGTCGCCGAGCGGTCTATTCCGGAACACCATCTACCGGCAACCTGGAACCTGGAGGCAGCATGAGGCTTCTTCTCACGTCCGCTGGCATCAAGAACACGAGCATCCACGACGCGCTGGTCGAGCTACTCGGCAAACCGATTGCCGACTCCAGCGCCCTCTGCATCCCCACCGGGTCGTACGCGCACCCCATGGCCGGCCCCGGCAGGGCATGGCAGTTCATCGCCGGACAAGAACCCAGGACCCCCATGTGCGAACTGGGTTGGAAGTCCTTGGGAGTGCTGGAG
>DATAOL010000186.1:0-15956 GCA_036265755.1 Gaiellaceae bacterium | reverse complement strand
GTCTGGGAGTACGTCCTCGCCCCGGAAGTCGCGTTCCTCTCCCTGGAGGCGACGGAGAAGCCGCTCGTCCTCGTCGGGCACAGCCACGTCGCGCTCCGCTTCGGCGCCGAGCAGCTGGCGCTCGCGCTCTGCGAGGAGGGTACGGAGGTCGACCTCGACAGAGAGCGGTGGCTCCTCAACCCCGGGTCCGTCGGCCAGCCGCGGGACGGCGACCCCCGAGCGGCCTGGGCCCTGCTCGACTTCGACGCGGGCCGCGCCCACTTTCACCGCGTCGAGTATGCGGTCGAGAAGACACAGTCGGAGATCCGGGAGCTCGGACTGCCCGAGCCCCTGGCGGCGCGGCTCGAGTCGGGGGTCTAGGAGCTCGCGGCGCGCTCGCCGAATTCGACGGTGACGCCTTCGCGCGCAAGCGCGAGCTGCACTTCCTCGCGCGCCTTGAAGATGCGCCACTTCACCGTGGCGAGCGTGATTTCGAGCGAGTCCGCGATCTCCGTGTAGGAGAGGCCGACGACGTCGCGGAGCAACAGTGCCATCTTCAGGTCCGGGTTGAGCGCGGCGATGGCCCGCCAGACCGCATCGATCGCCTCGACCCGCTCCGGCGGCGCGTCCACGACCTCGAGCGGCGGCATGTCGTCGAGCGTGAGGAAGCTCTGCGGCTTGCGCTCGCGGGCGCGCAGCTCGTCCAGCACCCGGTTCTTCGCCACCTGAAAGAGCCAGGTCGTGAAGCGACAGCGCAGCGAGAAGCCGGCGAGACCCTGGTAGATGCGGAGAAAGATCTCCTGCGTCAGGTCCTCGGCGAGCGCCCGGTCGCCCACCATGCGCAACACGTAGTTGTAGACCGGCATCTCGTACGTCTGGACGAGAATCCGGAATGCTCGCTCGTCGCCACGCTGCGCCTTGCGCAGGACATCGAAGTCGGGCTGTGGCAGAGGCACTGAAAGGTGTCCGGAGGCCGCTGGGTGGCGGCAGTATAGCCGCCTCTTTACACGTTAGTAACGAGGTTCCTGCCGGTCATTCCCGCACTTGGGGGAATTCCGAGCAGATTCAGGCAGGTTGGGACGAGATCCGACAGCGAGCCTCCGCCCTGCACCTTCGCGCCGTCGATCGTGACCACGAGCGGCACCGGGTTCGTCGTATGAGCGGTGTGCGGGCTCGTGCCGTCCGGTTCGAGCATCTGCTCGGCGTTTCCGTGGTCAGCGGTCACAAGGCACACGCCGCCCAGCGCCCCGACTGCCTCGACCACTCGCGCAAGGCAGCCGTCGACTGTCTCGACCGCGCGAATCACAGCGGGGATCACGCCCGTGTGACCGACCATGTCCGGGTTGGCGAAGTTGACCACCGCAAACGCATATCCGCCGCCGATCTCCTCCTCGAAGCGGCGGGTGACCTCTGCGGCGGACATCTCAGGCTTCTGGTCGTACGTGGCCACGTCTTTCGGCGACGGAACGAGAATCCGCGTCTCGCCCTTCCACTCGTCCTCGCGGCCACCGTTGAAGAAGTACGTGACGTGGGCATACTTCTCCGTCTCGGCCACGTGCAGCTGGCGCACGTCCTGCTCGGCCAGCACCTCGGCCATCGCCTCGGCCACCTCCTGTTCCTCGAAGGCCACCGGGCAGTCGAAGTCGTCGCGGTAGCGGGTCATCGTCGTCAGGTCGTATTCCTGCTCGAGGAGCCGCTGCGTGAGCTGGCGCGCACGATCCGGGCGGAAGTTGAAGAAGATCGCTGCGTCGCCGGGCCCCAGGCGGGGGCCGGGCGGCGCGACGGGCACGACGAACTCGTCCGTGATCCCGGCCTCGTAGCTCGCTGCGATCGCGCTGACCGGGTCCGCAGCGGTCTCCGTCCACTCTTGGGTCATCGCCGCGAACGCGAGATCGGTGCGCTCCCACCGCTGGTCTCGATCCATGGCGTAGTAGCGGCCGGCGACCGTCACGACCTGCGTGCCCGCGTTCGTGAGCTCGCCGAGATCGCTTCGGGCCGAGTGCGGCGACACGTCGCGGCCGTCGGTGAAGGCGTGCACGAAGGTGCGCTCGGACATCCCTTCGCGGCGCGCAAGTTCGAGGAGCGCGCGGAGGTGGTCGATGTGGCTGTGCACGCCGCCGTACGAGACGAGCCCGAGCAGGTGGAGGTTCGTGCCGCGCTGCTTCGCCCGCTGAAACGCGCTCCTCAGGGCCTCGTTGGCGAAGAAGTCGCCGCTCTCGATCGAGCGGTTGACGCGCATGAAGTCCTGGTCGATGACGCGTCCAGAACCGATCGTGAGGTGTCCGACCTCCGAGTTCCCCATCTGGCCGGGCGGCAGGCCGACGGACTCCCCCGAGGCGTCCAGCGTCGTGTGGGGGAAACGGCTCCAGAGACCGTCGAAGACCGGGGTCTCGGCGAGCTCGACGGCGTTGCCGGGACCCGACGGCGCGCATCCCCAGCCGTCGAGGATGACGAGGGCTACGAGCGGATACGGGCTGCCGACTCGCAAATGGCCGTGAAGGAGTCCACTTCGAGAGAGGCGCCGCCGACGAGCGCGCCGTCGACGCCGGCCCGGGAGAGCAGCTCGTCGGCGTTCTCGGGCTTCACCGAGCCGCCGTAGAGCACGGGCGCGTCCAGCAACCCCTTGATGAACGCGTGCGCCTCCTGCACCTGGTCCGGAGTCGCCGTTTTCCCCGTGCCGATCGCCCAGACGGGCTCGTAGGCCAGGACGAGGCGCTCGTGCTCGCCCGCGGCGTCGCGGATCGCCTCGACCTGGACGCGGAGCACGAGCTCGGTCTGGCCCGACTCGCGCTCCTCCTCCGATTCGCCCACGCAGGCAATGACGCCGAGGCCGGCGTCGAGGGCAGCGACCGTGCGGCGCGCCACGCTCTCATCGGTCTCGCCGAAGTACTGGCGGCGCTCCGAGTGCCCCACGATGGCCCCTGCGACACCGAGCTCGAGGAGCATCGGAGCCGAGACCTCGCCCGTGAACGCGCCATCGGACGCCCAGTGGACGTTCTGTGCATACGTGGTGAGGCCGGACTCGACGACGGACGCGAGCGCCGTGTAGGCCGGACACAGGACGACGTCGACGCCGTCGGGCGGGTCGAAAGCATCGGCGAAGGCCCGCGCTTCCCGTGGCCCCTTGAACATCTTCCAATTGCCCGCAATCAGCATTTTCGCCGGGGCCACCGCGGGCCTCCCTCCAGTTCCAGCCTATCGAGGAAAGATGGACGCGTGGCGCGCGGGAGTGGGCCGAAAGTGAGCATGTCAGGCCTCGGGGATCGCCACCACACCGGGGAGCTCCTTGCCTTCCAGGAGCTCGAGCGACGCCCCGCCTCCCGTCGAGATCCAGTCGATCCGGTCTTCGAGGCCGAGCTCGTCGACCGCTCGCACGGAGTCACCGCCGCCCACAACGGTGTGACCGTCGCACGCCGCCACCGCCCGCGCCACCGCCTCGGTCCCGGCCGCGAACCTCGGCCATTCGAAGACGCCCATCGGCCCGTTCCAGAACACCGTCCTCGCCTCCGCGATCCGAGCGGCAAAAGCCTCCGCCGTGTCCGGCCCGATGTCCAGCCCGAGCCAGCCCTCCGGAACGTCGTCGGCCGGCACCACCTTCGATTCGGCATCGGCCTCGAAGGCCCCAGCGGCGAGCACGTCCACGGGCAGAGCGACCTTCTCGCGCGGCTCGACCTCCTCCGCCATCTTCCCCCCGACCAGGACGAGGTCGGCGCGCTCCACCAGCGATTCGAGGACTCCGATCTTGTCTTCCACCTTCGCTCCGCCGAGCACGGCGACGAATGGGCGCTCGGGAGACTCGCGCAGCGCCCCGAGCTCTTCCAGCTCACGTTCCAGAAGCAGCCCGGCGTAGGCGGGAAGCAGGTGGGCCACGGCCTCGGTGGAGGCGTGCGCCCGGTGGGCCGACCCGAACGCGTCGTTCACGTAGAGGTCTGATCCGTCGGCGAGCTCGCGAGCGAAGTCCGGATCGTTGTTCGTCTCGCCGGGATGGAAGCGCGTGTTCTCGAGGACCGCGATCCGCGAATCGTCCAGGAGCGTGCGCAGTTGCTCTTCGACCGGCCGCAGCGAATAGGCTGGGTCCTCCCCTTTCGGCCTCCCGAGATGCGAGCAGAGCCGGACCCTCTCCGCGCCGCCGTCGAGCAGGAGTCTGATCGTCGGTAGCGCCGCGCGGATGCGCGTGTCGTCCGCCACCCGCCCGTCGTTCAGCGGCACGTTGAAGTCGACGCGCGCGAGCACGCGCCGGCCGGCGACGTCGGCGTCCCGGACGGAGCGCGGCCGGTGCACGGTCAGAGCAGGCGCTGCGAGAGGTCCACGAGCCGGCAGCTGTAGCCCCACTCGTTGTCGTACCACGCGAACACCTTCACTTCGTCGCCGTGCGTCATCGTCAGCTCGCTGTCGAAGATGGAGGAGTACGAGCTGCCGATGATGTCGGTGGAGACGAGCGGCTCGTCCGAGTAGTGGAGGATGCCTTCGAACGCACCGGTGTCGGCGGCCTCCTGGAAGCGCGAGTTGACCTCGTCGACGGAGACCGCCTTCCCGAGGTGCACGGTGAGGTCGACGACGGATCCGTCGGGCACGGGCGCACGGACCGCAACACCGTCGATCTTTCCCTGCAGCTCTGGGATGACGAGCCCGATCGCACGCGCGGCGCCGGTTGACGTCGGGATCAGGTTGATCGCCGCTGAGCGGGCGCGCCTGAGGTCGGAGTGCGGGAGATCGAGGATTCGCTGGTCGTTCGTATAGGCATGGATGGTCGTCATGAAGCCGGTTTCGATCCCGAACGAGTCGTTCAGCACCTTGGCGAGCGGCGCGACGCAGTTCGTCGTGCACGAGGCGTTGGAGACGATCCGGTGGCTCTCCTTGTCGTACGCATCGTCATTGACGCCGAGTACGAGCGTGACGTCCGGATCAGTGGCGGGCGCCGAGATGACGACCTTCTCGGCTCCCGCGTCGAGGTGCTTCTGAGCATCGTCGCGCTTTGTGAAGATCCCGGTCGACTCGATCACGACCTGTACGTCCAGGTCGCCCCACGGAAGCGCGGCGGGGTCGCGCTCGGTCAGGAGCTTCAGCTCCTTGCCGTCGACGTCGATCGACCCGTCCCCGGGCGTCACCTTTGCGTCGAGCGTGCCGAGCACCGAGTCGTGCTTCAGGAGGTGCGCCATCGTCTTGGCGTCGCCGATGTCGTTCACCGCGACGATGTCGACGTCCGCGTTCCGCGCCCTGGCGGCGCGGAAGAAATTGCGTCCGATTCTTCCGAATCCGTTAATGCCGACTCGCACAGCCATGAACGCTCCCGTTTCGCCTTCCCCCAGCGGCGCGATTCTATCCGTGCCCCGGCCCCGCGCCGTCGCACCGAGATGGAACGAGCGGGCCGGAGGGGAAGCTCCGAGGACGACCTCCCCCTCCGGTTGAACCGCACTCCGGACCGTGATGCCGGACGGGGTCTGAATCCGACACCCGACGAGCGCGGACCCGCTCCAACCCAAGATAGCCCTCGGAGCGAGCCGAAGGCAACCCTCTTCCATCCAGGAATTGGCAGGACAAGTGTCAGCGTTCGGCGAGCTTCTGCAACTTGGCGAGGCGACGATGGGCGGCCGCTTTCGTCGCCGGCGGACGGAGTCGCGCGGCCAGCTCCCTCAACGAAAGTGTGGGATTGCGCGCCCGCAGCTCGGCGATTTCCCGCAGCTCCTGGGGGAGGTTTTCCAGGCGGCCGGCCGATTCGAGCCGGCGGATCGCCTGCAGCTGCGCTTCTGCGGCACGGCTCGCGCGCACGATGTTCGCGTGGTCGGCGTTGGCGAGCCGGTTCGCGCGCGCCCGGGTCGACGCGACGACCGAGCTCTCCTCGAGGCGAAGGGCCGCGCCATGGGCGCCCAGGAAAGCCAAGAGCTCGACGATCGTGTCCCTCGACTTCGCATACGCGACTGCGTGCCGCCCGCGATCGAGGACTTCGAGCCGGAAGCCTTCCTCGCCGGCGAGCGAGGTCAGGTGCTGCGCGCCCTCGACTGTTGCGCTCCGCAGCTCCAGATGGGCGTTGCGCGGGCCGCTGACCGACCCCGAGGCGAGCAGCGCGCCGCGGAGATACGCGGCGCGGCAGCACGATCGCGCGACGACCCGGCCTGGGGGCCGGTCGAGCGGACGCAGACGCGAGTCGAGCACCCCGGCCTCGTTGAGCACCTGCAGCGCCCGGGCGTCGTCGTCGATGTGAATCTGGAATCGCCTGGCGTGCTCGAAGGCCTGGCTGCGGAAAGTGCGTATCTCACCCGGCACTTCGTACGAGCGCAGAAGCGTGAAGGCCCGGCGCGCGACCGCTGGGCTCGCCACCTCGAGGTGGAGCGCGATCCGGCCTCCGCCTCTGAGATGCACCGTGCCCGCCGTGCGGAGGAGCGCGGAGAGCTCAGCGAGCCGGCAGCAGGCCTTACGTGGGTCGATCCCCGCCAGCTCGGCCCTGATGTCCTCAGAGAGCATGCTCGAGCTCCAGGAGGCGGCGCTTGTACTCGCCGCCCAGCGACCCGTAGCCACCAAGGCCGCCCGCGGCCACGACCCGATGGCAGGGGACGACGAGCGGAAAGCGGTTGCCGGCACAGAACGTGCCCGCCGCCCGGTGCGCGTTGGGCCGGCCGGCGAGGGCGGCGAGCTCCCCATACGTGACCGTCTCGCCGTAGGGGACTGCTCGAAGCGCGTCGGCGAGCGACGCCTGGAAGTCCGAACTCCAGGTCGGGTCGACCTGCACGTCTGTGAACTCGACGCGCTCGCCTGCGAAGTAGCGCCGCATCCGTTCGGCCAGCGGATGCTGGCGCGGCTCCGCCCGGCTCTTGCGTGCCGAGGGCAGCTCGTGGTAGAGGAGCCGCTCGCCGTCGAGGTAGAGCTCCCCCACACCCCACCCCGGAACCTCGTACGAGAGCACCTGCACCTCCTTAGAATGCCGTGCCATGACACCTTCCGTTTTCATCAGTCCCGTCTGCGCATGAGCGCTCCAGGAATCTTCGAGCCGATCCCACCGACCAACGAGCCGGTCCGGGGCTACGCCCCCGGATCGCCCGAGCGGGCGAGCCTCCAGCTCCGCCTCGAGCAGATGAAGCGCGAGCAGCCCGAGATCCCATGCATCATCGGCGGGAAGGAGGTGACGACCGGGAGCCTCAAGCCGGCCGTCATGCCCCACGACAAGGGACACATCCTCGCGAACGTCCACCAGGGCGGCGCGAAAGAGGTCGAGATGGCGATCGAGGCCGCAGGCGAGGCCTGGAACGACTGGCACCGCCTCCCGTGGGAAGAGCGCGCCGCGGTCTTCTACCGGGCCGCCGAGCTGCTCGCCGGCCCCTGGCGCGACACCCTCAACGCGGCCACGATGCTCGGCCAGTCGAAGACCGCCCACCAGGCGGAAATCGATGCGGCCTGCGAGCTCGTTGACTTCTGGCGCTTCAACCCGTACTTCATGCAGCGCGTCTACCAGGAGCAGCCCTTCTCGGGGCCCGGCGCCTGGAACCGGATGGAGTACCGCCCGCTCGAGGGCTTCGTCTTCGCCGTGACGCCGTTCAACTTCACGGCGATCGGCGGCAACCTCCCCACCGCACCTGCGCTCATGGGCAACACGGCGGTCTGGAAACCGGCCGGCACCGCGATGCTCTCCGCCTACTACACGATGAAGCTGCTGCAGGAGGCCGGGCTGCCCGACGGCGTCGTCAACCTCGTCTACGGCTCCGGCAAGGAGATCGGCGACTCCGCGCTGTCGAGCCGGGAGCTCGCGGGGGTGCACTTCACCGGCTCCACTCCGGTGTTCCAGTCGATGTGGAAGACCATCGGGGCAAACATCGCCGATTACAGGAACTACCCGCGCATCGTCGGCGAGACGGGCGGCAAGGACTTCATTCTCGCCCATCCGACCGCGGACGTGGAGGAGCTCGCGACCGCGATCGTGCGCGGCTCCTTCGAGTACCAGGGACAGAAATGCTCGGCTGCCTCGCGCGTCTACGCGCCGTCGAATCTCTGGCCGGAGCTCCGAGAACGGCTCGTCCAGCAGGTCGGCGAACTCAGAGTCGGGGACGTCTCCGATTTCTCCAACTTCATGGGCGCGGTCATCGACGCGAGCTCCTTCAAGACGCAGAAGGACGCGATCGAAGAGGCCAAGGCCCACGTGAAGTCCAAGGTCGTCGTCGGCGGAGGCGTCGACGACAGCGAGGGCTACTTCGTCGAGCCGACGGTCATCGAGACGGAGGATCCGAACTTCCGGCTCCTCCGGGACGAGCTCTTCGGTCCGGTGGTGACGGCCTACGTCTATCCGGAGAAGAAGTGGGACGAGACCATCGACCTCGTCGACAAGACGGCACCGTACGGCCTGACCGGTGCGATCTTCTCCGACGACCGCCTCGCGCTCGTCGACGCCGAGGAGAAGCTGCGCTACGCCGCGGGGAACCTCTACCTCAACGACAAGCCGACGGGCGCGGTCGTCGCGCAGCAGCCGTTCGGGGGCTCGCGCGCCTCCGGGACGAACGACAAGGCCGGCTCGATGTGGAACCTCATCCGCTGGGTCAGCCCGCGGACGATCAAGGAAACGTTCGTCCCGGCGACGGATTACCGCTATCCGTTCATGGGCTCGGACGGCGCCGAAGGCGCGATCTAACCCGTCCGAGGGACGACCACCGGCGTCCGCGAGCCGACAGTTCCGTCAGGGGACCGATGACGGAGCCGTTCAACGCAGCCGAGCACGACGCCTACTGGCGCCCCCTGGGCCAGCTGCTGGTGCAGCGCGGCCTGCTCAGGCCCGAGGAGCTCGAGTCGGCCCTCGACGAGCAGGAGCGCACCGGGGGCCGGCTTGGCGAGATCCTCCTTCGCAAGGGGCTTCTGTCGAGACTCGCGCTCGCGAGCAGCCTGCACGAGCAGTCCCTGGGCGAGGAGACCGAGGGCGGGTTCGGGTCCGGGCTTCGAAGCGCTCTCGCATCCGACGGTCCGAAGCCACTCGGGATCGCTGACGACGCCGTCGAGACCGAGGGCGGTTTCGGCTCCGGACTTCGCAACGCCCTCGAAGCCTCGCGAAGCGACGACGAGTAGCGACCTCAGCCGGCGCTGGGCCGAGGCGGGAGCCGCGTCAGCAGCAGCGCGGCCACGAGAGCTGGCACGGAGAGCGCGACACCTGCGACCCTGACGCCGAAGGCGGAGGCGATCGCGCCGTCCACGAGGCTCGCCAGGGGCCGGAGGCCGAGGAAGGCGATGCTCCAGAGCGCCATGATCCGACCGCGCTCGGTCTCGCCGACGCCCAGCTGAAGGAAGCTGGTGGCGCCCGTATTCGATGCGAGGTAGCCGAAGCCGCCGACGAAGAGAAACGGCAGGGCGACGGCGAGCCATGGAAGGACCGAGAATGCGCAGACGCCGCCGACGAGCAGGAAGAGGGTGGCGATCATCCGGTCCCGGCTCGGCGCACGGCCGGCGATCAGGAAGGCGGCCGTGACCGCACCGGCCCCGAAGACCCCGATGATGTAGCCGGAGAAGGTGTCCGGCTTGTCGAAGGCAGCGGCGAAGGCGGGCGCGAGCGTATTGATCGGGTCGGAGGCGAAGCCCACCGTCATGACGATCGCGAGCGCAACGAGCAGACGTGGCTCGCGACGCAGCAGGTGGAGGCTGTCCCGCAGTCGCGAGCTCCCGGGCCGCTCCTGCCGCCGAGGGCGCACGAGCAGGAGCGCTGCGACGAACACGAGATAGGAGAACGCGTTGAGCGCGAAGGCGGCCGCAATGCCAAGCGTTCCGATCACCGCGGCGGCTGTCGCGGGGCCGACGGCACGAGCGATGTTGAAGGTCATCGAGTTGAGCGCGACCGCGGTCGGGACCTGGGCCCGCGTCACGAGCGAGACGAAGAGCGCCTGCTGGGCCGGCGTCGAGAACGCGGTCACGACCCCTTGAGCGAGCCCGAAGCAGATGACGAGCGCAGCGGTGGCGAGGTCGAGAGCGGTCACCAACGCCAGGACGCCCGACAATGCCGCCGCGATCGGCTGAGTCACGAGCAGGAGCCGCCGCCGGTCGAAGCGGTCGGCCGCGCTTCCCGTCCAGGGTGCGAGGAACAGGATCGGCGCAAACTGGGAGAAGGTCAACACACCGAGCAGGAGTGCCGATCCCGTCAGCCGGAACACGAGGATCGCTGCGGCGAGATTCTGGAACCATGTGCCGCTCGCCGAGAGGGCGTTTCCGAAGAAGTACGGGCCGAACTGGCGCGACCCGATCAGCGCGAAGGCCGCTCGCGGCCCGACCTGTGCCTGCTCCGGCCGCTCCGCGGCGGCGGGCTCGGCTATGCCCGCCCCGCCTTGTGCAGCGCCGCGTAGATCTGCCGGCCCGTCTTCGCGGGCACGCCGGGCACCCCCTCGAACTCCTCCGGCCCCGCCGCCAGGATCCGCTCGGGCGATCCGAAGTGCTGGATGAGCGCCCGCCTGCGAGCAGGGCCCACTCCGGGAAGCGCGTCGAGGATCGACTCCCGCGAGCGCGACTCGCGGCGCTGGCGGTGGAAGCCGAGTGCGAAGCGATGCGCCTCGTCCCGGATGCGCTGGAGCAGCTGCAGCCCCGGCGAGGAAGGGTCGAGGACGATCGGGCCCGGTCGGCCCGGCACGAAGACCTCCTCCTCTCGCTTGGCGAGCGAGATGACGGCGACGCGTGGCAGGTCGTAGGCCTGCATCGCCTTGAGCGCGGCGGACAGCTGCCCCTTGCCGCCGTCGATGACGACGAGATTCGGGATCGAGGCGAAGCCCTCGTCGTACTCCTGCCTCGTGGTCGCCGGCTGGGCGCGCGCAAAGCGGCGGGAGATCACCTCGGCCATCATCGCGAAGTCGTCCTGACCCCCCTCCCGCTTGATGCCGAACTTGCGGTAGTGGGCTTTCTTCGGCAGCGCATCTTGGAAGACCACCATCGAGCCGACGGGCGACTCGTCCTGGATGTTGGAGATGTCGAAGCACTCGATCCGGAGTGGGAGGCTCTCGAGATTGAGGGACTCGCGGAGCTCCTCGAGCGCTTCGATACGGCGGAGCCGCTTGCGCTCGGTCTGCGCCGTGTCGTGCTCGAGCGCCAGCTCGGCGTTCTGCTGCGCGAGCTCCTGCAAACGCCGCTTCTCGCCGCGCTGCGCGGTCCTCACCTCGACGCGGGACCCGCGTTCCTCGGAGAGAAACTCGGAGAGTGCCACGCTGGGCCGCGTCTCCGGCGGGACGATGATTTGCGGCGGAATGCTCGGCGCGCTGCCGTAGTACTCGAGGAGAAACGCCTCCAGCAGCGAGTCGAGGTCCTGGCCGGCGACATTCTCGAGAAAGAAGCTGTGGCGATCGGAGAGCCGGCCGCCGCGCAGCGGAAAGACCTGGACGGCAGCGTGGTCGCCGCCCACCCCGATCCCGATCACGTCGACGGTCCCGATGGCACGCTTGTCGGCGGCCTGCCGCTCGGCGAGATGGCGCACCGAATGGAGGCGGTTCCGGTAGCGGGCCGCAGCTTCGAAATCCTGCGCAGAGGCCGCGTCGCGCATCTTCTGCTCCAGCTCACGCAGGATGGGCCGGGTCTCGCCGGTGAGGAACTCGATCACGCGCTCGATGATCTCGCGGTAGTCCTCCCGCGACACGTAGCCGACGCACGGTGCCAGGCACCGGTCGATGTGGTAGTCGAGGCACGGGATGCCCGAGTGCCGGCCGGGCTGGGGCCCTTCGCACGGCCGGTACGGGAAGACGCGGTTGAGGACGTCGAGGGTCTCACGCACCTTCTTCGCGTTCGCGTAGGGACCGAAGTAGACGACTCCGCGGCGGTGCCGCTCTCGCGTGAACATGACGCGCGGGTAATCGTCCTCCACCGTGACGGCGATGTACGGGTAGGACTTGTCATCCCGCAGCCGGACGTTGAACGGCGGGCGGTGCCGGCGGATGAGGTTCTGCTCGAGATGGAATGCTTCCGTCTCGTTCGAGGTGACGATCACCTCGATCCGCTCCACCCGCTCGGTGAGGTTCTCGAGCCCGGGACGCGAGTCGCCACCCCGGAAGTAGGAGCGCACGCGTGGCCGCAGGGACTTCGCCTTTCCGACATACAGGACCGTGTCTCGAGGACCTCGGAAGAGGTAGACGCCGGGCTTCGCCGGGATACCCTTCAGCTGAGCCTCGATGCGCTCCGTGCGGATTTCGGCGGTCGTGCTCACTCAGCAGCCAGACTAGCCGGGCCGGCCGAGGGCTCAGGCGGGAATGGGCGAGCACGGCCTCGTCGTTAGAGGAGAGGCATGGCCGCCAACGCCCAGCCCGAGTTCCTCGAGGCCACGTATGGCTCAGTCTGCCGCAGCACACGCTGCGGCGAGAAGCGCCGGCGCACTCTCGAAAGCGTGGTCCAGCTGGCAGTGGAGCTCGCGCGCGAGGGTCGCGAGGGGCGCAAGGTCGGCACGCTCTTCGTGATCGGGGACGTGGACAGCGTCCTCGCGCAGTCGCGCTCCCTGCTTCTCGATCCGCTCTACGGCCACGCGGAGGAGCTCTTGCACGTCGAACGCCCGGAGTTCCGCGAGACCGTCAAAGAGCTCGCCCAGCTCGACGGCGCGTTCGTCGTCCGCGACGACGGCACGTTCGTGTCCGCCGGCCGTTACGTCGACGTCGACGTGAGCGCCCCGGACAACTTCCTGCCCGGGCTCGGCACGAGGCACGCGGCCGCGGCCTCGGTGAGCCGGCAAACCGGCGCGATCGCCATCGTCGTCTCGCAGAGCTCGGTCGTCCGCGTCTTCGCAGAAGGCCGAGTGCGCGCCGAGATCATCCCGGAGCTCTTCCTCATGTCGAAGGAGGGCCTGTTCGCCTCGGCGGCCGACGTGCGCCAGGTGCCCGAGGCAGGCGTCACCCTCGCGGTCGCGGACTAGGTTGAGCCCACCCGGTTGCCCGCCGGTCGGATGGGCTCGCTTTCCACGGTACGACTGAAGTCGTCACGCAAGCGGCTACGATTGCACCGTGGGCGCGGAGACCTCGACGCAATACGTCGCGTACACGCTGTACAAGGCGGATCCCGCCTGGCTGCGGCTTCCGATCGAAGAGCGCTCGGCGGGGAAGGACGCGTTCGTCGAGGTCGTAGCGGCGTGGCAGGAGCGCATGGATGTCCGTGCGTACAGCCTCGTGGGCGTCCGGCCCGAGGTCGACTTCATGCTCTGGAAGCTCACCGACCGCTACGACGATCTCCGTGAGCTCACGACCGACCTGAACGGCACGCCCCTCGCCTCCTACCTCACCACGCCGTACTCCTACCTCGCGGCGGCCGAGCCGTCCCAGTACTTCGAGCCGAAGAGCAAGCGCCCGCGCAGGGTGGTGCCGCGTGGCGCTCCGTATCTCGTCGTCTACCCATTCGTGAAGAAGCGGGAGTGGTACTCGTTGTCCATGGATGATCGTCGCCGCGCGATGCAGGAGCACGCTGCGGTCGGCAGCCGCTTCGTCACGATCACGAATCACACGACGTACTCGTTCGGGATCGACGACCAGGAGTTCATGACCGCGTTCGAGTGCGAGGAGCCGTCGGACTTCCTCCAGTTGATGAAGACGCTCAGAGAGACCGAGGCTTCGCGCTACACGGAGCGTGACACGCCGATCTTCGTCGGCACGGCGCAGGATCTCCGCGAGATCCTCGACTCGCTCGACGGCGCGGCCGTCCGCGCCTCGGCGTAGACGGTTGGGGGCCGCCGCGTGCGGCGGCGGCCCCGAACCTTGACTAGTCGGAGCGCCACCATCGGCCCAGAACTAGTGACCCCTCGCCTCGCAGCACGCGCGCCCCTCTGGCGCGCGCGTACATGACTCTCCCCCGAACGGCCCCCGCGCTAAACCGGTCAGTAGCCGTACGTGTGCTCGCGCCGCCACACCCGCCAGAGCGCATAGCCGCAAATGCCGAGGACGACGAGGAACACGAGCACCTCGAGGCTCCCGTGCGGATACGAGCTCAGGATGGCCGCGCCGATGTCCGCCACCGCGAGACCGACCGCCGAGTAGAAGACAACCTGCGAGTTGCGCTGCCACATCGCGATGTCCCCACGCCGTTCGCGCCAGAGAAGGAAGAGGAAGAAGGCGATCGCCAGGAAAAAGGCGATCCTCGCGATGAGCAGGAGGCTGAGGAGCGTCGTCTGCAGCTGCAGGACGAAGATGACGACGGCGATCGCCACGATGATGAGGAAGCCGCGAAGTGTGGGGTTCATGACGCCGTTGTAAAAGCGCGGATTGCGAGCGCCGTCGCGAGAAAGGTAGCCCCGACGAACCACGCCAGGCGCCGGGCCGGCACGGGCGGCGCGTAGAGCCACGGCGAGAGCGCGGCGAGCAGCGCGAACGTCCCGTACGCGTAGTGGAGCTTGTCCGGAGCACGGCGTCCGTCGGAGAGGAGCAGCAGGCCGAGCGCGACCTGCGCGATGAGCAGCGACTGGCCGAGCGCGAGCGCATGGGCGTAGAGCCGCCCCGGATACTCCTTCCGTAGGAGGTGGACGCCGCCCCACCCGAACGCGAGCAGGTTCACGGCGATGACGAGCACCGCATTGAGCTCGTGCAGTCCCAGCACCGCGGGGAGCCTAACGTTGCGTACACTCGAACCGTGATCGAGGAAGGTCAGCCCGCTCCCGATTTCGAGCTCGCGAGCGACTCAGGGGAGAACGTGCGCCTCTCGGCGCTTCGTGGGAGCCCGGTCGTCCTCTACTTCTATCCCAAAGACAATACGCCCGGCTGTACGACCGAGGCCTGCGAGTTCCGGGATGAGTACTCGCGCTTCCGACAGCACGGCGCCGTCGTGCTCGGCGTCAGCCCCGACGACGAGGCGTCACACGTGCGCTTCAAGGAGAAGTACTCCCTCCCGTTCACACTCCTCGCCGACCCAGACCATCGCGTCGCCGACGACTACGGCGTCTGGGTCGAGAAGAACATGTACGGCAAGAAGAGCATGGGCATCAAGCGCTCCACCTTCGTCATCGATGCCGAGGGCAACGTCGCGCGGGCGATGTACGGCGTGAAGCCCGAAGGGCACGCCGATCAGGTTCTCGAGGCGCTGCCGGGCTAGGCTCCTGCGCGCGCGGGGCGGAAGCGCTGCGCCGTGCCCCAGACCGCGGCGATCAGGAGCACGGCGGCCGCGACGGCGATGAGGATCGCCTGGGCGGCGACGGCGAAGGCGATCGCCTGGGGGGTGCTGATGCCGCTCGCGACGAGGATCGCGGCGCCCGCGCCCGCCTGAGTCGCGGCACCCGCGGGAGCGATGGGTAGCGCGGCCGAGGCTGCAGCAGCGACGAGGAACGCAAGCGCGAGCGGGAACGAGACACTGACGCCGAGGGCGGCGAGCAGGAAGAAGAGGCCGACGGCGCGCGCCACCCACGAGGCGAGCACGAACACCCAGGCCTTCCACGCCTCCCGCGGGGAGGTCGTCCGCGCGGCGAGCCAGCGCGTGATGCGGAAGCGGATGAATCGTCCGCTCGCGACGAGCCGCGGGAGGAAGGAGATGATGATCGCGGCGGCAAGCCC
Organism: Gaiellaceae bacterium; assembly: GCA_036265755.1. GTDB lineage: Bacteria > Actinomycetota > Thermoleophilia > Gaiellales > Gaiellaceae > DATEOR01. The sequence continues at coordinate 525 of DATAOL010000186.1, read as the reverse complement.
TGCGGCTGCGACGAGAATCATCCCCGCGCGGCCGAGCGAGCTGTCCGAGGTGGCGGCAGCCGAAGATGCGAGCGGCGTCAGGGCCGCGGTGTCGATCAGGCCGAGCATGAAGAGGGACAGGCAGACGGTGCCGACGCACGAGTCACTCGCGCCGAAACGGCGGACGACTGCGACCCGCACCACGTCGTCGAAGCGGCCGGGCAGCGCCGCGCCGCCCACGGCAGCAGCTCCGCCGGCGGCCGCGAGGGCCATCCTGTGCGGGCGCTGCGCGGGCGCGAAGAGACGGTGCCAGCCGAAGACCTTGAACGCGTACGAAGCGAGGAAGAAGGCGCCGGCGACGCCGACGAGCTCGAAGTCCGCGTTGTCGAGCGGCCAGCCCGTGGCTGCGAAGTGCCGTCCTGCGAGCACGGCGACGCCGAGCCCGAGAACCGCAGACGCCGCGTTGAGCGTGATCTTGCCCTTCCTGGACCGGCACAGGCCGATGAACCCTCGCATGGTTCTCACCATCGTCCGGTTACCCAACGG
>DATAOL010000185.1:0-2502 GCA_036265755.1 Gaiellaceae bacterium | reverse complement strand
TGCAGCTTGTCCTCCGGGTAGTCGAGCTCGAGCAGGTTCTCGACCCTGGCGCCGATCACGTCCTCCTCGTCGTGTGCGGGCACGATCAGCGTGACGGTGGGCTCGATCTCGTCCTTGCCCACCTCCCGCCCGCGCACGCGCGTGAGCGCGGCCGCCGCGAGCGGGTAGCCGACGTGGGTCCACGCGAGCCCGCCGAAGCTCGCCCAGAAGAGGGCCTTGAGGGCGATCACGCCGTCACGGTACCGCCGGCAACCTCCTGTATGCAGAACGCACACCGGCTGGCCGCGACCGGGATCTCGCTCAGGCAGTGGGGGCACTGCCTGACCGTCTCGTCGACGGGCGGCTCCGCCTTGCGGCGTCGCATCAGGGCGTTCACGGGCTTGACCACGAGGAAGAAGACCACCGCCGCAATCACAACGAAGGCGATCAAGGCGTTGAGGAAGGCGCCGTAGAGGAACCGGCTCCCGTTGACGCTGAACGTCAGCTTCGAGAAGTCGGACTGGCCTCCGATCGCGGCGATCAGCGGCGTGATCAGGTCGGCGACGAGCGCCGTCACCACCGCGGCGAACGCCAATCCGATCACGATGCCGACGGCCGTGTCGACGAGATTTCCACGGAGCAGGAACTCCCTGAAGTCCTTCATCGTCGATCCTCCTTCGTCGGGGTCGCGGATCGTTGCAGGAACTCGCGGATCACGCGGTAGCTCTGCGGCCCGTTGTCGGCAAACACGTCGTGCGAGGCGTCGGAGATCACCTCCAGCCTTGCCAGGCCGTTGGGGATCGCCTCGACCATCTCGCCCGCAAGGTGCGCAGGGACGAGGGGGTCGAGCTCCCCCACGACGACGAGCGTCGGGCAGCGGACCGCTGCGAGGCCTGCGCGGAGGTCCATCGCCTTTCCCTCCGGCAGGAAATGCCTGTCCACCTCGATGGTCTCGATCCGCTCCGCTCGCAGCCGGTCGATCTCGGGGTCCTTTCGCCGCGACATCAGCGGGCCGATCACCCGCTTCCAGTCGGCCTCCGCTTCCTCGTCCGGCGCATCCCACGCGCGGTTGAAGACCTCGACCGCCTCCTCGCCGCCGACGAGACGCAGGCGCTCCGCAGTCTCCTCGCGACGCGCGAAGCGGGGGCTCGTGCTGACGAGGATCAGCGCCGCAGGGTGCTCGGGGTGCATTGCCGCGTAGCGCTGGACGACGAAGCCGCCGAAGGAGACGCCGAGCACGACCGGGCGGGCGATCTCCAACGCGTTGGCGAGGCTTTTGACGTCGGCTGCCCAGGCGTCGAGGTTCCACGTCTCGGGACCGCCGCGGTCGCTGCGGCCGTGACCGCGCTGGTCGGGGACGACGACCTGGGCCACGTCCGCGAGCGGCGCCAGCTGGTAGCGCAGCTTCGACCCGTCCAGCCCCGGTCCGCCGTGCAGCCCGATCACGGAGGGCGGACCCTCGCCGACCGCCTCCACGAACAGCTCGAGGTCGCCGACGGAGACGCGCATCAGGCCCGCCGGTACGCGGGGAAGAAGCCGTCCAGCCCGGCCTCCGGCCCGGCGAGCCGGCGGTAGGCCTCCCGGTCGTGGATCGCCTTGCCGATCGCGGCTTCGACCTCGCCGCCCGGGTCGAAGCGGAGCTTGAACTCGTAGAGCGAGTCGCGGGCGCCGCCCACGCCGCCGCCGAGGTGGAAGCGGGTGTAGCCGAGCTCCTGCGCCCAGCGCGCGGCCTCGAGGAAGAGCAGGGTGCCGGCGCCGAGCTTGCGGCCGGCGTCGCTCGAGGCGCCGAGGTGGTAGTGCAGCCAGGGAGGCGCGTGCAGGCAGAGGAGCTTGGCGTCGTCACCGGCCTCGAAGAGGACGACGTGATCCCGAAGGCTCGTCTCCAGCGCGCGCCAGTACTCGGCGGGGAAGTAGTAGAAGTCGTCGGCCTCCTGGCGCTCCATCGTCGGCTCGTAGAGGGCGACGAAGCCGGCGAGGCTCTCCGGGGCGAACTGCGCGGTCGCCTCGACGCCTGCGGAAAGCGCCTTGCGGACGACACGCCGGTGATGCCGGTGCATGCGCTCGAAGAGGTCGCCCTCCTCGTCGAGCCTCCAGGCCACGGTGCCGGCGAGCGGCTGGACATGGACGTCGGGCCCGGCCTCGCGCTGGTTCGCGTAGAGCGGATGGAAGCGGACGAAGGTCGTGACCACCCCGTTGTCACGGCACCAGTGGCGATACGGGTCCCAGAAGCGGGCGCCGACGGGCCCTCCGTAGCCGTAGGGCGTGATCACGTCGACCGGGCCCTCGCGCAGGATCGCCGCGAACACGGCCTGCTCGGCGCGGAGGAAGAGCGGCCGTCCGGACTCGAGCAGCGTCGAGGCCTCCAAGTACTCGCGGGTCAGATAGACGTCGACGAAGCCGAGCTCCTCGAGCACCTCGTTCCAGGTGTCCGGCTCGACCTCGGCGAGGCTCAGCTCGACTCGGCCTTCTCGCGGGAGCGGGCGCGCTCGATGTTCATCTCGTCCTCGACCGGCCGCTCCTCCT
>DATAOL010000184.1:0-8019 GCA_036265755.1 Gaiellaceae bacterium | reverse complement strand
GGGCGGCCGCTTCTGCCCCGAGTGCGGCCGGGAGCTCGCGGTCGAGGGGTCGACAATGGTGCGCCCGCCCGGTCGGCAAGCCTGGCCGCCTGATCCCTACCTGCTGATCAGCGGCGCGCTCGTGGTGGGAGCCATCGTTCTCTTCGTCGGCGGGATCTGGGCCTGGGGCGTGGTCGCCTTCCTCGGCGCGGTCATCGTCTTTTTGGCGACCCGGGCAGAGGAGCGGCGCGTCGCGAAGTACGCTCTCGGAGGCTTGCAGGCGAGGTTCTCCGCGGGCAGGGAGTCCTTGGCGGCGCGGAGCAGGGGCCAGATCGATCTGTTCCGCGCGCGCCGCGAACGGTCCGAGCTCGAGGGCGAGCGGACGCGCGCACTGCGCGACCTCGGCGGTGCGGTGTTCTACGGGGACAAAGAGGGCAGGAAGACCGCGAAGGCAGCCGTCCAGGAAGTCGTGGACATGATCGATGCCAAGGAGGCCGAGATCCAAGCCCTCATCGAACAAACCGAGCAGCGGGTGCAGCTGGCTCAAGCCGGAGTGCGCCCGACCGAGAAGATGGAGGCTCCTCCGGAGCCGGCCAGAATTCCCGAACCATGGCCGCCTCCGGACGAGGGCGATCCGCCCGAGCCGGCGGAGGTTCCCGAGCCCTCGCCGGACCAGCCGGCGCCGGAGCCAGAGCACCCGCCGACGCCGCAGGCGAAGGCAAAAGAGCCCCGCAAGACGGCCAAACGCTGAACGGTTCCACGTTGGCAGGACCGCATTTGTCCTGTAAAACACGGAACTTCCAGTAGCCGATCGTCGGATCGCGCGCGGGAGGGACGTCCGCGCGCCCGGCGAAACTCAATCCGTGCGCGATCCTCGTCGCCTTCCCCTGCTCGCACTCGTTCTCGCCCTCGGCGTGACCCTCGGTGTCCCATCTGCGCTCGGGCAGTCAGCCGTGGAGCAGCAACAGAATCTCGACTCGAAGATCGCGGGCCTGCAGAGTCGCATCGCGAGCGCCAAGCACAAGGAAGGCGTCCTCACCACGGAGATTTCGCAGGCCTCGTCGCAGATCAGCTCGCTGCAGGGCGATATCGGTGCCCTATCGGCGAAGGTCTCCGCGCTCGAGAGCGACCTTGCAGCGCACAAAGCGCACCTCGAGCGCCTGCAGGCGAAGTACGAGGCGCAGACGGTGGCCTTCAACCGGCTGCGGCGGGATCACCAGATCGCGCTGGAGCGGCTCGAAGCGCGCCTCGTCGAGCTCTACGAAACCGCGGACACGAGCGAGCTCGACGTGCTCCTGCAGTCGAGCAGCCTCTCCGACCTGATCGAGCAGATCGACCTGTTCCACACGATCGGAGACGCGGACAAACGGCTCTCCGACCGCCTCGCGTATCTCACCGATCGCATGCGGGTCGCGCGGCAGGAGACAGCAGCGACGAAACGCGACGTGGCGGAGGCGACAGCCGTCCTCGCCAAGAAGACGGAGGAGGAGCGCGCCGCCCGCGACGCCCTCATCGTCCGCCAGAACGCGCTCGCCTCGGCGCGCGCCAACCAGCGGAGCCTGCTCGCCAGCGTGCGCTCGGAGCGCCATGGCGACGAGGAGGATCTCGCCAAGATGCAGGCCGCGAGCGCGGCGATCGCGGCTCAGATCCGCGCGCACCAGAGTTCGAGCGGCTCGAGCGGGTCGGGCGCGTCGACGAGCGGGCTGATCTGGCCCGTCAACGGGCCGATCACGAGCGGCTTCGGCTGGCGCTGGGGCCGGATGCACGAGGGGATCGACATCGGGGCCCCGTGCGGCACACCGATCCACGCGGCAGCGTCCGGGACGGTCATCTACTCGGGCTGGGCCGATGGCTACGGGAACTTCGTCGTCATCGACCACGGGAACGGCCTCGCCACGGCCTACGGACACCAGTCGGCGATCTACGTCAGCGGCGGCGCCGTCTCACAGGGCCAGGCGATCGGCGCGGTCGGTTCCACCGGCCATTCGACGGGCTGCCACCTCCATTTCGAGGTGCGCGTCAACGGCAACCCCGTGGATCCTCTGGGTTACCTCTAGCTCTTAAGTGAAAACTGTGTAGAGGATCACGGCCGCGAGAATCGCGACGCCGATCCAGACGAGCGGGAGCAGGCGAAACGCGGTGCGTTCTGCCGGAGAGGGGAGACCGGTCTTCACCTGCTGCTCGTCCCCGTCCGGAGGGCCGGACGAGCCGTCAGGCACGGTTGACAACACGGAGGTCGGGAAGCCCGCGCCAGCGGTCGTCGAGGTCGAACCCGTAGCCGACGAAGAACTCGTCGGGCACCGTGAACCCGACGTAGCGGAGCGGGAGGGCGTCTACGAGGCGCCGATACGGGCGGTCGAGCAGCGTGCACGCCGTCAGGGTCGCCGGCTCGCGCAGCGCCAGCGTCTTTACGATGTAGTTGAGAGTCAGCCCGGTGTCGACGACGTTCTCGACGAGGATGACGTCGCGGCCTGCGATGGGGAGGTCGAGATCCTTGATCAGGCGGATCTTGCTGCGGCCTCCGAGCGTCCCGTCGTAGCCCGCGAGTACGACGAAGTCGAGCGCATGCGCGATCGGGATCGCGCGCGAGAGGTCGGCGAGGAAGACGAAGGCGCCCTTGAGGAGAGTCACGAGGACGGGATCGCGGTCGTCGTAGTCGGAGGCGATCTGCGCGCCGAGCTCGCCGACGCGGGCTCGAACCTCATCGCCGGAGAGGTAGACCTCTCCGATCCGGGGGTCGGCCGGCTCTATGAGGCGAGGTTCAGTCTGTATTTGTGGGAGAGGCGCTCGAAGTCGCGCCGGGTGAAGAGCTTGATCGTGACCTCGGGGTAGCGCTCGCGGAGCTTCCGGATCTTCCGGTGCTTGCGGGTGACGAGCGACTGCTTCATCACCGTGACCTCGAGATACGTGTCTTGCTCGGGCAAATAGAAGTCGGGCTTGAAGGCTTCGAGCACGCGGCCGGCTTCGTCCTCCTCGAGAACGAAGGAGTGCGGCTCGTACTCCCAGGCAATTCCATGGAAGTCCAGGATCCGCGCGCATTCGGCTTCCGCTTCGTTGGCGAACTGCGGCGGCTCCGTCCCCGAATGTGCCTGGAAATCAGGCTTTTCCTGGGCCATCTGCAAGTGAGGGTAGCACTCACTTCGGACGACCCCCGACTACACTTCGACCACCAGAAACCGGGTAGAGAGGGGAGCCGTTGTTCCGGATCGCGCACATCTCGGACCTCCATTGCGGTTCGCCGTATTTCGTCCCGGACCTGATGGAGAGAGCGATCATGGAGATCAACGAGCTCGATCCCGAGATCGTCATCTGCTCCGGCGATCTCACCTCGTACGGGTTCAAGCCCGAGTACGCCGAGGCGAAGGCCTACCTCGACCGCCTCAATTGCCGCTCGCTCGTCGTCGTCCCCGGGAACCACGACTCCCGCAACGTCGGCTACATCCACTTCGAGGAGCTCTTCGGCGAGCGCAACCCGGTCGTCCACGTGAACGGTGTCTCGATCGTCGCGGTCGACTCGACTGAGCCGGACCTCGACCACGGCCACATCGGGCGCAGCCGCTATCCCTGGATCCAGGAGCAGTTCGCGCCGGAGGCCGACTTCCGCATCTTCGTCCTGCACCACCACCTCCTGCCCGTTCCCGGGACCGGGCGTGAGCGCAACATCGTCTATGACGCCGGCGACACCCTCGAGGCGCTCCAGCGCGCCCGCGTGAACCTCGTCCTCTCCGGGCACAAGCACGTCCCCTACGCGTGGCGGCTCGAGAACATCTTCGTCGTCAACGCCGGAACGGTGTCGACTTTGCGCCTGAGAGGGAACACTCGACCGTGCTACAACCTGATCGAAATCGAGGGCAGGCACGTGGACGTCTGGCGGAAGTACCCGTACCACGACCAGGAGCGCATCATCCAGTTCTCCGCGGACACGCTCGAGTTCGAGAAGTACACGTCCCGCATCGAGGGCGAGGTGACGAGCAAGCCGTGAAAGCCCTGGCCCTGATTGACGGCGAGCACTATCCGGACGTCGTCCGCGTTGCGTTCGCCGGCCTGGAGCACGACGTGGCCGGGGCCGTCCTCCTCGGCGGGACCGAAAAGCTCCGCGGCGGGGAGGACTACGGCGTTCCGATCTTCGACACGCTCGAGGAGGCGTTCGCCGCCGTCGCGCCCGAGGTCGTCATCGACCTCTCTGACGAGCCCGTCGCCGATCCCCCGCGGCGCTTCCGCCTGGCGAGCCGGACGCTCGCCCGCGGCGTCTCCTACGTGGGTGCCGACTTCCGCTTCGATCCCGTCACGTTCCAGCCCTTCGATCGCCCTTCGCTCGCGGTGATGGGAACCGGCAAGCGCGTTGGCAAGACCGCGGTGAGCGGTCATATCGCGCGCCTCCTCTCGCGCGACCGCAAAGTCGTCGTCGTCGCGATGGGCCGCGGCGGCCCGCGCGACCCGGTCGTCGCGGACCGCGAGCCGGAGATCCACGAGCTGCTCGAGCTCTCCCGGGCGGGCGGGCACGCGGCGTCCGACTATCTCGAGGGTGCGGCGCTGGCCGGCGTCGTCACCGTGGGGAGCCGGCGCGCGGGCGGAGGCCTGGCAGGAGCTCCGTTCTATTCGAACCTCTCCGCCGCATCCGAGCTCGCCGCCTCTCTCGATCCCGACCTCGTCGTCTTCGAGGGGAGCGGCGCGGCCATTCCGCCGGTCCAGGTGGGGAGCCGGGTGCTCGTCGTCGGCGCGGCCCAGGAGCCGACGACGGTGATCGGCTACCTCGGCGCGTATCGCGTGCTGCTCAGCGATCTCGTCGTCCTGACGGGGTGCGAGGAACCGCTCTCGCGCGAGGAGGACGTGAGCAGGCTGCAGCGGGCGATCGCCGAGGTGAGCTCCGACCTGCCGGTCGTGAAGACGATCTTCAGGCCGCGCCCGGTTAGCGACATCAGCGACCGCCGGGTCGCGTACTTCTCCACCGCCCCGGCCGGAGCGCACGCTCGCCTGCGCGAGCATCTCAAGCGCGAGCACGGGGCGGAGGTCGTCCATGCATCCGGGAACCTCTCGAGGCGCGCGGAGCTGCGGGCCGACCTCGCCTCCCTCGAGGCTCGCTCGGCGGAGCTCTATCTCGTGGAGCTCAAGGCCGCCGCGATCGACGTCGTCGCTGAGACTGCAGCCGAGCGTGGAGTGCCGGTCGTCCTCTGCGACAACGAGGTACGGACCATCGACGGTGAAAGGCTCGACGAGCGCGTCCTCGACCTTGTCGACTCGCTCGCAGGAGCGCGGACGTGAACGACCGCCGGCCGCCGGAGTCGACGCTTTTTCCGGCCGAGGTGCACCCTCGGCTGGAGGCGCTCAGCCGGCTCGAGCTCCCGCTCCTCGTCCTCGTCGGCGGCGCGACCGGGACGGGCAAGTCCACGGTCGCGACCGAGGTGGCGCACCGGCTGGGCATCACCCGCGTGACGTCGACCGACGTCGTCCGCCAGACGATGCGGGCGTTCTTTTCGACCGAGTTCATGCCGTCGATCCATTACTCGAGTTTCGAGGCCGGCAAGTCGATCTCCCGGGTCGTCGGCGACAAGCGGGACCCCAATCTCGCCGGTTTTCTCGACCAGACCCGAAACGTCCTCGTGGGCGTGCACGCCGTGCTCGGCCGCGCCCTGGAAGAGGGCTACTCGCTCGCCCTCGAGGGCGTCCACATCGTGCCGGGCATGGTGTCGCCCCCGGAGGGGGCCCTCGTCTGCCAGGTGCTCCTCGCCATCCAGGACGAGCAGGATCACGAGTCCCACTTCTGGACGCGCGACGCCGCTTCCGAGGGCCTGCGTCCCTTCGAGAAGTATCTGCGCGCGCTCCCGGACATCCGGCGGATCCAGGACTATCTCGTCGGGGAAGCCGAAAAGGCAGGTGTCCCCGTGATCGAGAACTCGCGCGTGGAGGAGACCGTCGACCGAGTGATCGGGCTCGTGCTCGACCAGATCGAGGGCGAGCTCGAGCTCGCGTGAACGCCACCGCGACGCGGTGCGGCTGCGAGGCGTTCGCTGCGGTGACCGAGGCGGCGAGCCTCGCGAGCGGCCGGTGGCTGGGGCGCGGGGATGTCGAAGGCGCGGAGCAGGCCGCTGCAACCGCGATGCGCGAGGGTCTCGACGAGCTCGCGATCGACGGGCGCATCGTTGTCGGGAGCGAGGATCCGAGCGACGCGCTCTCCATCGGCACCAGGGTCGGTAGGGGTGGGATGGAGGTCGATCTCGCGGTCGACCCGCTGGAAGGGCGTAGCGTCGTCGCGCGCGGCGACTACGGGGCGATGGCGATGATCGCGGTCGGAGACGCGGGGAGCTTCCCGAGCCTTCCTCAGATGTACATGCGCAAGATGGCCGTCGGCCCGGTAGCCCGCGGGAAGATCGACCTCAGGCGCCCGGTGGGCGACAACGTGCGTGCGATCGCGGAGGCTTTCGGCCGCAACACGAACGACATCACCACGATCGTGCTCGACCGGCCGCGCCATCACGATCTCGTCGAGGAGATCCGGGCTGCCGGCGCGCGCATCAAGCTGATCCAGGACGGCGACGTCACGGCTTCCATCACCGCCGCGATCAGGGGAACGAACGACCACCTCGCGGTCGGGATCGGCGGCTCCCGGCAGGCGCTCCTCTCCGCGGCGGCGCTCCGATGCCTGGGCGGCGAGCTGCAGGCCCAGCTCTGGCCGACCACCCGCGGCGAGATCGAGACCGCCCGCGAGCAAGGGGTGGAGGACGTGAACAAGGTCTTCGAGACCGAGGAGCTCGCTCCGGGCGAGGTCGTCGTCGCCGCCACCGGCGTCACGAACGGCGACCTGCTGCGCGGTGTCCGTTTCCTCGCGGACAGCGCGCGAACACACTCTCTCGTCATGTGCACCCGCCACAACTGGGTGCGCTTCGTCGACGGCATCCACTTCTTCGCGCGCGAGCGCCGCGAGGAAGTTCGCCTCCTGGCCTAGACCAGCTCGAGAACGCGGTCGGTCTGGATGAGCTGAGCTGCCTCCTCGCGCGAGTGCACGCCGAGCCTGCGGTACGCGTTCTTGATGTGCGTGCGCACGGTGTGCGGGGAGATGACGAAGAGGTCGGCGATCTCGCGGGCGGAGAGGCCCTCGCTATAGAGAGCGACGATGGTCAGCTCGCGTGGGCGCAGCGTCCTCGCCACGCCCGCGGGTGCCTCGACCGGCACCGCGTAGCTCGCCCGCGCCACCTGTTGCGAGATCGACTCGAGGGTGGCCCGGCGCCGGTCGGCGCGAGCGATCTTGCTCCCCAGGCGTTCGGCGACGTCGCGCGCGATCGCCGCCTGGGCGTCCGTCGGCCGCCGCTCGGTGCGGCTCGCCACCGTGATCGTCCCGAGCGGCTCGTTGCCGTGCTTGATCCACAGGCCCTCGAGCCACGTGAGGCCGAGCGCGCGGGCGAGGCTGTGACGGCTGCGGAGCGCGAACATCGCGCGGGCGTGAGGGAGGCTCTGCGTCCGGAAGACGGGATTTCGCCGGTCGCTCGACGAGGTCCCTTCCGACGCGACGAGATGGAGATTCCCTTCGCCGTCCGAGTCGCGGATGCGGATCGTGGCGGTCTCCACGCCGACCGCGACCGGGAGCTTGCGGGTGATCTGCTGGAGCCCGCTCGTGAGGTCGTCCGGCCCCAGCTGAGCCAACGCTGCGTCGAGCTCGGCTGCAGCCTGTCCTTCTGCCGGCAAACGATTCATCCTGATGCCCAATACCCAATGCTATTCGGCTTGGAAACGCCGAAAAGGCCGGGTTGGCGCCCCGTACACCTCTCCTGGCCCGATCGCTAAACTGGATCGCGTGCCCACGCGAGAAGAAGTGATCGAGGCCCTGCGGGTCGTGGAGGACCCGGAACTCGGGATGGACATCGTCGAGCTGGGGCTACTCTACGACGTCGCCGTCGAGGGCGCAGACGTCCACGTCACGTACTCCCTCACCTCCATGGGCTGCCCTGTCGGCCCGCTCCTCGAGCAGCAGATCACCGAGACCGTCGCGGAGATGCCCGGCGTCGAGACCGTGGAGTCCGAGCTGACCTGGGACCCGCCCTGGTC
>DATAOL010000183.1:0-2708 GCA_036265755.1 Gaiellaceae bacterium | reverse complement strand
ACGTCCTCCGGCAATGCGACGACGACGGGGCCCGGCCGGCCTGAGGTCGCCAAGTGAAACGCGCGGGCCGCGACCTCGGGGAAGGCTGCCGCCTCCTCGACCTCGACGACCCACTTCGCCATCTCACCGTACATTCGGCTGTAGTCGAGCTCCTGGAAGGCCTCCCGGCCGCGATGTTCTCGCGGGACCTGGCCTATGAGAAGGATGAAAGGGGTCGAATCCTGGTAGGCGGTCTGGACGCCCACAGCAGCATGCGTCGCGCCGGGCGCGCGGGTGACGATGCAGATTCCGGGGCGGCCGGTCAACTTCCCGTAGGCGTCTGCCATGTTCGCCGCGCCGGCCTCGTGGCGGGCGACGACAAGTCGGATCGGCGCGTCTCGTAACGCATCGAGTACGGCGATGTAGCTCTCCCCCGGGATGCAGAACGCCGTCTCGACGCCGTGGACGACGAGCTGGTCGACGAGGGTCTGCGCGCCCGTGCGGCTCACAGCGCGAGCAGGTGGTCGAAGAAGATCGTCGGCCGCTGGAGCTTCGGCTTGCCCTCGTCGGCCGGATCGACGTAGCGGATCGTGCGCTTGCCCTCCCATTCGCGGGGCAGCAGCATCACGCGGACAAAGGCGGTCGGCTCAGCCTCCGAAGCGGCGGCGAAGACCGGCTCCGGCCCGCTCTCGAACCACGGCTCAAGCCGGCCGTACTCGTGCGTATTGCCGCCGCTTTCGATGCGGATCGAGCCAAAGAGCAGGCAGCGGATGCCCGGACCGGGGTGGGTATGCGCGTAGGCCACGCCGCCCGGCGGGAAGTCGATTCGGTCGCAGCGGGCGATCCACTCGCGGCCGGGGTCGAGCTCAACCTCGGCGGCCAACCGTGCGCCGCTCTCGGGCTTGGCGGCGAGCTCCCACCGGAGCGCCCTGCCGTCGACCCGCGCCACGCCGAACGAGGCGTCGTCACGCTCGAGGTCGTAGACCACGCGGTTTCCGTCCTCCGTCTCGACGCCCTCCGGATGATCGTAGAGCGCGAGGATCAATGAAAGTACTGGCCACCGTCGATCACCATCGTCTGCCCGGTGATGAAGTCGGCGGCGGGCGAGCATAGGAAGACGACGGCGCCGACAACGTCCGCCGGCAGCTGGTCCCGCTGGATCGTCCTCGCAGCGATCGATACGTCACGAAGGGCCTCGACCACCTCCGCGTTCTCCTGCACGCCTTCGGTCAGCGTGAAGCCCGGCGCGACGCAGTTGACGTGGATGCCGTCCTTTCCGAGCTCTTTCGCGAGCGCCCGCGTCATCGCGACGATCGCGCCCTTCGAGGCGACGTAGTGGAGGACGAAGGGGACCCCGCGGAAGACGGTGCCCGAGGAGATGTTGACGATCTTGCCGCCGCCGCGCTCGCGCATCCCCGGGACGAAGGCGCGCGTGACGAGGAACATCGACGCGACGTTGACGTCCATCACCCTCCGCCACTCCTGGAGCGGGATCTCGGTGAACGGACGCATCTTCAGCGAGGCGTATAGGCCCGCGTTGTTGACCAGGATGTCGATGCCGCCATACCGTTCGGCGACCTCCTTCACCAGCTGTTCGACGGCGACCTCGTCCGCGCAGTCGGCCTGGATGCCAACGCCCTCGGGGAGCTCGGCCGCCGCCTCCTCGTGCCGCTGAATGTCCGCGACGACGACGCGCGCCCCTTCCTCGGCGAGCCCGTGGGCGATCGCGTTGCCGATCCCCTGCGCGGCGCCGGTAACGACCGCGACTTTTCCAACCAGCTTGCCACTCATTTGATCGGCGAGAATGCTGTCGGCACGAGGATCCGGTTCTCCTGCGTGTGGATAAGGGGCTGGATCTTGGCGAGGAACCGCTGCCAACGCTCGTCCGCCTGGAGCTGCGCCCGCCGACGCTCGCGCTCGCCGAAACCGTCGTAGCGCCAGAGGCTCGTGTACGTCGAGAGCGCGCCGATGTCCGTGGTGAAAACACCGATCAGGCCGCCCAGGATCTCTTCCTGGATGGCGATCCCCTCTTCGCTGTACAGCCGCACGAGCTCGTTGAGCTTGCCGGTGAATACATGGTAGTCGCGCTGCTCGACGATCATGAGTCCACGCCCGCCATGGCCAGGTACTTGATCTCAACCCAGTCGTCGATGCCGTACTTGGAACCCTCGCGACCGATGCCGGACTCCTTCATCCCGCCGAACGGTGCCACCTCGGTGGAGATGAAGCCGGTGTTGATGCCGACGATGCCGTATTCGAGCGCCTCGGACACGCGCCAGACCCGGCCGACATCGCGGCTGTAGAAATAGGCCGCCAGACCATACGGGGTGTCGTTGGCCGCGCGGACCGCCTCCTCCTCGGCCGAGAACCGTGCGATTCCGGCAACCGGGCCGAACGTCTCCTCGCGGGCCATCGCCATTTCGGGCCGAACCTCAACGAGGACGGTGGGCTCGAAGAACGTCCGGCCCAGCTCGTGCGGCTTTCCGCCGCTGAGGAGCCGTGCCCCACCGTCGACCGCGTCCGCGACATGGCGGCATACCTTCGCGAACCCCGCGTCGTCGATGATCGGCCCGACCGAGACCCCCACCTCGGTCCCGGAGCCGACCTTCAACCTCGTCACCGACTCGACGAGCTTCTCGAGGTAGTCGTCGTAGATCCCGTCCTGAACGAAGATGCGGTTCGCCGAGATGCACGTCTGGCCCGAGTTGCGGTACTTGCAGAGCACGGTT
>DATAOL010000182.1:0-7781 GCA_036265755.1 Gaiellaceae bacterium | reverse complement strand
TTGAAGAGCGAGAAGTCGGTCGGGACGCCGAAGAGGTTCGTCAGCAGGTTGACGCTGTAGAGCCCGATCAGGACGAGCGGGAAGATGAAGACGGCGAGCAGGAAGAGCAGCGCCGGCAGCGTCAGCCAGCCTCGCCCGGGCGAGTAGTGCCCGAGGAGGCCGGCCCTCTGCGGTCTCGCCGTCGAGGCGATGCTCATCGTTCCGGCTGCCTAGGCGGCGGTGACCTCCTGCCAGGCGAGCGCCACCTCGTTCTCGTTCGGCATCCAGTTCTGGATGTGGACGCCTTCGCTCTCCAGCGCCTTCGGGTCGCCGATGTTGAGCTTCTTGGCGAGCGCCTTGTTGTCGACGTCGTCGGCCGTGATCGTCGCGTCGGCGTTGCCGTAGTAGAAGAGATTGACCATGTCCACGGCGGCTTTGTGGTTGATGAAGGACTCGACGTACTTGTGCGCGTGTCGGTAGCTCTTCGTGTTCGCGCCGAGCATGAAGCCACACACCCAGCCGAGCTTGCCCTGGCTCGGCTGCATGAACTCGACGGCGAGGCCCTCGGCCTTCATGTTCACGTAAGCGTCCTGCCAGGAGTACGTGATCCAGATGTCGCCCGCCTTGAAGGCGGGCTGCATGTCTGAGTACTCGCTCTTCCAGTAGAACTTGTTCAGCGGCTTCTGCTCGATGAGCGCCTGCTTCGACTGCTCGACCTGGTCGGAGGTCTGATTGTCCATCTCGGGGAAGCCGAGCTTCAGCGCCGCCACCTCGAAGTTGGACTGGGCGCCGTCCCACATGGCGATCCGGCCTTTGTACTTCGGGTTCCAGAAGAGCTCCCACCCGGTCGCGTCGGCGGGATCAACCTTGTCGGTGCGGTAGAGGATGCTGGCGTAGCCCCAGTCCCACGGGATGAAGTACTGCTGGCCGTCGATCTTGCCCCGTTCCGTGAGCGCCGGATTGAGGTTCTTGAAGCTCGGCAGGAGGCTCGTGTCCCACGGCTGGACGAGCTTCGAGTTCACGTAGTCCTGCACGTTCTCGATGCAGGGATGGAGGACGTCGAACTGAACCTGGCGCGCCTTGTTGACCGCCTCGGTGTCGTTGACGATGTACGTGTACTTGAGGCCGTCGGGCCCGAACTCCTTGGTGTAGTCGGTGCCCGCGAGCATGCCGTAGGTCTGCGCCTTCGTGCCGCCCGCTTCGTAGCCCTGCCACTCGAGAATGTTGAGCGTGCCCGGCTCGCTCCCGATCGGCGGGTGCGACTGCTTCGCCGGCGCCGCTGCCCCGGTGTCCGAGCTCGACCCCGAGCCACAACCAGCCAGCACGACGCCGCCTCCGAAAGCGGCTGCGCTGAGCAGGAACTTGCGTCGATCCATGCGCTCCATCAGTGCGACCTCCTGAAGGGGATGGACGACACTAGCGCTCACGCGGCTTGGAATCTAGGGTCAAGCGATGCGCGGAGCCCTCCTCGCCCTTCTCGTTGCGGCGCTCGCCGGGTGCGGAGGCGCTTCCCAGGCGAAAGCCCCGGCGACGCTCCCGGTCCTCGCGGCGGATGCAGTTCCGGGCCTCGAGGCGACCACGGGGCCTGTGAGCCTCGAGGACCTGCTGGCCGACTTCGGGGCGGGTACGGCGAGCACGGAGCTCGAGATCTCAGGCTTCGTCTCCGGACGCGAACGGGTCTTCCAGGGCGAGTCTCAGCGTTTCGACCGCGTCGTTTCCAGGACGCTCGAGTTCGAGGACGCGGATGCCGCCACCGCCTACGTCCAGCTGCTCCGCGACCACGCGGCCGACCTCTACGGCACGGGCACGAATGCCCGGGAACTGGAGAGCAACGGCCGCGCGGGCGTCCTCGTCGACGCCGCTTCGTGCGCCTGTCACCGCGCCGAGCCGACGCTCGCCGCGGCGGTTGCCGACGGCTCGCGCGTCAGCTACCTGGAGGTCAACGGCGGTGATGCCAAGCCCGCTGCGGTCGAGGAGTTGCTCGCCGAGGCTCCTTAGGCGTTCGTGTCCGTCCGCACCGGCCCGCAAGATCCCTTCCGGAGAGCAACGCTGACCCCTCGAAAGGAGCGGGCGATGACCACGACAACGGCGAGGCGCCCAGGGCGCGGATGGACCGCGTTCGCGGCCATCCTGCTCATGGTCGCCGGCACGATGCAGTTCCTGGACGGTCTCTGGGCGATCAGGACCCAGGACACGGCGGTGGACACCCTGTTCTGGAACAACAACCTCGAGGCCTGGGGGTGGTTCTACCTCATCGTCGGCATTGGCCTCGTCCTCACGGGCGCCTTCATCTTCCGGCGCGCTGCCTGGGCCTACGGCGTCGGCATCTTCGTCGGCTGTATCGGCGCCGTCCTCAACATCTTCTGGATCTTCAGTTATCCGCTTGCGAGCGTCCTGCTGATCACGCTCAACCTGATCGTCGTGTACGCCCTGACGACGTACGGTGTCGACGACCTCCAGTACTGAGCCGACATCAAGGGTCTGGAGCCGAAACGAAGCGGCGGGGCCTCCCGCCGCTTCGCACGTTTCCACCCTCGGGAATCGGAGACTGTTTCCCTTGGATGCGTGCAACTGTCATGTACGGCGCGGGGGACGTCCGCGTCGAGGATGTCCCTGATGCGCGGCTGGTCGACCCCGGCGACGCGCTCGTTCGCGTTACCCGTGCGGCCATCTGCGGCAGCGATCTCTGGCCGTACAAGTCGATGGAGCCGAGCGACCCCGGCCGGCGCATGGGGCACGAGTTCATCGGTGTCGTCCAAGAGGTCGGCGCCGAAGTCACTTCGATTCGGGCCGGTGACCTCGTTGCCTCTCCGTTCCTCTGGTCCGACGGAACATGCGTCCTCTGCAACGAAGGAATGCACCCCTCGTGCCTGCATGGGGGGCGCTACGGCGACGACGGTGTCGACGGCGGGCAGGGAGAAGCCGTGCGCGTCCCGCAGGCGGACGGAACCCTCGTCCGGCTACCGGTCGAGCCAGACGACGCCCTCATGCCGTCGCTCTTGACCCTCACCGACGTGATGTCCACCGGCCACCACGCGGCGCTCAGCGCCCGCGTGGGACCCGGGAAGAGCGTCGTCGTGGTCGGCGACGGCGCTGTCGGCCTCTGCGGTGTGATCGCGGCGCGGCGTCTCGGAGCAGAGCAGATCGTCATCCTGGGTCGACACGCAGATCGGATCGCGCTCGGGAGAGATTTCGGCGCGACGGACGTCGTGAGCGAACGGGGGGACGAGGCGGTGGAACGGGTGCGCGAGCTGACCGATGGCCTCGGCGCCCACTCGGTGCTCGAATGCGTCGGTCTGGAAGAGGCCACGGTCACGGCTCTCAAGAGCGCGCGGCCGGGCGGAGCCGTCGGCCGCGTCGGCGTGCCGCAGGAGGCGTCGATCTCCGAAGGCGAGTCGACGTTCTTCGAGAACGTGACGATCAGCGGAGGTCCCGCCCCGGCGCGGGCGTACATGGAAGAGCTGCTTTCGGACGTCCTCGAGGGACGAATCGAGCCGGGGCGCGTCTTCGACCGCGCCGGGTCACTTGAGGACGTGCCGGACGGCTACCGTGCGATGAACGACCGCGAGGCGCTCAAGGTGATGATCGAACCCTGACGCTCGACGGCCTCGGACGACGAACACGGGAGACGCCATGCAGATCACGAGGAACCAGGTCGAGAGCACGCCTGGCCCGTCCGAGTGGTTCACCGGCTCGGTCTACATCGACGCAGTCGCGGTGCCCTCCGGCGCCTCGCGCGTGAGCGCGAGCAGCGTTCATTTCGCGCCGGGCGCGCGAACCGCGTGGCATACCCATCCGAACGGCCAGACGATCTTCGTGCTCGAAGGCATCGGGCTGGCGCAGCGCCGAGGCGGCCCGATCGAGCTCATTCGACCGGGGGACCGCGTCTTCTTCGAGCCGGGCGAAGACCACTGGCACGGCGCCAGCGCGAACCGCTTCATGACGCATCTCGCGATGCTCGATGTCGGCGACGACGGTGCTCCGGCGACGTGGGGAGACCACGTGACGGACGAGGAGTACGGCGCCGCTCCACTCGCGTAGCCGTCCCGAAATCCGGGCCTTCCCGTTTTCCGTAGGTCCCTTCGATGAAGACCGTGCTTCCGGCGGGCGGGGCTGAGCAGGGCGACGCACGCGCGTTCTGGCTGCGCGCGCCCGGCCGCGGGGAGATCCGGCGGGCGACACTGCCAGAACCGGGGCGGGACGACGTCCTGGTGCGCACCCTGCGGTCCGGCGTCAGCCGCGGCACCGAGGCGTTGGTGTTCCGGGGCGGCGTGCCGCCGAGCGAGTACGCCGCCATGCGGGCACCCTTTCAGGAGGGGGATTTCCCAGGGCCGGTCAAGTACGGCTATCTCAGCGTGGGCGTCGTGGAGGAGGGCCCCTCGGATCTGCGCGGCCGGACGGTCTTCTGCCTCTATCCGCACCAGACCGCCTATGTCGTTCCGGCCGGGGCCGTGAGCGTGGTGCCGGAGGACGTCCCACCCGAACGCGCCGTGCTCGCCGGTATCGTCGAGACCGCCATCAACGCGCTGTGGGACGCCGGGCCTCTGGTGGGCGACCGCGTCGCGGTCGTCGGGGCCGGGATGGTCGGCTGCTGCGTCGCACGCCTGCTGAGCCGGTTCCCGGCCGTTCAGGTCATGCTCGTAGACGTCGTTCCCGGCCGTGCCGCAGTGGCGCACGCGCTCGGCGTCGAGTTTGCGTCCCCCGACGACGTTGCGGGCGGTTGCGACCTGGTCGTGCACACCAGTGCGACGTCCGCAGGGCTCCAGCAGTCGCTCGACCTGCTCGGACCGGAAGGCACGGTCGTCGACCTGAGCTGGTACGGCGACACCGAAGTCCGGCTGTCGCTCGGGGGCGCGTTCCACTCGCGCCGCCTAGGCCTCCGCGCCAGCCAGGTGGGCACCGTCTCCCCGGCCCGAAGCGGAAGCCGAACGACCGCGGAGCGGTTGGCACTCGCGCTCGACCTCTTGCGCGACCCTGCCTTCGACGTCCTCGTCACGGGGCAGTCCCGGTTCGGCGAGCTTCCCGACGTCATGGCCCGGCTGGCCGTCGGGAGCCTCCCCGCCCTCTGTCACACCATCACCTACGGCGAGGGCTAGACCGTGTTCGGCGTGACCGTCCGCGGCCACATGATGGTCGCTCACAGCCTTCGCGGCGAGGTGTTCGGGCCCGCGCAGCGGCTGCACGGCGCGACGTACGTCGTCGATGCGACCTTCCGGCGCGGCGACCTCGACCCGGACGGCATCGTGGTCGACATCGGCCGCGCGACCGAGGCGTTGCACGCCGTCCTGGCCGACTTCAACTACCGCAACCTCGACGAGGAGCCGGCACTCGCAGGAATGAACACGTCGACGGAGGCGCTCGCCCGCGTGATCGCGGACCGGCTCGCAGAGAGCGTCCAGGGCGGCGTCTTGGGCGAATCCGCCCGCGAGCTGGACTCTTTGTCCGTCACGCTGCACGAGTCGCACGTGGCCTCGGCCAGCTACGAGCGCGCGCTGTGACGGCCGTGCACCTCGTCGTACCGGAGGGCATCGACGATCCAGCCCGGCCGAGCGGAGGGAATACGTACGACCGCCGGATCTGCGTCGGGCTCGACGAGATCGGGTGGCCGGTGCACGTTCACGCAGTGCCTGGCTCCTGGCCACGACCCGAGGCAGCGGCCTACGCGGCGCTCGCGGCGGTCGTCCAGCAGATTCCCGACGGCGACCTCGCCCTGCTCGACGGACTCGTCGCCTCGACGGCTCCGGAGGTTCTCGTGCCCCAGGCGCACCGGCTGCGTCTGGTCCTTCTCGTGCACATGCCTCTCGGCCAGGACGAGACAGATAACGGCGTTCGCACCCGGGAGGGTGCCGTCCTCGCGGTCGCGGCTTCCGTCGTCACGACGAGCGCATGGAGCAGACGAACGTTGCTGGAGCTGTACTCGCTGCCCGACGACCGGGTGCATGTCGCCGAGCCCGGCGTCGATGTTGCGCCGCTCTCTCCGGGAACCGCGACCGGAGGGGCGCTGCTCTGCGTCGCTGCGGTGATCCCGGGCAAGGGACATGACGTGTTGCTCGATGCGCTAGCGACGATGAGGGAGCTGTCCTGGGACTGTCTGTGCGTGGGCAGCGTGGATCGCAACCCGGCGTTCGCAGCGAATCTCGCGCGCCTCGCCTCGGACGAGGAGCTCCGCGGCCGCGTGCGCTTCGCGGGGCCGTGCACGGGAGCGGATCTCGATCGCAGTTACGAGTCGGCCGACCTGGTCGTTCTCGCTTCGCGCGCCGAGAGCTACGGCATGGTGGTCACCGAAGCGCTTGCCCACGGGCTGCCGGTCGTCGCCGCCGATGTCGGCGGGGTCGCGGACGCCCTCGGTCACGGAACCGATGGGACCCGGCCGGGCCTGCTCGTTCCCCCCGACGACCCTGCTGCGCTCGCCACCGGGCTGCGGGCCTGGCTCGGCGACGCCGGGCTCCGTGAGACCTGGCGCTGCGCAGCGCGCGAGCGGCGCGCCTCGCTCTCCGGGTGGTCGAGGACGACGTCCGTTCTCGCGAGTGTGCTGGCGGAAGCGGCTCGATGATCGTCGAGCGCACCCGCGTCAGCGGCGAGTGGCTGGAACTCCGCGAACCTGCCGATGCTGCGGCGCGCGACCTCGAGCTCGTCGCGCGCCTCCGGCAGCAACTCCCGCCGACCGGTTGCCAGGTGATCCACGACCTCGGCTGCGGCACCGGGTCGATGGGCCGCTGGCTCGGTCCGCGCCTGCCGGGATCCCAGCACTGGGTTCTGTACGACCGGGACGAGGAGCTGTTGCGCATCGCCGAGGCGGAGCTTCCCGGCCCGGCCGCCGACGGTGCCTTCGTCGCCGTCGAGACGCGACGCTCCGATGTCACCCGACTGGCTCTCGACGACCTCGCCGATGCGACCCTCATCACCGCGTCCGCGCTCCTCGACCTGCTGACGGACGATGAGCTCGCGACGCTGATCGAGCTCTGCGCGCGCGTCCGGTGTCCGGTCTTCCTCAGTCTCGCCGTCGTCGGTCGCGTCGACCTCGACCCGCCGGATCCGCTCGACGCCCGCGTGGCGGCCGCATTCGACGCCCATCAGCGGCGCAGGACGCTGCGCGGCCGCCTGCTCGGCCCGGATGCCGTCGAAGCCGCCGTCCAGGGATTCCGGAGGCTGGGGGCCGAGGTGCTCGTCCGCCCGACCCCCTGGCGGTTGGGCGCAGACGACGCCGACCTGGCGGCAGAGTGGTTCACCGGGTGGATCGGCGCCGCGTGCGAGCAATCCGCCGACCTTGCCTCCGACGCCGGCTCCTATTCGCGTCGGCGCCTGGCGGCGGCCCGAACTGGGGAGCTCGCCGTCACCGTGGGCCACGCCGACCTGCTGGTGTTGCCGTGACGGCAATGTCGGCAAAACCACGGAGGCGTTTCCGACGTACGGCCGCACATATGAGGGGGTCGGCATGGGCATCGGTGCGTCCGGTGGGAGCGGCCGCGATCCTCGCCCTCGTCGTCTGGCGTCTGGGCGTCGGCCCGTTCCTCGACGGCGTCCGCGCGGTGGACGGCGTGGCGCTGGCCGCAGGAGCGGGGATCGGCGTTCTGACGACTGCCTGCTGTGCGTGGCGGTGGACGACTGTGGCGCACGGCCTCGGCCTCCGTCTGTCCTTTCCGGCTGCAGTCGCGGCCTGTTACCGCTCGGTGTTCCTCAACCTCACGCTTCCCGGCGGGGTCGTGGGCGACGTTCACCGCGGCGTCAGCCACGGCCGCAGCGTCGGTGAGGTCGGCCTTGCCCTGCGCGCCGTCGCCTGGGAGCGCACGGCGGGACAGATC
>DATAOL010000181.1:0-1660 GCA_036265755.1 Gaiellaceae bacterium | reverse complement strand
GAACGCGACGGGCCGGGCGATCTCGCGGCTCGCAAAGGCTGCCTCGCGGCACGGCGGCATCGACTCGGTCTCGCTGGTCGTCAGAGGGGCGGAGCTCGAGATCTCGCCGCTTCTCCGCAACGCCGCAGGCGTCGTCACGGGCGAGGAGCTGCGCGAGCTGGGCGCCGTCGCGGCGGTCGAGCATCTGCGCGCGCTCGGCGCCACCATCGTGGCCGAGGACGACCGGCTCCTGATCCGCTTCCCCGCGGGCTAGGTCATCTTCAGCGGATCGACGTAGAGGTCGTCGATCTGCCACTTGGCCCCGAGCCCGATTGGGGTGAAGCGGAATGCGACGGTCACATTGCCGTCGTTCAGCGCTCCCAGGAGGTCGAGCAGCGCGACGGTGGGAAGCGATGGCGCCCAACTGGAGCCGCCGGTGTTGACCCCGGCCCGTCTCCGCGCTCGCCGTGGCCGTCTCGGCGGGCATCTAGCCGCCGACCTGCGTCGCTAGCGCAGAAGCCGCGAGAGGCGGCGATCCTTGAGGATTCGCCCCTCGGTCTGGCAGCTGGGGCAGTAGAAGATCGTGTGCTCCTCGAAGTCGACGCGGGCGATCGGCGTCCCGCAGCGCGGGCATGGCTCTCCCAGCCGGTTGTGCACCCTGTAGGCCTTCTTGTCGGACGCGCCTCGCTCGCGAAGCTCGAGCCCGCGGGCGAGCTCCGAGTCGATCGCGGCGGAGAGCCGCGTGACCTCCCCGTCTGTCAGCTCGGTGGTGAGAGCGTAGGGCGAGAGCTCTGCGACGTTCAGGATCTCGTTCGCCCAGGCACGGCCGATCCCGGCGATGAGGCGCTGGTCCCGCAGGAATGCGTGCAGCCGGCGAGAGTCTGAGGCGAGGACGACCGCCAGCTCGCCGCGCGGAAGCTCGTACGCCTCCGGCCCGAGGTGCGCGAGCTCCTCCGTCATCGCGTCGGGCGTGTATAGACCGACCTTGGCGCGCTTCTTCGCCCCGGCCTCGGTGAGGAGGAGCGTCCCCCCGTCCTCGAAGGCGAGCCTGAAGGCTGAGGTCTTCGGCTGCTTCTCGTTCGGGCGCAGGTAGCGGAGGCGGCCCGCGCTCATCAGATGGACGTGCAGCACGAGCTCGCCGCCGTCCGTGGGAAACATCAGGTTCTTCGCGCGCCGTTCGGCGCCGGCGAAGCGCCGTCCGTCGAGCGCGGAGAGCGGCGGGTCGTACGTCTTCAGCGTGGCGACGTGAGCCGGGCCGGCCTTCGCGACCGGAAAGGCAGTGACCGGCCCGTCGAGCTCGCGCCGTAGAGCCTCCACCTCTGGAAATTCCGGCATACAGTTCTCCCGCCTTGGACCCGCTCACAGTAGCCGTCACGCGGGGGGGCGCGGTCGAGTCGCGCCACCGCGTGCATGCTGTGCGGCTGGACCCGGCCGGCGCCGTCGCCGAGTCGTATGGCGATCCCGGGTTCGTGACCTTCATGCGCTCCGCGGCCAAGCCCATTCAGGCGCTTCTGCTCGTGCGGAGCTATGACGGCCTCGAGGACGAGGACGTCGCCATCGCGGCGGCCTCCCACCACGCGCGCGCCGAGCAGCTCGCGGCGGTGAAGGAGCTACTCGCGCGGGCCGGGGCGACCGAGGACGACCTCGAGTGCGGGGCGGTGAACGGGAGCCGGCTCGAGCA
>DATAOL010000180.1:0-11153 GCA_036265755.1 Gaiellaceae bacterium | reverse complement strand
TGACAACAGTGGTGTTCGCGATCGGTGTGGCCCTGAGCGGGGCATTCGCCGCCTCTGCCGACGATGGGACGCCTGTCGAGGCCGGCAGCCTCGTCACGACGACCGAAGCGACGACGACAGATTCCGCGACCGGGACGGAGCCGGTCACGACCGAGGAGAGCGGGACGACGGCGGAGACACCGACCGATCCAACGACCTCCGAGGCCGCTCCGCCTCCTCCCCCGCCGAACACGACTCCTGCAGCGTCGCCGCCGACCACCACCGTTGCTGGCGGCTCCTCCTCCACTCCTCACCACTCGGGGAACCAGGTTCGGCCGCACCACACGCACGCACCGCGTCCGCCGGAGACCGGTGAGGGCGGAGCGGCGACGATCTGGCTGCATCGGACGCTTCCGGACCCGACTCCGCCTGCCAAACGGCTCGCTGCGCGCTTTGCCGCGCTCCTGCGCTCGACTGCGGCGGATGAAGGGATCCACTGGTGGCGCGTCCTCGCCGTCCTGCGCGCCGAAGGACGCACTGGGCGCTGGCCGGCGAGCACGCGGCGGCTCGAGCGGCTGGCGGGCCGGATCGCTGGCCACAGCCTGCGCATCGACGCGGAGGAGCGAAGCCTCGCGCGCTACAACCGCGCCGTGGGCCTGAGGGCGCTCGTGGTGGGACTGAAGGCGGCCGAGGCGAGCCTCGAGCAGCGCATCATTCGGGATCCGCGTGTCCGCTTGTCACCGTCTGGTGCGGGCGACGTCGCGGCCGGGCGCGTCGACGTCCGTGTCCTCGTCGTCATCCGATATCTGGTCGTCAGCTTCCATCAGGTGACCGTTTCCAGCCTCATCACCGGACACCGCTTCTTCGCACGACCGAGCGTCGTTTCGGCCCACGTGGACGGCCTCGCCGTCGACATCTCGAGCCTGAAGGGCTTGCCGATCGCGGGAAATCAGGGGATCGGCGGAGTTGCCGAGCGGGCGATCGAGGCGTTGCTCCGGCTGCCCGCCGAGGTCCAGCCCCAGCAGATCATCTCGCTGCTCGGCCTCGGCGGTTCGAGCTTCGCGCTCGCAGACCACGACGATCACATTCACGTCGGGTTCTAAGCGATGACAAGCGAGTCGCCCGCGGTCCAGTCGAGTACCCGCCCGGCCTCCAGAACCCGGCCGCTCCGGAGCAGCCTTCGTCCGATCAGGTCGGTACTTGCCGGCCTCGATCGCCTCGTGATGCGCCTGGATGCCCCCGCAGGCCAGACCCTCGGGGCTATTCGTCTCCGGCGGGCGGTTGCGCTTCTCATCGGCGGTTACGCAGTGGTCTATCTGGCCCTGGGAGTAGCGCACGGCAAGTTCATCTCGCCCGTCGGGTTCGCGATGCTTCTCATGCCCATCGCGCTCTGGGTCAACCGCGGCGGACGGTTTCTGCGCGACTGGGTGCCTGTCCTCGTCGGACTGCTCGCATACGGGGCGACAATCGCCGCCGTCCCGCAGCTCGGGCTCAGCGTCCACTACATGCCTCAAATCGACGCTGACCGCGTGATTGGGCTCGGCACACTTCCGACGACCTGGCTCCAGGCCCACCTCTACCAGGGCCGGATCGGGCCGCTCGAGCTCTTCTCGGCCGCGATGTACATCTCGCACTTCCTGGCGCCGCTCCTGCTCGCGTTCCTGCTCTGGGCGATCTGGCGCGGCCAGGGCTTCACCGATCTTCTCTTCGGGATCCTCGTCGTCTCGATCATGGGCGACATCACGTTCCTCCTGGCACCGACCGCGCCGCCGTGGCTCGCCTCGGAGCACGGCGTCATCCCGCCCGTCCAGCCCATCCTCAAGGACACCCTCGAGCATCTGCAGCTCACCGGGCTGGCTTCGAGGAAAGGCGACGCGGGCAGCTACAACGTCGTCGCGGCGGTACCCTCGCTGCACGCCGCATGGCCGATCATCTGCTTGCTCGTCATCCGGAAGTACAAGCTTCCGTTCTGGCTCTTCGCCTCGCAGGCCGCGCTCACGCTGGGCATCATCTTTGCAATCGTCTACACCGGTGAGCACTACGTCATCGACGCAGCGGTCGGCGTTGTCTACGCGCTCGGCGCCTGGTGGCTCGTTCAGCGAGTCCTCGAGAGCCGGCGGGCCGTGCGCCCGGCCTCAGCTCCCGCCAGGCCCTAGACCCACCGGAGCTCGATGAGGCTCGTCGGAGAAGGCGGCCGGGTTGTCTGCGAGCGCTGCGTCCTTGCAGACAACGCGTGGACGCGCATGAGGGGCCTCCTCGGACGAAAGGCGCTCGACGACGGGGAAGGTCTCCTGATCCGCCCCAGTGGCTCCATCCACATGTTCTTCATGCGCTTTCCGATCGACGCCGTCTTCCTCGACCGGGAGCTCCGCGTGGTGAAGATAGCTCCGGAGCTGAAACCCTGGCGGATGGCCGGTGCTCGAGGAGCGAAGAACGTCCTCGAGATCGCCGCCGGCGAGGCCGCGCGACGCGGGGTCCGGGTCGGTCAGACGCTCGTCCTAGCCGAGGAAGAGCGCGACGAGACCGCCCGCGGCTAGGAACGGGGCGAATGGAATCCCTGTCTTGCGCGCTTCTACGCCTCTCGTGGCGAGGATGCCCAAAGCGACGATGAACGCTGTCAGGAAGCCGACGACAAACGCTGTTATGACAGCCGCGCCGAGCCCTGCGCCCAGCAGCATCGCCAGCTTCACGTCTCCCTTCCCCATTCCTGCGGGATAGATGAGGAGCGGGAGCAGGAGGAGCAATCCGGCCCCGACCGTGGCGAGAACGAACTCGGCGCGCCGGTCCGAAAAAACAATGAGGTTTCCCACCAGTACCACTGCCGTGGCCGGCAGGACGATTCTGTTCGGAACGATCCGCTGCTCGAGGTCGATAGCCGCCAGAAGGACGAGCACAGCAGCGAAGACGGCTGCAACGAGGCCTTCCCCGCCGAGACCGAAACGCGCGAGCGCCAAGACCGCCACCACGGCGCACGCGGCGGCCGTCCATCCCCGGCCGCTTTCTAGGAGCGTGCGCGGCCGAGGTGCATGGCCTCGAGGTTCAGTACGAGTGTCTCGAGCGACGTCCATTTGGGCAGGACTCGGAGGGGGTCACCGGCCGATTCCGCAGGGTCGTCGGCCACGACGACGGCGGTGACATGGGGATGTAGAGCCTCGAGCGCCGCGAGCAAGCGAGCGATGTCGGAGACAGAATCGGTCGCGTCGACGATGAGGACGTCGGCGCCGACCCGGGCGACGGCATCCAGAACCGTCGAGGGTCTACGCAGGATCTCGACGTCGTAGCCACGGCGCGCGAGTAGGAACCCGGCGACCCGGCCGAACCGGGCATCGGACGCTGCCACGAGCACCCGGAGGGGTCGCAGGGGACGGACGTTCCCGATGTCCACCCGAGGTTGTTCCATGACCTGCTCAAAGGACCATGAATTCCGGCCCGGCCCGGCGCACTAGCGGACGGATGAGAGCGTCCAGGTCCTTCGGCGAGTTCTGGAGAGCGCACCCCGCCGCGCTCAGGCAATGTCGACGAGCGGGCTCTCGACGAGACCGTGCTGGTAGGCGTACCGAGCCGCCTCCGTGCGGTTCGCGAGATTGAGCTTCCGGTAGATGTTCGTCAGGTGGAACTTCACCGTCTGCTCGGTGACCCAGAGCTCCTTGCCGATTGCGGCGTTGGAGAGGCCCTGGGCGACCGCCTTCAGGATCGCGAGCTCGCGCGCGGTGAGGCCGGCCGCCTTGCCCAGGCTCTGCTCGTCGACCTCGGGGAGGCCGACCGCGTGGAACACGGTGCCGTCGACCGCCTGGCGGATCGCCGAGGCAAGGTCGATCGGGTTCACGCTCTTGACGATGTAGCCGCACGCCCCCTGCTTGAACGCGGCCTGGATCTTCTCGGGGTCGCTGAAGACCGAAAGGACGATCACCTTGACGTCCGGGCAGTTCTTCCTCAGTTGGCCGAGACACGTCAGGCCGTCCATCTGAGGCATTCGCATGTCGAGCAGGACGACATCGGGACGCAGTCGTCTCACCAACGGCAAGACCTGGCTCCCGGTGCTCGCCTCCCCGACGACCTCGATGTCTTCTGCTCCCTCGAGAGCACGTCGGATTCCCTCCACCATCAGTCGGTGGTCGTCCGCAAGGAGAACTTTCATGGCCGCAGTTGCCTCCCAGTTTGTGGTGCGAACCTCCCTAATCCGCACCAACCCGGTTACTTCTTACAAACTTCATTACTGCTTGACACCACTCATCGAACGAAGGTCTGGTCCTCACTCGACCTCCGATCAGACGAATTGTCGCTCGAAATTGCGCTTTTTCAAGGCCTAGCTGCGCTTCTTTCTGGACCTATGTCCATCTCGCGGTGCGGCCTAGGGCCCCCCGGGGGCCAGCTCGACCACCTCGAAGGTGAGGCCGGGGTGGGTCACACCCCATGCGCGGAGGAAGAAAACCAGCTCGAGGTACCGCTCGGGCGCAGCGTCGCCGTCGTCCACGACGAGCACCCGGCCGCGTTTGCTGACGGTGGCTCCCGCGTCGCGGAGAACTGCGACGAGGTCATCCACGAGGCTGCACTGTGAGAGGCGGACTTCGTGCGGCACCCCCAATTAATCGCATACCGCGCCAGGGCGGGAAATAGCCCTTCGGGCGGTCCAGAGCTAATCTCTCCGGTCGTTCAGATCGGGCCGAGAACGAATGAGGGGAGCGCGGTTGCGCTCCCCTCGGAGATGTCCCGGCTCAGGGACTTACTTCGTGGCCTGGATGACGTGAGCCAAGTACTGGCTGGTCGTCCCGATCCCGAAGGGATAGACGATGACCGTGTAGTCCGTGTTGAGCGGGATGTTGACGCTCATGTTGTAGATGTACGAGCCGTCGCCGTTCGAGCGCATGACCCCGGTGGTGTCGGCGGCCGATACGGAGCCCGGCGTGATCGCCACGATGCTGTCGTCGTTCGTCTGGGTCTGGTCGCCGGCCTTGAGTCTGATCGCGGGGTTGAGCCCCGTGACGGGGGTGCCGTTGCAGTCGGTCAGCCTGATCTTGACCGGAAGCACCTGGCCGTTCTTGAGCTTGTTGGTGACCGGGGTGTTGGTCATCGGCGGCTGGAACTCGCCGGTACCGACGTTCAGCGGGGTCGGGCCGAAGACGTCGAACCCGCCGTCGTCGTCAGTGACCCTCGACGTCACGGTCTTGCAGCCGGCCGTCGTGAACGAGCGGGCCTGCGTGACGCGGTACGAGCCGCCGCCCTGAGGCGTGACCGTCGAGCTCGACTGGCTGCCTCCGTCGGAGAACGTCAGCAGGTTCGCCCACGTGTCGGCCGAGCCCGGATCCGTGAAGAGCGTGTCGATCGCGCTCGTCATGAATACGAGCGGCCCAGCGAACGTGTTGGTCGCCGTGACGCTGGTGATGTGCGGCGCGACGTTGCTGACCGTCACGGAGGCGGAGTAGATCGTGGAACCACCGTCCTTGTCCTTGATCCTGCCCCTCACCGTGCGACTGCCGTTGTCCGTCGTCGGACAGCTCGCGGTGCTGGAAGAACCGTCGGCGCCGAAGCCGGAGCCGGTTCCGCAGTCGAACGCGTACTGGAAGCCGGCGGTCGCGTCGGCCGAGGACGGGTCGCTCGGGCCCGTCAGCGACAGGCCGATACTCGAGCCCTCGTTCACCGAGGCCGGGGCGTTGAAGGTCGCGGCCGGGTCGACGTTCCTCACCGTCACGGAGGCCGTGTACTCGGTCACGCCACCGTCCTTGTCCCTGACCCTGCCCTTGACACTCCGCGTGCCGTTGTCGCTCGTCGGGCACGTCGCGCTGTTGCTCGAGCCGAACGCGCCGTAGCCCGAGCCGTCACCGCAGTCGAACGCGTATTGGAAGCCGGCAGTCGTGTCCGCGGTCGATGGATCACTCGGGCTCGAGAACGTCAGATGGAAGCTCGAGCCCTCGTTGACCGGGCCGTCGTTCGAGAAGGTTGCCGTCGGAGCGACGTTCTTCACCTGGACGGTCGTCGCGTCCGCGCGCCGGCCGCCGTCCTTGTCGATGATCACTCCGGTCACCGTCGGGGTCGACGGGCCGTCGTCGAAGCTGCACGACTTGGAGTTGGTCGGGCTCGCCGTGGCGTACGTGGTTCCGGCGAGCGAGCCGCCGTTGCAGTCGAAGGCGTAGCGCAGGCTCGCCGCATCGGCCGTCGACGGATCCGAGACGCCGCTGAACGAGACCGTCACCGATGACCCCTCGTTGACGGGCCCGTTGTTCCCGAGGCTGCCGGACGGCGGGACGTTCGCGACCGTGACCGAGAAGTTCTTCGAGTCGTAGCCGCCGTCGTCGTCCGTCACCTTGACCGTGGCCGTAAAGGCGCCGTTGTCGCCGTACTTGTGCTGGGTTGCGGGGATGACGCCCGCCGACCCGACGGCGGGATGGCTGTGCGGGGTCCCGTCGCCCCAGTCGACGTCGACCGTCCACGTGTCCGCGCCGGGATCCGTGAACGAGCCGAGCGTGAACGTGTGGTTCTCACCCTCGTCCGAGCTCTGGTTGGCGGGCCCGGTGACGACGGGCGGGACGTTGTTCACCTGGACGGAGGCGGTGTAGTTCGTGTAGCCGCCGTCCTTGTCCTTGATCCGCCCCCGCACGGTGAGCGTCCCGTCGTCGCTGGACGGGCAGGACGCGGAGCTCCCGGCGCCGTAGGCGCCGAACGTGCCGTTCCCGCAGTCGAACTTGTACTGGAACCCGGCCGTCGTGTCCGCGGACGACAGATCGTGCGGAGCGGTCAGCGAGATGGTGAAGCTCGAGCCCTCGTCGACCGAGGCGGGTGCGTT
The DNA here is from genome assembly GCA_036265755.1 of Gaiellaceae bacterium. GTDB lineage: Bacteria > Actinomycetota > Thermoleophilia > Gaiellales > Gaiellaceae > DATEOR01. Next base: position 4,393 of record DATAOL010000180.1, on the reverse strand, counting down.
GAAGGTCGCCGTCGGGGCGACGTCCGCGACCGTGACGGTGAACGTCGCCGAGTCGGACCCGCCGTCCTTGTCCGTAACCGTGACAGTCACCGTGAAGGTGCCGTTGTCGTCGTACGTGTGGTTGGTTGCGGGGATCGTCCCCGGAGAGCCCACGACCGGGCTGTCGTGCGGAGTCCCATCGCCCCAGTCCACGTCGGCAGTCCACGTGTCGGCGCCCGGGTCAGCGAACGAACCGAGACTGAAGCCGTGGCTCTCCCCTTCATCGGAGGACTGGCCCGCCGCTGCCGTCACGTCAGGAGGAGCGTTGTCGACATGCACCAGCGTCGTGTACACCGTCGCATCGTTGTTCCGGTCGATGATCCGGGCACGGACCGCATGGTCGCTCGGCCCGTCGGGGAATGTGCAGTCGTGGGAATCGCTCGTCGAGGCCGCCGAGTAGTCCGGCGCCGTCCCGAACGCGCTTCCGTCGCAGTGGTAGTCGTAGCGGAAGCCCGCGGACGTGTCGTCGGCCGACGGGTCGAGCTGGTCGCTGAACGAGACGGCGGCGGGTGAGCCCTCCTCCACCGGCCCGTTGTTGCCGAGGATTGCCGTCGGAGCGACGTTCGCGATTGCGACGCTGATGATCTCGACGTGCTCGGTGTCGGCAACGCTGACTCCGCCGTCGTCGTCCTGCACCTTGACCTTCACGTCGGTCGTGCGCGGACCGTCCGGGAACTTGCAGTCGAAGGTCCCGTCGCCGATCGCGGGAGTGCCGACCAGCTCTCCGTAGTCGCCGCAGGTCGGATATCCGGAGACGAAGCTGACGACGTCGTCCTCGCCCGGATCCGTGGTCGTGTAGTGGTAGGTCTCCTGGTCACCCTCGTTGACACTGTCGGGCCCGGTGAGGTTGACCTTCGGAGCGACGTTCGCGACCGAGACGTGGATCGTGTCGGAGCCCACGCCGTCGTCGTCGTCCGTGACGGAGGCCGAAACGTCGGCCGTGCCGGCGCCGGAGTCGTCCGTCCAGTGGCACTTGAAGGAACCGGTCCTGGACGACGGGTCGAAGACCTCGTCCGAGGAGGTTCCGTGGGTGCCGCAGGTAACGGAGTTGCCGCCGGCCGGGAAGGTGTCCGCCGTCCCCGGATCGGTCCACGAATACGTGTAGCTCTTCGTGTCGCCTTCGTCCGCCGAGGCAGCGCCGACGAGCGCGACCGTCGGTGCGACGTTGTTCACGGTCACATCTGCGGAGTAGATGGCGCTCTCGCCGCCGTCGTCGTCACGCACCTGACCCTTGACGGTCACGGTGCCGTTGTCGGCGGTCGGGCAGGCGTGCGTCGAATCGTTCCCGTAGTCCGTCCAGTCGCTCGCTCCGCACTTGAAGCGGTACTGGTGGGTGTCGCCGGTGCCCGGGTCGACGACGTCCGTGAGGGACACATGGATATCGGAGCCCTCATTGACCGAGCTCGGCGCAGTGAAGGTCGCGCTCGGTGCGACGTTGGCGACCGCCACGTGGATCGTGTCGGAGCCCACGCCGCCGTCGTCGTCGGTGACCGTCGCCTTCACGTCGGCCGTGCCCGCGCCGGAGTCGTCCGTCCAGTGGCACTTGAAGGAGCCGCTCTTGGAGGACGGGTCGAAGACCTCGTCCGAGGACGTTCCGTGCGTGCCGCAGCTGACCGAGTTGCCGGCCGCCGGGAAGGTGTCCGCCGAGCCCGGATCGGTCCACGAATACGTGTAGCTCTTCGTGTCGCCTTCGTCCGCCGAGGCAGCGCCGACGAGCGTGACCGTCGGAGCGACGTTGGCGATCGTGACCGAGGCGGTGTACTCGGAGACGCCGCCGTCCTTGTCCTTGACCTTGCCCTTGACCGTGCGGCTGCCGTTGTCGTTCGTCGGGCAGTCGGCCGAGCTCGAGGAGCCGAAGGCTCCGTAGCCCGAGCCACAGTTGAACGCGTACGTGAAGCCCGCCGCCGTGTCGGCGGAAGAAGGATCAGAGGCGCCGGTCAGCGAGAGGTGGATGTCCGAGCCCTCGTTGACATCCGACGCGTTGAACGTCGCCGTCGGGGCGACGTTGGCGATCGTGACCGAGGCGGTGTACTCGGAGACGCCGCCGTCCTTGTCCTTGATCTTGCCCTTGACCGTCCGGCTCCCATTGTCGTTCGTCGGACAATCCTTGTTGTTGGCCGCGCCGAAGGTGCCGTAGCCGGAGCCGCAGTCGAACGCGTACGTGAAGCCGGCGCTCGTGTCGGCGCCCGCCGGATCGGACGCGCTTGCCAGCGAGATATGGACGTCCGAGCCTTCGTTGACCGAAGCCGGCGCGCTGAAGGTGGCCGAAGGGGCGACGTTGGTGACGACCAGGCTGAACGTCGTCGACGAGCTGCCGCCATGACCGTCGCTCGCGTTGACGGTGACGGTCTGGGAATCCGACGGCCCGTCGTCGGTCGCATAGGACCAGCTCCAAGTGCCGTCGCTGTCGTTCTTCGTCACCGTGCCGACCGATGCGTTGAACGTGACGGTGTCGCCGTCGACATCGCCGAACGTCCCGGTGTTGTGGGCCGTCTGTCCCTCATCGACCGTCACCGACGCGTTGTCACGCGCGATCGTGGGGTCGTCGTTCACCGCGTTGACGGTGATCGAGACGGTCGCCGCCGCGGAGTCGAGGGTTCCGTCGTTGACCTTGAACGTGAAGCTGTCCGAGCCGTTGTAGTTCGCGGCAGGCGTGTAGGTGACGCCAGCGGAGCAGCTCTTCGGAGCGGTGCCGGTACACGTCACGGGGCCGATCGCGCCCAGCGAACCGTGAGTCGGGGCGGCCACCTTTGCGAACGTCAGGCTGTCGCCGTCGATATCCGAGCCGGTGAGCGTGATCGCCTTCGCCGTGTCCTCGTTCGTCGAGACGGACTGCGAATCGGCGGCCGGCGCATCGTTCACAGCATTGACCGTGATGTTGAACGTCGCGGTGTTGCTCTCCGCGCTGCCGTCGCTGGCCTTGAAGGTGAAGCTGTCCGAGCCGTTGTAGTTGGCCGCGGGGCTGTACGTGCGACTCGCGCTCGTGCCGCTCGAGACGCTCCCGTGCGCAGGGCCGGAGACGATCGAGTACGTGAGGGAGTCGCCGTCGACGTCGGAACAGTTGAGCGTGATCGCCTTCGGCGTGTCCTCATCGGTCGTGGCGCTGCCGTTGGAGCACGTGGGCGCGTCGTTCACCGCGTTGACCGTGATCGAGACGGTCGCCGCCGAGGAGTCGGCGGTGCCGTCGTTGGCCTTGAAGGTGAAGCTGTCCGAGCCGTTGTAGTTCGCGGCAGGCGTGTAGGTGACGCCGGCCGAGCAGCTCTTCGGGGCGGTGCCCGTGCAGCTGACGGACCCGATCGAGCCGAGCGTTCCGTGGCTCGGTCCGGCCACGATCGCGAACGAGAGGCTGTTCCCGTCGACGTCCGAGCCCGTCAGCGTGATCGCCTTCGCCGTGTCCTCGTTCGTCGAGATGGACTGCGAATCGGCGGTCGGGGCATCGTTGACCGCGTTGACCGTGATCGAGACAGTCGCCGCCGCGGAGTCGAGGTTTCCGTCGTTGACCTTGAACGTGAAGCTGTCCGAGCCGTTGTAGTTCGCGGCGGGCGTGTAGGTGAGGCTGGCCGAGCAGTTCTTCGGGGCCGTGCCCGTGCAGGTGACGGCGCCAATCGAGCCAAGCGTTCCGTGGCTCGGCCCGGTGCCCACCGCGAAGGTGAGGCTGTTGCCGTCGGCGTCCGAGCCGGTCAGGGTGATCGCCTTCGCCGTGTCCTCGTTCGTCGAGACGGACTGCGAATCGGCGACCGGCGCCGTGTTCGAGTTCCTGAAGTGGGCAAAGGCGTCCTGCAGGTTTCCGTTCGTCCCTCCGCTGCCGTTTGAGATGCACGGCGTTGGGCTGCCCGGGACGTCTACGCCTGAGTCCGTGTTCTTGGCGCTCCCCGTCGTGCCCACGGCGCTCGTCCATTTGTCGAAGGCCTTTCCGGCGGTCGAGGTCGTGACCGACTTCAATTTCACGGAATCACCGCTCCCACCGAAGCCGGGGATATTGACCGTGCCGCCGCTCGTGGCCGTCACCGTCTGGTTCGTTAGCGTGGCTGTACCGGTACAGGTCGAGCTGCCGTTCCAGCGGTCGAAGGTCACGGTCATGTCCGCAACGCCCTCTGTGGAAGCGAGGTGCAGCGTCACGTTCCCGTCCGTGAAGGTCCACGTCGCCGTCCCTGAGGAAGCGCCTGTGGCGGTCACGGAGTACTGCGCCACGAACCAGTCCGGCAATTTGAATTGGTCCGAGATCGTCCCGTCCTCCGCGGCTGTGACGTCGACATCGCGGCTCCACGTCTGGCCCGCGTCGTCGTTGACCCTAACGTGCACGCTTTCCCCGGGCGCCCAATCGGCACCTGAGAGCGTCACCTGCTCCCCCGGC
>DATAOL010000179.1:0-20907 GCA_036265755.1 Gaiellaceae bacterium | reverse complement strand
CTGGTGGGAGGAGAAGCAGGCCTTCGAGCGCCTGCGGGAGCTCAACCGCGAGGGGCCCAAGTGGAGCTTTGTCGACGGCCCGATCACGGCGAACAACCCGATGGGCGTTCACCACTGCTGGGGTCGGACGCTCAAGGACGTGTTCCAGCGCTACAAGGCGCTGCAGGGCTTCGACCAGCGCTACCAGAACGGCTTCGACTGCCAGGGCCTCTGGGTCGAGGTCAACGTCGAGCGGTTGCTCGGCCTGAACTCGAAGCGGGAGATCGAGGAGTACGGCCTCGCCGCCTTCGCCGAGAAGTGCAAGCAGTCCGTGGCCGAGTACTCGGAGGTCATCACCGACCAGTCGAAGCGCCTCGGGATGTGGATGGACTGGGACAACGACTACTACACGTTCTCGGACACGAACATCGAGTACATCTGGCGGTTTCTCAAGACGGTCCACGAACGCGGCTGGCTCTACCAGGGGCATCGCTCGAACGTCTGGTGCCCGCGCTGCGGCACGTCCATCTCCCAGCACGAGCTGATCGGGTCCTATGAGGACCGCAGCGATCCATCCCTGTACGTCCGTCTCCCTCTGACCGACGCGGAGGGCGAGGCGCTCGTCGTCTGGACGACGACGCCGTGGACGCTCCCCGCGAACGTTGCGGCCGCGGTCGACCCCGACGCCGAATACGTGAAGCTTTCCACCGCGGACGGCTTCCTCTGGGTCGCCGAGGCCCGCCTCGCCGAGCTTCCGTTCGGGGGCGAGGTCGTCGCCACGGTCAAGGGGAGCGAGCTCGTCGGGCGCTCCTACGAAGGGCCGTACGACCATCTGCCCGCCACGGAGGACGTCGAGCATCGCGTCATTCCCTGGGCGGACGTGACCATGGAGGAGGGGACGGGCATCGTCCACATCGCACCCGGCTGCGGTGCCGAGGACTTCGACCTCTCACGCGAGCACGACCTCGCCGTGCTCATGCCCGTGGACGAGGCCGGCCGCTTCTACGAGGCCTACGGGTGGCTCCACGGCACGTCGACCGCCGAGGCCAAGGACCAGATCATCGGCGACCTCGGCGAGCGCGGGCGGCTCCTCGAGGCAGGTGAGATCGTCCACCGCTACCCCGTGTGCTGGCGGTGCCACACGCCTCTCATCTTCCGGATCGTGGACGAGTGGTTCATCTCGTGCGACGAGATCCGCCAACCGATGCTCGACGCCAACGCGACCGTGGCCTGGACGCCCGATTTCTACTCGAAGCGCATGGACGACTGGCTGCGCAACATGGGGGACTGGAACATCTCGCGGAAGCGTTACTTCGGCCTGCCCCTCCCGTTCTATCCGTGCGAGTGCGGCCACGTGAACGTCGTCGGGTCGCGCGCGGAGCTCGAGGAGCGAGCGGCGGGCGGACTCGACCAGCTGGAGGAGCTGCACCGCCCGTGGGTCGACGAGGTGCCGATCCGCTGCGAAGAGTGCGGGGAGGAGGTGCGGCGCGTGCCGGAAGTCGGCGACGCCTGGCTCGACGCCGGCATCGTCCCGTTCTCGACGCTGGGCTGGGAGAGCACGCAGTGGCGCGAGCACGGCTATGCGAACGGGGCCTCGGAGGGTCTCTCGGGCGCCGACCTACCGGATCATTCCTACTGGGAGACGTGGTTCCCCGCGGACTGGGTCTCCGAGATGCGCGAGCAGATCCGCCTCTGGTTCTACTCGCAGCTCTTCATGTCGGTGGCGCTCGTCGGGAAGGCGCCCTACCGGCAGATCCTCGCCTACGAGAAGCTCCGCGACGAGACCGGCAAGGAGATGCACAAGTCGTGGGGGAATGCGATCGAGGCGAACGAGGCGATGGATCGCATGGGAGCCGACGTGATGCGGTTCATGTACTGCGACCAGGTCCCCCAGCAGAACCTCAACTTCGGTTACGGCCCCGCCAACGAGGTCAAGCGGCGACTCCTCACCTTCTGGAACTCCGCCTCGTTCTTCGTCCTCTACGCGAACATCGAGGGGTTCAAGCCGACCTACCGCGATCTCGAGCGCGGGCCGGATGGAGATCTCCGACCACTCGACCGCTGGCTGCTCGCCCGGACCCAGCAGCTCGTCGCGGCGGCGACCGACGCCTACGAGCGGTTCTGGACTCCGGACGTGACGAGCGCCTGGGAGAGCTTCACCGACGATCTCTCCAACTGGTACATCCGCCGCTCGCGCAAACGCTTCTACGGCCTCGACGAGGCGGCGTTCAGGACGCTCTGGTACGCGCTCGTCCAGGCGACGCGGGTCATCGCCCCGGTCATGCCGTTCCTCGCCGAGCACCTGTGGCGGAACCTCGCGGGGCAGGTCCGGCCCGCGCCGGAGAGCGTCTTTCTCTCCGGCTGGCCGCAGGTCTCCTCGCGCCTCGAGGATTCCCCGCTCCTCGCCGAGGTGGCGGACGCACGCCAGGTCGCCGAGCTCGCCCGCGCCGCGCGCGACGCGGCAGGCATCCGGCTGCGCCAGCCTCTGCGCAGACTGGTCGTCGCCACCTCCGATCCCGGTCGCCGCATGCTCATCTCGCGCCAGGTGGAGGATCTCGCCGCCGAGCTGCGCGTCAAGGAGGTCGCGATCCACGAGACGCCCGCCGAGGTCGCCGAGGTGCGCGCGAAGCCGAAGCTCGACCTCGTCGGCCCGCGGTACGGCCCCAACCTCCCCGAGCTTCGGCGCCTGCTGGACGAGGGCCACTTCGAGGTCTCGGACGGCACCCTCCGTGCGGACGGCTACATCCTCTCTCGCGGCGAGTTCATGCTCGATTACACGCCCAGGGAAGGGTGGGAGGTGAAGCACGACGACGGTTACGTGGTCGGCGTGGACACCCGGCTCGACGCCGAGCTCGAGGCCGAGGGACGCGTCTACGACCTCATCCACGCGATCCAGCGGATGCGGCGCGATGCGGGGCTCGAGGTGACCGACCGCATCGCCCTCACGTTGCCGCGCTCCGACGAGACGCTCCTCCGGCACAAGGACTGGATCGCCGCGGAGACGCTGGCCGAGGACGTGGACGTCGGCGACGAGCTGGCGGTGCGGAAGGCGGGATGAGCCGTCTCGTGCTCGTCGCGGTCGTGGTGCTCGCCGCGATAGCGGCAGCCGACGCGGTGAGGCCTGACGGAAAGGAGCGAGTCGCGCGGTCGCCTGCAACCGCGGCGCCGGCGCGCACGACGGTGCAGCGCGCCGCGGCCGGCTACATGGCCGTTGGGCCCTTCACCCGCAAGCGCGTCCTGCGCCAAGGGCGGCAGTACCTGAGCTCGGCTTCCGTGGACTCCGCGTTCCCGAGCCCCGATCTCGGCGAGCCGTTCGACATCTCGCACCTGGCGGCTGCCCCGGACGGAACGCTCGCGCTCGCTGTCTACCGTTTCCCCGCCAAGGAGCCCGCGCAGGCCGGGATCGAGCTCTGGCGCGACGGCCGCCTGCTCGGTGCGTTCGCGGTCCCGCCCGGCGCATTCGGCGGCGGGCTCGGCTTCGCCGACCACGGCCGGCTCGTGGCCACGCTTCTCTCGGACGGGCGCTCGGTCATCCTCTTCACGCGCGCCGGAAAGCGCGTCGGGAGCGTCTCGGCTACGACTTGGTGACGCCGCTCGAGCGCACCTCGAGCGGAAGCCGGAAGAAGACGTCCTCGACGGCGGAGTCGAGGGCTTCGATCTGGGAGACGCCGCGCTCGCGGAACCACGCCACGACACGGCGGACGAGCGACTCCGGAGCGGACGCGCCCGCCGTCAGGCCGACACTCTCGACCCCGGCCAGCCAGGCTTCGTCGATCCCTCGCTCGTCGTCGATCAGGTGAGCCTCGACGCCCCGTGCCCGGGCTACTTCGACGAGCCGGTTCGAGTTGGAGCTGTTGCGCGAGCCGACGACGAGGAGGAGGTCGACCGCTGCCACGAGGCGCTTCACCGCTCGCTGGCGATTGGTCGTCGCGTAGCAGATGTCCTCCGTCGGCGGCGCCTCCAGACGCGGAAAGCGGCGCTTCAGAACGGAGACGATCTCGCTCGTGTCGTCGACGGAGAGGGTCGTCTGGGTCAGGTAGACGAGACGCTCGCCGGTCGGGGCCGGGATGGACTCGGCCTCGGCCGCCGACTGGACGAGGATCACCGCCTCGGGAGCCTCGCCCGTCGTTCCCTCGACCTCTTCGTGGCCGGCATGGCCGATCAGGAAAATCGTGTAGCCGCGGCGCGCGTAGTGCCTGGCTTCCGCATGAACCTTGGACACGAGCGGGCAGGTCGCGTCGATCGCGCGCAGGCGCCGCGCGGCCGCGCGCTCGCGGACGGCCGGCGAGACGCCGTGGGCCGAGAAGACGACGAAGGCGCCGGGGGGCACGTCGGCCTCGCTCTCGACGAAGACGGCGCCTCGCTCCTCGAGATCACGGACGACGTGCGCGTTGTGAACGATCTGCTTGCGGACGTACACGGGAGCGCCGAGCTGCTCGAGTGCCTGCTCCACCGTCTCGACCGCCCGCTCGACCCCGGCGCAATAGCCCCTGGGCGACGCGAGAACCAGCCGTTTGACCACCGCTCTCTGAGTGTAGTCACGGGCCGCTCGCCCCAACGGGGGAACCGTCGCCGCATCGGCCCCGCACAAGGAAAAGCCCGCCGCTCGGGGGGGTAAGCGCGGCGGGCCTTCCCAAGTTGCTCACCGCGGCTTACATGGCCAGGGACACATGCCGCGGTTCGCATCGCCCAGTGGCGGAGACGCTACAGCGGCTCTTTGGCCCTGCCAATAGGTCCTTCGGCCCATCTTTGCAACCCGGATTCCCGCCCGGACGGGCCCTCGACTGGCGCCGCAGGCGCACCTATCATCACGTTGCCCAGTGAATCACGACACCCGCGTCATCCTGCTCGAGGTCGTCCCGCTCCTCGTGCTTTCGGCGCTCTATCTGAGCCTCGCGCTTGCGCTGACGCCCGAGCTTCTGCGCCGCCGCGAGCGCTTTTCCTGGTTGGGCCTCGGAATGTGGCTCGTGTTCGTGCTCGTCGGCGCGCTCGCGGGCGTCATGGGCGGTGCCGAGCTCGAGGACGACACCTTCCTGGGCAGCGTCAACCCCTGGCCGATTTTCTTGCTGGCGCTCCTCGCCTATGTCCCGGCCGGGATCTTCATCTGGCGGTGGGGAGAGCGCCACCTGCTCGTCTCCGCCGCGCCGCGAGTCGTCGAGGCCGAACGCGAGGCGTCCGAGCGGCGTCGCGACGCCGAATCCATCTCCCGGCTCTCGTCCGCCCTCGCGCTCGGAGGGAGCGGACGGGAGGCGGCCGGCCGCCTCTTCGACGAGCTCGAAGGCGTGCTCGGAGTGACGCGGGCGATGATCGCCACCGTCGACGAGGAGGCGGGCCGCGCGGACGGCTTCGCCTCGCGCGGGATCGACGCGGCCTGGTGGCGGACGGTCGAGCTCGACCTCGTGCGCGACCAGAGCGGGATCGTCTCCGTGGCCCGCGAGCGGGTTCCCCACGTGGTCTTCGACGTCAAGACGTCGCCGCAGGTCAACCAGGAGTTGGCGGAGCGGGTGGGGGCCCACAGCGCCGCCTTCGTGCCGCTCCTCTCGGAAGGCCGGGTCACCGCGGTCCTCGCCGTCGCGAGCGAGACTCCGCGCCTCTTCACCCCCTCCGAGACCGAGCTCATGCAGGATCTCGCCAACGAGACCGCCCTCGCCCTCGGGCAGGCGACCTCACAGGAAGCGCTCGCCTCCGCGCTCGAACGCGAGCGCCTGATCGCCGACATCTCACGACGGGTGCGCTCGGAGCTCGACCTCGACGCGGTCCTGTCGGTTGCCGTGTCGGAGGTCGGCCGCGCGCTCGACCTCTCCCGCGCCTTCATCCGGCTCGGGGAGCTCGGCGAGGAATCGCCGATCAAGGCCGAATGGGACGCCCCCGGATTCGAGGCGATCGGCGAGGCCGCGGATCGACTCCCGGCCTCCAATCTCGCGGCCCGCGAGCGGCGGACGGTCGTGGTGGCGGACACCGTGACGGCGCCCGAGCTCGACGATCCGTCCCTGGGCGGGCGCGACACCCTCGTCGCGCTTCGCACGCGCGCTGTCATCGCCACGCCGATCCTCGTCTTCGACCGCATCATCGGCGTCTTCGGGCTCCATCGGGCGGAGCCGTCCGCCTGGAGCGTGCACGAGATCTCGCTCGCGGAGGCTGTCGCGCGCGAGATCGGCCTTGCGGTGCACACCGCCCGGCTGCTGCAGCAGAACGAGCGGCGCCTGCAGGAACAGGCCGCCCTCCTCAAGGCCGGCCAGGTGCTCACCTCCGACCTCCGGTTCTCCTCCGTGATCCAGCGCCTGGTGACCGAGGTCGTGCAGCTCCTCCGCGCCGACGCCGCCGACTGCTGGATCTACGACGAGAGTCGCACGACGCTTCGCTGCCAGGCGGTGCTCGGCGTGCCGGAGCGGAACATCGGCCGCGAGATTGCGCCGCAGGGGACATTCCAGGAGGTGCTATCGACCGGGCGGCCGTTGCTCAAGCGTGACTTCGGGCGGACGGAGAACCCGACCCCGACCGAGGACTACTTGGCGTTCGCGGAAGTCATGGACGCTCCGATCACCTGGCTGGGCGAGACGCGAGGTGTCCTCGGCGTCTGCGCACGCGACCACGGCCGCTTCGACGAGAGCGACCTGGAGCTGCTCGACACGTTCGCGCGCCTTGCTTCGCTGGCCCTCCACAACGCGGAGAGCTTCGGCGAGCGCGAGCGGCAGGCGCAGGTGCAACGCGGCTTCTATCGCATCGCCGAGGTCCTCGGCTCGACGCTCTCACTGAGCGAGACGCTCGACGCGCTCGCCCAGGCGGCCTGCGATGCGCTGGGGGGATCGGCAGCGCTCGTGCTCCAGCCCCAAGGCGACAACCTCGCGCTCGCCGGATCGCATGAGCTTCCCGACGCCGTCGCGCGCGAGCTGGAGCCAGGCCTTCCCGAGGAGGTCTCGCCACTTCCGGCCGCAGCGCAGGAGGGAAGGATCCTCTCCTCGACGTCGCTGGCCGCGGACGACCGTTTCAAGGCGTCCTTACGGGAGCTCCTGACGGGCGAGGGCTATCGCTCGCTGATCGCCGCGCCCGTCCTGGGCGCCCAGGGGCAGATGCACGCCGTGGTCGTCCTCTACCGGGAGGAACGGAGCTTCTCCGACGACGACCTCGCGCTTGCACAGCACCTCACCGGCGCTGCGCGTGGGGCCCTCGAGCGCGCCGAGCTCTTCGAGGGCGAGCGCCGCGCACACACCTTCTCCCAGCGGCTGGCGGACATCGGGGGTCTCCTCGCCACGAAGCTCGATCCGGCGGCTGCGTTCGCAGAGGTCGTCCGCGAGGCGCCGGCACTCCTGGACGCGGACGCGGCCGTTCTCCGTGTGCTCGAAAACGACGAGCTCGTGGTTCGAGCGGCGTTCGGGCCGGGCACGCAGGGCGTGCGAAACCTGCGCTCGCCCTCTGCCGCCGGTGCGGTCGGTATCGCGGCCCAGTCGCGCGCGCCGCTCACGGTCTCGGATGCGCGCGAGACGCCGCGGTTCGGCCACGAGGATCCCTTGCTCGCCAACGGCATGGTCAGCTGTGTCGCCGTGCCGATGCTTCTCCACGGCGGCGGGCTCAGCGGCGTTCTCGCCGTCTACGACGCGAAGGTCCGGCACTGGCGCGAGGACGAGGTGCAGTCTCTGGCCGCGCTCGCCGCGACGGCATCGGCCGTCTTCTCGAGCGCCGAGCTGTACCAGCGAGTGGCCGAGGAGAAGGAGCGGAGCGAGGCGATCCTCGCCAACATCGCCGACGGCATCGTCGCCGTCGACCGCGACGGGGCGATCGTCCTCTGGAACGCCACTGCCGAGCAGATCAGCGGCGTGCCCGCCGACGAGGCGCTCGGACGTCAGGTCGTCGAAGTCCTTCAGCGCGAGCTCGCCGCGGACGACGGCACGCCTCCCGGTGAGCGAACTATCTCGATCCGGCGCGGCGACAAGGAGGTCTGGCTCTCGGTCAGCGAGGCGGTCATGATGGACGCGAGCGCGGCGGTCGCGGGTCGGATCTTCGCCTTTCGTGACGTGTCCGGCGAGCGCGTGGTCGAGCAGATGAAATCGGACTTCGTCGCCACGGTCTCGCACGAACTGCGGACGCCGCTCACGTCGATCTACGGCTTCGCCGAGACCCTCATGCGCGGGGACGTGCAGTTCTCCGATGCCGAGCGCGCGACGTTTCTCGGCTACATCGCGTCGGAGTCCGAGCGGCTGATCAACATCGTGGACGACCTGCTGAGCGTCGCCCGGCTCGAGACCGGCACGCTACAGCTCAACCTCGAGGAGACCGACGTGGGCGCCGTCGCTGGCGAGGTGGTCGCGCGCATGCAGGAGCACGCGGAGCGTTGGGAGTTCGAGCTCGACCTGCCAAGCGGAGGCGTGATCGTCGAGGCCGACCGCGAGAAGCTCTCGCAGGTGCTCCTCAGCCTGGTCGAGAACGCCGTCAAGTTCTCCCCGCACGGCGGCCGGATACTCATCTCGGCGCGGCGCCGGCCCGAGAGCGCCGAGGTGCGGGTCTCCGACCAGGGCGTCGGGATCCCAAGAGCCGACCAGCAGCGGATCTTCTCCAAATTCTACCGTTCCGACGGCGGCACGGGGGTACACGGCACCGGCCTCGGCCTCTTCCTCGCGCGGGGTCTCCTCATCGCCATGGGCGGGAAGATCTGGGTCGAGTCGAAAGAACGCCAGGGCTCGACGTTCGTCTTCGAGCTCCCTGCGGCCCCTGCGGCCGGGCCGATGGAGACGGCACCGGAGAAGGTGAGCGCCTGATGCCGCTCTGCGTGCTCGTGATCGACGACGAGGCTCCGATCCGGCTGCTCTGCCGGGTGAACCTCGAGGCCGAGGGGAAGGCGGTGCTCGAAGCGGAGAGCGGGGAGCGGGGGCTCGAGCTGGCGCGGGAGGAGCGGCCCGACGCGATCCTCCTCGACGTGATGATGCCCGGCCTCGACGGCTGGACGGTCGCTCAGCGCCTGCTCGAGGACGAGACGACGCGCCGCATCCCGATCATCTTCCTCACGGCGCGCGCCGACATCCGCGACCGCGCCCGGGGTCTCGGCGCGGGCGGACTCGACTACATCACCAAGCCGTTCAACCCCGTGGAGCTCGCGGCTCTCGTGGAGGAGGTCGTCGGCGCCGTGGCTCGCGGTGAGCGCGAGGAGCTGCGCGCGGAGAAGCTTTCCGAGCTCCGCGACCTCCTCGGCGCGACCTAGGTCCCGCGTGCCGTCTGCGCGAGGACGATCGCGCCGAGGACGAGCAGGCCGCCGACGATCTGCCCCGCCGAGATCTCTTCTCCGAGCCAGGCGTATGCGACGAGCCCGGCGAGCACCGGCTCGACCATGGCCACGACTGTCGCGCGCGTCGCCGGGAGGTGGCGGAGCGCCGTGATCATGCAGACGAACGGCACGACGGTTCCGAGCACGACGACGTAGCCGAGGAGGAGCCACACCGGGAGGTCGTGCTGGTCGAGCCGTCCGAGGAGCGAAGCGTCGGACGTGAGGACGCCCTCGGGAAAGCTCCACCACGGCTGCACGACCGCCCAGAAGAGCGAGGCGAAGAGGAATCCCCACGCGAGCAGCGAGAAGACGTCGCGGCCGCCGCGAACGCTGTGCTCCGCCATGAGGATGTAGAGCGCGTACGCAAAGGCGCCGGCGAGGGCCGCCGCGACGCCGACCCCGTTGAGCGTCCCGCCCCCATTCCAGACCTCGGCGACGAGCATGAGCCCGACGAGCGCGAGCGCAAGCGCGAGCCACAGGCGCCGCCGCACCGGCTCGTGGACGAAGAAGCGAGCCCACAGTGCGACGAGCACGGGGGCGAGGTACTGGATGACGAGCGCGATCCCGATGTCGAGGTGCGTGATGGCCGTGAAGTAGAAGAAGTGGACGAAGGCCAGTCCGCAAATCCCGAAGATCGCCAGGTAGCCGAGCTCGCGACGCGTCACCCGGAGGCTCCGCGGCCGCACGACGGCAACGCCGAGGAAGAGGAGAAGCGCGGCGCCGGTTCCACGCACTTCCGCGAGCCTGAGGGTCGAGAGCCCGCCCGAGTCGACGACGATCTTCGCGATCGTGGCGTTCACCGACCACAAAGCGACGGCCGCCACGACCAGCGCGTAGCCCAGGGCCGGGCGGCGGTGCACGGCGGGCTCGTTTTCGAGCTCGCGGACGGTGAGCGGCGCATCGACCACGGCGGCGGAGGTTATCCGGGCGACGTGGCCACTACACTGGAGAGGCGCGGGACGTGGCGCAGCCTGGTAGCGCGCCTGCTTTGGGAGCAGGAGGCCGCCGGTTCGAATCCGGCCGTCCCGACTTCACAGGGTTTCCGGCCCGACGGTTCTGGTAGACCTCCGGCATGCGCTACCGGAAGCTCGGCGACTTCGGGGTCAAGGTCTCGGAGATCGCGCTCGGCTCCTGGCTCACCTACGGCGGGTCGGTGGAGGACGAGAAGGCGACCGCGTGCATTCACCGCGCCTTCGAGCTCGGGGTCAACTTCTTCGACACGGCCAACGTCTACCGGCGCGGCGCCGCTGAGGAGGTGACCGGCCGCGCTCTCAAGGGCATCGACCGCGACGACTACTTCCTCGCAACCAAGGTCTATTTCCCGATGGGCGACGGGCCCAACGACCGCGGGCTCTCGCGCAAGCACATCATGGAGCAGTGCCACGCGTCACTTCGCCGCCTCGGCACCGACTACATCGATCTCTATCAGTGCCACCGCGCGGACGCCGACACGCCGCTCGAGGAGACATTGCGCGCGCTGGACGACCTCGTCACGCAGGGCAAGGTGCTCTACGTCGGCGTCTCGGAGTGGTCGGCGCAGCGCATCGAAGAGGCGAGGCGGATCCAGGCCGAGCTCAACCTCGACCCTCTGGTCTCGAACCAGCCCGAGTACTCGATGCTGCAGCGGAAGATCGAGGAAGACGTCCTCCCGGTCTGCAGGCGGCTCGGCATGGGCCAGGTCGTCTGGTCGCCCCTCGCGCAGGGCGTCCTCGCGGGCAAGTACAAGCCCGGGGAGGAGCCGCCGAGCGGCACCCGCGCGGCGACGCCGGGAGACCAGGACATGATGTCCCGCTTCATGCGCGACGACGTCCTCACGGCGGTGCAGGACCTGCGGCCGATCGCGGACGACCTCGGCATCACCATGCCCCAGCTCGCGCTCGCGTGGGTTCTACATGAGCCGGGGGTCTCGAGTGCGATCGTCGGCGCGACGCGGCCGGAGCAGGTCGACGACAATGTCGCGGCGAGCGGCGTCGATCTCGACGAGGACGTGCTGCAACGGATCGACGAGATTCTCGGCGGCGTCCTCGTCGCTGCCCCTAGCGGCGACTAACCGTTCCGGGCCGGCCCGCCGGCCAGGACGGCTAGCCCAGGCGCAAGAGGAGCGCGCCGAGCAGGAAGAGCCAGAGCACGGCGAGGACGACTGCGAGCGTGACGGCGACGAAGTTCGTCGCCTCACGGGGGTCGCCGTGCTTCGATGCCCGCCAGCCCACGACCCCGAAGACGATCGCCCCGAGCGCGGTGATGCTCGTGATGGGAAGCAGTGAGTCGGCGAGGACGATCGATGCGAGCCAGGTCACGACCCCGGCGGCACCGAGCCACGCGAACATGCTTGCAGCGCGAGTGTCGTCCTCCAACGCTCGGTCCAGCTCCCACACGCTCTGACTGTAGGGCGGGACCGGCCATGTTCGGGTCCCCCAAAAGGGGGTTAGAGGTCCTTGCGGTTGAAGCCCCAGAGCCCGATCGCGCCGAGGACGGCGACGTAGGCGACGACATACGGGCCGAGCCAGCCCCCGGCCGGCTGCGCGCCGCCGAACGGCCCCAGTGACAGCGCGGCCTTCGTGAACCCCGCCGTGTCGGCCGTGATGCGGTTGAGCGCGTCCTGGTAGAGAGCCTCGAAGGGGAGCACCCAGGTCGAGACCTTGGCGATCGTCTTCAGGCTCTCCGAATCGAGCGCCTCCCCGATCTGGCCGAGAAGACCGGCGACGAGCCCCGCGCCGAAGACCATGAAGATCGCGATGCCGTTCGCGATCGCCGAGAGGACGATCGATCCGAAGAGGGAGATGGCCACGATCACGGCGACGGCCGCAGCGAGCTCGATCGCGGGCAGGACGATCCGGTCCGGCCACCAACCCGTGACCCAGTTGGTGATGAGGAGCGACGCCGTGTAGACGACGATCACGTAAACGGCGCAGACGAGAGTGGCCGCGCCGAAGCGCCCCGCGAGGAGCGCGGCGCGACCCACCGGCCGGACGACGAGGGGCTGCAGCAGCCCGCGCTCGGCGTCCCCTCGAACGACCGCGTGCGTGAGGAAGATCGCGAGCACGGTGCCCAGGAAGAGGACGGCGAAGATCGAGAGCCCGAAGAGCGTCGCGCTGAAGAGGACGCGCGTGTCGATCAGCCCGCCGTTGCCGACGGACTCGATGCCGTTCGGATCGATCGACTGGTAGGCCTTGTACGTCCCGAAGGCGTAGAGCCCGAGGAAGGCGGCCGTGAGGACGAGGACGACCGGGAAGACACGGCGGCGCACGCTCTCGCGGATCGCGTACCCGGCGATGATGACCGCGCCGCTCACGTCGTGTCTCCCTGAACCGCCTCGAGGTAGATCTCCTCCAGCGACGTCTCGAGGACGCGCACGCCGTACACGCGCTCGCCTGCCGCGACCAGCTCTTCGACGATCCGGGGGGCATCCTCTTGCCTGGCGGATTCGTAGAGCCGCGTTCCCGACTCCGTGTCCACCTCGACACCGCGCGACGTCGCGAGCTCCTCCGTTCGCCCGGCCGCGACGACGAGGCCCTTGGAGAGGATGACCACCCGGTCGCAGACGAGCTCGACCTCGCTGAGAAGGTGGGAGTTGAGAAGCACGGACACTCCGCGGCGGCGGAGCTCCTCGAGGAGCGCGCGGACGGTGCGGCGGCCAACCGGATCGAGCGCGCTCGTCGGCTCGTCGAGGAAGAGGAGTCGCGGGCGGCCGACGAGCGACTGCGCGATGCCGAGCCGCTGCTGCATCCCCTTCGACATCTCGTCGACCCTGCGGGTCCGGGCATCCGCGAGGCCGACCAGCTCGAGCAGCTCGGCGCGCTCTTCCTCGCCTCCATCGGACCCCGCCAGCCGCTGGTGCAGGTCGAGCAGCTCGTTGGCCGTGTACCAGCCGGGGAAGCGGAAGAGCTCGGCGAGATAGCCCAGTGCGCCTCGCGCCGCGGGTGAGCCGGCGGGTGCGCCCGCCACCTCCGCGGTTCCTGCGCTGGGGCGCACCAGGCCGCAGGCGATCTTCACGAGCGTCGACTTGCCGGCGCCGTTTGGGCCGAGCAGGCCCACGAGCTCTCCCTCCGCCACCTCGAGGTCGACCCCGCCCAGCGCGGTGACCGCGCCGTATCGCTTCGCGAGACCCTGTGCGCGAAACGCGGCCACGTGGCCGAGTCTACGCAGGGCCACGGCGTTACTGTTCTCCCATGGGCCCGATCGAGCCAGACGTCGTCGCCGAGGGGAAGCGGATCCTCGCACGGGCGAGCGCCGACGGGACGCCGATCCGGCTCCTCGGCGGCGTCGCCATCGGTCTCCGGGCCCCAGGAGAGCTCGCACCCGCGTTTCGTCGCACCTACGCCGACCTCGACTTCATGACGGCGAAGAAGGCCGTCGGTGTCGCGACGGACCTCTTCCGCTCCGAGGGGTACGAGCCCCACGTCGCCTTCAACGCCCTCCACGGTGGGGACCGCCTACTCTTCTTCGACAACGAGAACGAGCGCCAGGTGGACGTCTTCGTCGGCGCCTTCTCGATGTGCCACCGCGTCCCGCTCGACGGGCGGCTCGAGGTCGACCCGGTCTCGATCCCGCTGGCCGAGCTACTACTCACGAAGCTCCAGGTCGTTCAGTTGAACGAGAAAGACGTGCGGGACGCGCTCGCGCTCCTGCACGACCATCCTGTCGGCGAGGAGGACGGCGAGACCGTGAACGCCCCGCGTGTCGCCGCGCTCTGCGCCTCCGACTGGGGCCTCTGGCGAACCATCACCCAGAATCTCGTCGCGTGCCGCGGCTTCGCGGACACGTACGACGTGCCCGACCGTCCCACTCTCGACCAGAGGCTCGACGCGCTGCTCGACCGGATCGAGGCCGAGCCGAAGTCACGCGCGTGGAAGCTGCGTGCGCGCATCGGCGACCGCAAGCGCTGGTACGAGCTTCCCGAGGAGGTCTGAGGGATCTAGTTCGAGGCGGTCGAGCGGGCGATTTTCTCGGGCGTGCCGGAGTCCTTGCTGACGATCTCGAAGTCCGCCTCGCGCTCGACGACCGTCTCCACGTCCGGGATATCGTGGCCCGGCGTGACGATGAAGAGGAGGGAGTTCTTGCGCACCTCGTGGTAGCGGCCAGGGGTGATCGGCACCTGCGAGGTGCAGTCGAGATCGCCGCACTCGCACAAGATCGAGAGCCGATCGGTTTCGGTCTCGTCCGTTTCGAACGCTCGCTCGATTTCCTCGTTCACGCGCCGGAACAGGGCCTCGTTGAGCCCGATCCTCCGCGCCCGCTCCTCTTGCGTGCTCATCGAGATAGGGCGTACCCGCTTCTGGTCATGGAAAACGCTGCCGGCGCTTGCCACGGGACCGGCCCGGTAGTTCAATCCCGCTGACAGTGCGGCTTTTCTTCGCGACCGACATTCACGGCTCGGAGACCTGCTGGCGGAAGTTCCTGAACAGCGGGCGCCACTACGAGGCCGACGTGATCGTCCTCGGGGGCGACATGACCGGCAAGGCGCTGGTTCCGATCGTGGAGGACGGTGGCGGGCGCTGGCACGCGACGCTGCTCGAAAACCGCGAGGAGCTGGACGGCGAGGAGGCGGTCGCCGCGTTCGAGGATGCGGTCATCCGCCGTGGCTATTACCCGTTTCGCACCAATCCGGACGACTTGCGGGCGCTCGCCGACGACGAGCCGCGCTGGCACCAGCTCTTTCACGACGAGATGCTGAAGACCGTCGAGCGCTGGATGACGCTCGCCGACGAGCGGCTCGAGGGCACGGGCATCCGCGCCTTCGTCTGCCCCGGAAACGACGACCAGCTCGACATCGACGAAGTCGTGGCGGGGGCGAAGAACGTCGAGCTCGCGGAGGGACGCGTCGTCGAGCTCGACGGCTTCCAGATGGCGTCGACCGGCTGGTCGAACCTGACTCCGTGGGATACCTACCGCGAGGAGGACGAGCCGCAGCTCGCCGAGCGGATCAAGCGGGTCGTCGACCAGGTGACGGCCGAGCCGGAGCGGACGATCTTCAGCTTCCACTGCCCGCCCTACAACTCGGGGCTCGACGAGGCACCCGACCTCACGGACGACATGCGGCTGAAGGACGCAGGCCGCGCGACGAAGCCGGTCGGCTCGACTGCCGTCCGGCAGGCAATCGAAGATTTCGAGCCGGCGCTGTCTCTCCACGGCCACATCCACGAATGCAAGGCGTCGACCCGGATCGGGCGCACGCTCTGCATCAACCCGGGGAGCTCCTACGAGCAGGGCGATCTCCTCGGCGCCGTCGTCGACCTCGACGGCAAGAAGAAGGTCAAGCGCTTCCTGCTCACCAGCGGATAGGAGGAACTGCATGGCGACGACGACAGCGGGTGACCTACCGTACGAGGAGCGGTCGCTCTTCGTCCGGAAGGCCACGGGTCTCGTGCGGGGGTGGTCGGTGCAGGACGCGTTCATCTACGCGACCTTCTCGATCAACCTGATCACGCTCGGGCTCTACATCTTCTCCTTCGGCCCGTTCATCCCGAAGGGGAGTCTCATGCTCGCGGTGGCGCTCTCCGGCGCCTACCTCCTCTTCCAGACGATCGTCTACTCGTCGCTCATCGCGGTGATGCCGAGGGCGGGCGGCGACTACGTCTGGGTGAGCCGCGTGATCGGCGGCGGCATCGGCTTCGTGCTCGCCGTCTGCGGCTGGTGGTTCATCAACTGGCACTGGGTGCCCATCTACGCGAACATCCTCGTGAAGGAGTTCTTCCAGCCGCTCGCGGCGGTCATCGGATGGGACCGCGGCGTCAGCTTCTGGGGCGAGCCGAAGGGCGTCTTCACCGCCTCCGTGATCACCGCAGTCCTCGCTGCGTTCTTCATCTCGCTCGGGATGCGCGGCTACGCGAGGCTGCAGAAGATGTGCTTCTTCGGCGGCCTGCTCGGGCTCGCGATCGTCTTCGGCCTCCTGCTCTTCCATTCGAAGGACGCGTTCATGAGCGCGTTCAACTCCGGGGCGCAGGATCAATACGGGGCAAGCGGCGACGCCTATGCGAAGACGCTCCAGGCCGGGAGCTACGAGGGAGCCGACAAGGTGGCCGGGCTCGCGTTCGGGTCCACGCTCCTGCTCATCCCGATGATCGCCTTCTTCAATCTCTGGTCGAACTGGGGCGCAACGCTCTACGGCGAGGTGCGCGGGGCTTCGGACTTCCGCAAGAACATCTACGCGATGGCGGGCGCTCTGATCACGACCTCGATCGCGGCGATCATCTTCTTCATGCTCATCTCGAAGACGATGGGCTGGGACTTCTACAACGCGGCGAACAACGCGTTCTGGTCGGGATCCGACTCGATGGGCGGCGTGTGGCCCTACCCGGTGACCTTGGCCACGTTCTTCGTCAGCCCTTGGCTCCAGTTCATCGTCATCCTGCTCATGTCGCTCTGGTTCTTCGGCTGGGTGGGGACGGTGTTCCTGACCGCGAGCCGCGTCATCTTCGCGACGGCCTTCGACCGGATCCTGCCCGAGAAGGTCGCGCAGGTCTCGAAGAACGGCGTGCCCTACTACGCCATCCTGATCATGTTCGTTCCGTCGCTGATCATCGCGTACTTCTACGCGTACAACACGACGTTCACGAGCTGGACACTCGATGCGACCCTCGTCATCGCGGTCACGTTCGTGGGCTCGACCGTCGCGGCGATGATCCTCCCGTGGAGGAAGCCGGAGATCTACAACGCGTCGCCGATCGCGCGGTACAAGGTGGCCGGGATCCCGCTCATCACCGTCGCGGGTGTCGCGTTCCTCGCCTTCCTCGGCTTCTGCATCTACTACTGGCTGAAGGACGACGTCTACGGCTCGAACAACCGGGACTCGCTTCTCTACATGGGAGCTCTGTACCTGGTCGCCCTCGCGATCTACGTCGTCTCCAGGATCGTCCGCGCACGACAGGGGATGAACCTGAAGATGGTCTACAACGAGATCCCGGCCGAATAGGCGAAACGAGAGCGGAGCGGGCCCCCGGGCCTGCTCCGCTCAATCCTCGCGCTGGACGTCTTCGAGCAGGCGCTCGAAGTCGGGGCCCTCGAACTCGGCGACGGCCCGCTCGTACTTCTCCATCCCCCAGCCCCAGAAGTCGAAGTCGATGTCCGAAACGCTGTCCTGGATGGACGCCCAGAGCGTCCAGCCGTACTTCGACATGAGGCCCCAGAGCCGCGCGCGGGCGACCTTGTTCGCGAGCGGACGGCCGTAGTAGTGGCCGACGAGCTCGTCGAGCTGCTCGAGGGAGAGGTTCGCCTCGCTCCAGACGTTGCCGAGCTCGAAGCAGGCGTCGTTGTTGCCGGAGTACTCGTAGTCGATCAGGCGGAACCCGTCGCCGACGTCGATGAAGTTCTCGGCCAGGAGATCGTTGTTGCAGGGCACCGTGCCCTCGTCTCGCACGGCCATGGCCTGCTCGATCCGGCGCACCTGGGGCTCATAGTCGAGGTAGCCGTCCGGTAGCCGGAAACCGCGCTCCTGGACGAGATGGAGGTAGCGCGGCTGGATCTCGAACATGTCGAAGTCGTCGCGGAATCGCCGCGCTCCATGGAGCCGGCGGCAGGCCGCGGCGACCCAGTCGAGCTTGTCGCCGCGCCGGAGATCCTCAGCCGTCTGCGTCTGCCCCTCGATGAACTCGAGGACGAGGACGCCGCGGTCCGGGAGATAGGAGACCACCCCTGCGCCGACGCCCGCTTCCGCCGCGGCGACGCTGTTCTCGTATTCGTTCTCGCGGTCGATCGCGAGCAGGCCCGCGTCCTTGGCCGAGACACGGACGACGAAGGCGCCGGCGGCGGTCTCGACCTTGTAGTTCGTGTTCGTCAATCCGCCCGCGAGCTCGGAGACGGCCTCGGCGCCGCGCAGCTCCGGGACGAGCTCGAGGATGTCGTCGATCTGCGCGCCGCTGCTCACGTGGCGTAGGTTTCTATCGCATGGAGCGGGCGAGGGCGATCGTCATCGGCGGGGGGATCACCGGGACGAGCGTGGCGTATCACCTCGCCAGAGCAGGGTGGACGGACACGATCCTGCTCGAGAAGGGCGAGCTGACGAGCGGGTCGACATGCCATGCCGCGGGCCTCGTCACGCAGTTCAATCCCTCGCCCACGATGATGAGGTTCCGCCGTTACAGCGTCGAGCTCTACCGAGAGCTGGGTGTCTTCGAGACTGTCGGGAGCCTCCGCATCGCGTCGAGCCCCGAGAGCCTGAAGGAGCTGCAGCGCGGAGCCAGCCGAGCGCGAGCGATCGGGCTCGACGTCGAGGTGATCGGGCCGGAGGATGCTGTCGAGCTCATGCCCGCCGCGACGGCTGAGTCTCTCTACGGCGCGGTGTGGATCCCCGACGACGGGGCGGTCGACCCCCATACCGCGACGCATGCGCTCGCCTCGGCGGCGCGCGATCTCGGCGTCCGCTTCCTGACCGGGATGCGCGTCACCGGTATCGAGCTCGGGCTCGGAGGCGAGGTCCGCGCCGTTCGCACCGACGATGGACGCCTGGAGACCGAGTGCGTGGTAAACGCGTGCGGGATCTGGGCGCCGCAGGTCAGCGCGATGGTGGGCGCCTTCACGCCTTCCGTCCCGGTCGACCACCAGCACATCGCGCTGGCCGCCGTGGACGGGCAGGAGCTTCCGCGCGAGATGCCCTGCTTTCGGGATACCGACAACCTCGTCTACGGCCGGGCCGAGGCCGGCGGGATGCTCTTCGGCGGCTACGAGGCCGATCCGGCCTCGAGGTGGGAGGACGGCGTCCCCTGGGAGCACGGCAGCCAGTCGCTCCCGCCGGACGAGGAGCGCTTCCGACCGCTCTGGCAAGGTGCGATCCGCCGGTTCCCGTTCCTCAACGACGCGGGGATGGTGAAGCTCGTCTGCCATCCGGACGCGATGACGCCGGACGGCAATCCACTCCTCGGTCCGCTGCCCGGGGTGCGGGGCTTCTGGCTTGCCGCTGGCCTGTCCCTGAACGGCTTCGGGGGAGCGGGCGGGATGGGGAAGACCGCGGCCGAGCTGATCACGAGCGGCGAGCCCGAGCTCGACGTCCACGGCTACCGGCCCTGGCGCTTCGGTAGCCCCTACCGCGACCTCGACTTCACGACCGCGGCCGCGCGTGAGGTCTACAAGTACTACTACCGGCTGCGCTATCCGCTCGACTCCGACGAGTGGGGGAGGCCGCAGCGGCTCAGCCCGCTCCATGGACGGTTGCAGGAGCTGGGCGCCGTCTTCGGCACGAAGAACGGCTGGGAGCGGGCCGACTACTTTCGTCCGGGCGTCGCGTGGCGGCGCGCCGGCGCCGACCAGCGCGGCTTCGGGTGGACCGCGCCGCCGTACCTCGATCTGCTCGCCGAGGAGCACCGGGCGTTCCGCGAGGGGGTGGGAATCATCGACATGACGTCTTTCGGAAAGCTCGAGCTCTCGGGCGCCGGCGCGCTGCCTTCGCTCGAGCGCGTGGCGGACAACCGGATCGACCGCCCGGTCGGCAGCGTGGTCTACACGCAGTTCCTCGACGACCGTGGCGGGATCGTGGCCGACGTGACCGTGACGCGGCTCGCAGAGGATCGCTTCCGGGTCATCACCGGCGCCGGCGCCATCGACTCCGACCGCGGATGGCTCGAGCTGGCCGCCGGCGAGACGAACGGCGACGTGGTCATCCGCGACGTGACGGACGAGCTGGCGGTGATCGGCATCTGGGGGCCGGAGTCGCGCGCGGTCCTGGAGGCGATCACGGAGGACGACGTGTCCGGCGAGGCGCTCCCGTTTCGTCGCGCGAAGGAGGTCTCGGTAGCCGGGATCCCGGTGCTGGCGCAGCGGATCACGTACGTCGGCGAGCTCGGCTTCGAGCTCTACGTCGAGCGCGAGCGGGCCGTGCAGGTCTGGGACCGGCTTGTCGAGGCGGGCGGTCCATACGGCATCACGCCCGGTGGCTACAGCGTGCTCGACTCGCTTCGGCTCGAGAAGGGCTACCGCTACTTCGGCACCGACCTCACCGCGGGAGACTCGCCGCTCGAGGCGGGTCTGGACTTCTGCGTCGCCTGGGACAAGGACTTCACGGGCCGTACCGCCCTCGAGGCGCGCAGGCCCGAGCGGCGACTGCGGACGCTTCTCGTCGGCGGCCCGGACTACGCGACGGTCTACGGCGGCGAGGCGATCCACCTGGACGGTGAGGTGGCCGGGCGGGTTCGCAGCGCCGGCTACGGCTTCACGATCGGACGCAACATCGCGCTCGGCTACCTGCCCACCGGTCTCGAGGAGGGGGCCGAGGTCGGCGTCGAGGTGTTCGGCGAGCTCGTTCCGGCCGCGATCGCGCCGGATGTCCTCTACGACCCCGGGAACGAGCGCGTTCGTGCGTAGTTGCCACGCGTCCGCCCTGTCACGAGAATCGGAGGCCTGATGGCCTGGGAGCTCGCGACGTTTCCGCCCGAACTGCTCGGCGACGCACAGCCTCGCGACGGTGTTTCGGTGGAGGTCGTCCCTCCGGGGTCGCCCGTGCGCGTGACGCACGTCCTCGATGCCCTCGAGCCGCGCATCCGGCCGGACGGCCGTCCGGCCTTCCCGCGGGAGGGACGCGCCGGGGAAGGAAGAACCAACCGCCTCGACGGTGTAGTCGTTCTCTCATGTCTCGACTTCCCCGGGGAAGAGCGGCCGCTGCACGAGCAGGAGTCCATCGTCGACCTGGCGGGGCCCGGCGCGGACGTCACGCCCTTCGGGGACATGACGGCCGTCGTCCTCAC
>DATAOL010000178.1:0-4166 GCA_036265755.1 Gaiellaceae bacterium | reverse complement strand
GCTGCGGGCGGTGACGGCGCTGCCGCCGCCGGCGAAGAGCAGACGGAGTTCGACGTCGTCCTCACGGGCGCAGGCGACAAGAAGATCCAGGTGATCAAGGTCGTCCGCGCGATCACGAACCTCGGCCTCAAGGAGGCAAAGGACCTCGTCGACGGGGCGCCCAGCCCGGTCAAGGAGGGCGTCGCACGCGAGGAGGCCGACACGATCAAGGGCCAGCTCGAGGAAGCCGGCGCCACGGTCGAGATCAAATAGCTTCCTGACCAGGAATCGCGAACAAAGGGCCGCGGAAGCGCGGCCCTTTGCGTTCCAGGTTTCACCCTCGTGGGGGAGGCAGGGATCCCCCTTCGTGTGGATCTTTCGGAGAGAACCGCATGTTTCCGGGAGGCCCGGCATCTACCCGTGTGACGAACCACTCACCCTGTGGAGGCAAGTCTCTGATGAAACTCGGTTTGAAAGCACTCGTCATCGCTCTCGTCATGGCGCTGGCAGCAGTACCGGCGGCTTTCGCCGGACACGGAAACGGGCACGGCGGCGGAAAGCCGTCGTGGGCCGGGCAGGGCAAGCCGTCGTGGGCCGGCTCCGGGCACGCAGCTGAAAAGGTCCACCACGCCAAGCCCGAGAAGAAGGCGAAGAAGCCCAAGCACCAGCACGAGGCCGGGACCTCGTCGGACGAAGGGACACAGTCCGACCAATCCGACCAGTCCGACCTCGAGGGGCTGAACCCCGCTCAGTACTGCAAGACGCTCCGTGACGAGATGCAGCTCGCAGACGATTTCGCGGCGATGTTCGGGACCAACCCAAATCACGCGAACGCGTTCGGCAAATGCGTCTCCCGGCGCGCGCACGGAGAAGACCTCTCCGGTGCGGCCGGTGGAGGCGACCAGCAGGAGGACGACTCCTGCGATGCGACCGAGCCCCCGGCGACCGACGGCACCGGCACGACCGGCGCCGAGAACGACGGGACGGACACGACCTTGTCCGATGACGAGGCGACCTCGGATGACGAGGCCACCTCGGACGACGAGGCGGGTCAGGACGACAGCTCGGACGACGAGGCCACCGATCCGGAGGAGTGCACGAACGACGACTCCGCGTCGGACGAGCCCGCCGGCGACGAGCAGGATCAGGCCGATGACGAGCAGGGTGAGGACGATCAGGGTCAGGACGAGGGCAACGCGTCGGACGAGGGCGACTCGAGCGACCTCGCGACGGCGCTTCGCTTCCTCAGGCTCTAAGCGCAGTTACGACGTTCGTCGGCGAAGAGAGGCGCCTCGGCGCCTCTCTCGCGTTCGCGGGCCCTCGGCGCCTTTCTCGCGTTTTTCCGTCTCGCGCGCTATAGTGGTGACTCACCGAGGCGGTCTCCCGCAGGATTTACCTTGCGGAGGAGCCGCCTCTGTTGCTATCCTTATGGGTCGCGCCGCCGTTTGCCGTTTCTGCCTGCAATCTTGACGTTCGACCCTGCCTAGAGGGAGGTCTCACTACTTGACCAACAAGGTCGCCGCGCGCCGCGCGCGCAAAAGCTTCTCCCGCCTCAAGCACGTCATCGACCTTCCGAACCTGATCGACATTCAAAAGGCGTCGTTCGATTGGTTCATGAAGGAAGGCCTCCAGGAGACGATCGACGACATCTCGCCGATCGAGGACTACACCGGAACGCTCGCCGTCGAGTTCGGTGATTACTGGTTCGGTGAGCCGCAGTTCTCCATCAAGGAATGCCGTGAGAAGGACCTGACCTATCAGGCCCCGCTCTCGATGAGCATCCGCTTCGTCAACACGGAGACGGGTGAGATTCGCGAGCAGACGGTCTTCATGGGCGACTTCCCGATGATGACCGACCACGGGACATTCATCATCAACGGGACGGAGCGCGTCATCGTGACGCAGCTCGTCCGCTCGCCGGGCGCCTACCTGATGGAGCCGAAGGACCCGACGAAGCAGGTCTTCATCGCCAACCTCATGCCGAGCCGCGGCTCCTGGCTCGAGCTCGAGATCGACAAGAAGGGCATCGTCTATGCCCGCATCGACCGGAAGCGCAAGCTTCCGATCACGACGCTGCTCCGGGCCCTCCCGGCGGAGGACCCCTCCACGGGCGCGAAGCTGGACACGTCGACGAACGAGAAGATCCTCGAGCTCTTCGACAACTCGATCTACATCGCGAACACGCTCGACAAGGACACCACGACCCGCGAGGAGGAGGCGGTCGTGGAGGTGTTCAAGAAGCAGCGTCCGGGCGAGCCGCCGACGCTCGAGAACGCCCGCAACCTCCTGCGCGGCCTCTTCTTCGATCCCAAGCGCTACGACCTCACGAAGGTCGGCCGCTACAAGCTCAACCAGCGGCTCGAGGTCGACGTGCCGGACGACGTCCGAGTCCTCACGACGCAGGACATCGTCTCGCTCGTCAAGCGCCTCGTCGACCTGCCGACGAAGCTCGGCGTCGACACGGAGACGAAGGACTACGCGGCGGACGCGATCACGCTGTCGCGCGAGCCGATCCGTGGCGAGCTCGACGAGTACGAGCACTTCGGCAACCGCCGGCTCCGCACGGTGGGCGAGCTGATCCAGGAGGCGTTCCGGGTCGGCCTCTACCGCATGGAGCGCGTCGTACGCGAGCGGATGACGACGGAGGACGTCGACACCATCACGCCGCAGACGATCATCAACATCCGGCCCGTCGTGGCCGCGTTGAAGGAGTTCTTCGGCTCCTCGCAGCTCTCGCAGTTCATGGACCAGACGAACTCGCTCGCGGGGCTCACGCACCGCCGCCGCCTCTCGGCGCTCGGCGCGGGCGGTCTCACGCGCGAGCGCGCGCCGATCGAGGTGCGCGACGTCCACACGACCCACTACGGGCGTATGTGCCCGATCGAGACCCCTGAGGGCCCGAACATCGGCCTCATGGGCTCGCTCGCCTCGATGGCGACGGTCTCGGAGTTCGGCTTCGTCACGACGCCGTACCGCGTCGTCGAGAACGGCAAGGTCACGGACAAGATCGTCTACCTGGACGCGAGCGAGGAGGAGAAGTTCGTCATCGCCCAGGCGAACGAGCCCGTCGACGAGAAGACGGGCAAGTTCGTCAATGCCACGGTCCTCTGCCGTGGCCCGGGCGGCGAGCCCGTGCAGGCCGAGGCGAAGTCCATCGCCTACATGGACGTCAACCCCGCGCAGATCGTCTCCGTGGGCACCGCGCTCATCCCGTTCCTCGAGCACAACGACGCGAACCGCGCGCTCATGGGCGCGAACATGCAGCGGCAGGCAGTGCCGCTCATGATCACCGAGCCCCCGCTCATCGGCACCGGGCTCGAGTACCGCGCGGCCGTGGACACCGGCGACGTCGTTCTCGCGCAGAACGCGGGCACGGTCGCCGACATCGACGCCGACCAGATCACGCTGGACACGAAGGACGGCAGGGAGTCCCACGAGCTCGTGAAGTTCATGCGCTCGAACCAGGGCACCCTGATCCACCAGAAGCCCGTGGTCTCGCTCGGCGACAAGGTGAAGGCCGGCGAGGTGCTCGCCGACGGCAGCTCGACCTCGGAGGGCGAGCTCGCGCTCGGCAAGAACCTGCTCGTCGCCTTCATGCCGTTCGAGGGCTACAACTTCGAGGACGCCATCGTCATCTCCGAGCGGCTCGTGAAGGACGACGTCCTGTCGTCGATCCACATTCACGAGTACGAGATCGACGCCCGCTCGACGAAGCTGGGCGACGAGGAGATCACGCGCGACATCCCGAACCGCTCCGAGGAGTCCCTCAAGGACCTCGACGACCGCGGCGTCGTGCGCATCGGAGCCGAGGTCGGCTCCGGCGACCTGCTGGTCGGCAAGGTGACGCCGAAGGGCGAGACCGAGCTGACAGCCGAGGAGAAGCTCATCCGCGCGATCTTCAAGGAGAAGGCGCGCGAGGTTCGCGACACCTCGCTCAAGGTTCCGCACGGCGAGGGTGGAAAGGTCATCGACGTCAAGACGTTCTCGCGCGAGAACGGCGACGATCTCTCACCAGGCGTGAACGAGCTGGTTCGCGTCTACGTGGCGAAGAAGCGCAAGATCGCCGAGGGCGACAAGCTCGCCGGCCGCCACGGGAACAAGGGCGTCATCGCCCGCATCGTGGCTGAAGAGGACATGCCGTTCCTCGAGGACGGAACTCCGGTGGACGTCGTCCTGAACCCACTCGG
>DATAOL010000177.1:0-14788 GCA_036265755.1 Gaiellaceae bacterium | reverse complement strand
CGGCTGGCACCACGGGAACGACGTCTTCGCGCCGCTCGGTGCACCCGTCCTCGCCGTGACGAGCGGGACGCTGTTCCTGGTCGGCTGGAACACCATCGGCGGGAACCGGTTCTGGCTCCGCGACATGCAGGGGAACGAGTTTTACTACGCGCACCTCTCCGCGTTCTCACCGCTCGCGCGGGACGGCGCGCACGTCAGGGCCGGCGACGTCATCGGGTTCGTCGGCGCCACGGGCGACGCCGCCGGCACACCGACTCACCTGCACTTCGAGATCCACCCGGCTGCGCTTCTCTCGATGGGCTACGACGGGGTGATCGACCCGTATCCCTACCTGCTCGCCTGGCAGCGCCTGGACGACGTCAGCTTCGATTCCACCGGCTGGACGCCGCCCGGCCAGAAGGCGCCCCCGCCCGCAGCGGTGCTGCTGCAGACGGAGGACATCTCCTCGTACTCGGGTCTCGACCCGGCGGGGATCGAGAGCATGCTCAAGGGTGAGCCGCTCTTCGGCGAAGCCCCGCCGGGGCCGAAGATCGTCTACGCGAAGCCGGGTTTCACCGGCAACGACCGCTAGCTGGCGGCGCCGCTGTTCCCTTCGGAGGAGGGGTAGGAGTCGAACGGCTGCTCGGGGCCGAGCAGCTTGTCCTTGAGCCAGCGGCGCGTGTCCGGGCCGGTGGCCGGGTTGAACAGGACGCCAAGAGCGATGCCCGCCATGAGCAGCGTGGCGTTGCGCCCGGTATGCGATTGCTTGCCCTGTGCCCGCTCGCCCGCCTTGCGGAGCTCCTCGACGGCCTTCCTCAGCTCGTCCTGGATGTCCTTGTCGCGAGCCACCTTGAAGGCCAGGCCGGTCGTGCCCCGATCACCGAGCAGCTCGTCGTAGATCTTGCGCGCGGACGCGTATGCGTTCTTGACATGGTCGTGCAGCTCCTCGTCCTGCGCCAGCCGTTCGACGTAGGGCCGAGCAGTGTCGACCGCGTCTCCCACCATTTCCTTTGCCTTGGCCATCAAATGTTCCTTTCGTCTCTAAGAATTCGTCGCCGAGAATCTACTACCCACGTGCGGCCGAGGAAAACTCCAGCACGTCGGCGCCCGGGAAGGCTGCTTCGAGAACTTCGTCAACGTGGTCTGCGACGACGAACGTCATTTGCTTGCGCACGTCGCGCGGGAGATCGTCCAGATCCGGCTCGTTCTCCTTCGGGAGGATGACCGTGCCGATGCCGGCCCGCTGAGCGGCGAGCACCTTGTCGCGCACGCCTCCGATGGGAAGGACCTGGCCTGTCAGCGTGATCTCGCCCGTCATCGCGACGTCCTCCGAGACTGGGCGGCCCATCGCGAGCGAGGCGAGCGCGGTGGCCATCGCCGTGCCGGCTGAAGGACCGTCCTTCGGGACGGCGCCTGCGGGAACGTGGATATGGACGTCCTTGCCCTCGAACCAGTCCGCGTCGAGACCGAGGTCGCGCGTGTGGCCGCGAACCCATGAGAGCGCCGCCTGCGCGGATTCCCGCATGACGTCGCCGAGCTGGCCCGTGACGATAAGGCGGCCGTCGCCTGGAACGGCGGTCGCCTCGATGAAGAGGATGTCCCCGCCGACCGGGGTGACCGCGAGGCCGGTGGCGACGCCGGGATCGGCTGTCCGCTTGCGAATCTCCGATCGGAAACGGGGACGCCCGAGCCAGGCCCGCACGCGGCGCTCGTCGATCCGCGCGCTCTTGCGCTTCCCCGAGGCGATCTCCGCGGCAGCCTTGCGACAGAGTGCGGCGATCTCCCGGTCGAGGTTACGGACGCCGGCTTCCCGCGTGTACTCGGCGATGAGCATCCGCAGAGCCTTGTCCGTGAGCTTGACGTTCTCGGTCTCGAGCCCGTGCGCCTCGAGCTGCTTGGGGGCGAGATAGCGCTTCGCGATGCCGAGCTTCTCCTCCTCGGTGTAACCGGAGAGTCGGATGATCTCCATCCGGTCCTGTAGCGGGGGCGGAATCGGCTCGAGCTGGTTTGCGGTGCAGATGAAGAGCACCTTCGAGAGGTCGAACGGAAGGTCGAGGTAGTGGTCGCGGAAGGTCGAGTTCTGCGCGGGGTCGAGCACCTCCAGCATCGCGCTCGACGGATCGCCGCGCCAGTCCGCGCCCATCTTGTCGATCTCGTCGATCATGAAGACCGGGTTCTTGGACTCCGCGTCGCGGAGGGCGCGGATGATCGTCCCGGGCAGCGCGCCGATGTAGGTGCGGCGGTGGCCCCGGATCTCTGCCTCGTCGCGCACGCCGCCCACGGAGACGCGCACGAACTTCCGTCCGAGCGAGCGGGCGATCGACTGGCCGAGCGACGTCTTGCCGACGCCCGGCGGCCCGACGAAGCAGAGGATAGGCCCGGAGATGTCCTGCTTGAGCTTCGAGACGGCGAGCTGCTCGATGATCCGGTCCTTGACCTTCTCGAGATCGTAGTGGTCCTCGTCGAGGACGCGGCGTGCGTGCTCCAGGTCGAGGTCGTCCTCGGTGGTCTCGGTCCAGGGGAGCGAGAGGATCCACTCCAGATAGCCGCGGATGACGCCGTATTCCGCGGCGGCGGGCGGGAGCTTCGCGAGGCGGTCGAGCTCGCGCCGAGCCGCGCGGTCGGCCTCCTCTGGAAGGTGAGCCTCTTCGATCTGCCCGCGCAGCTCGGCGATCTCGGCCTGCTGCTCGTCGCCCTCTCCCAGCTCGTCCTGGATCGCCTTCAGCTGCTGGCGGAGGAAGTACTCCCGCTGGGAGCTCTCCATCTCCGACTGCACCTGCGACTGGATCTTGGAGCCGAGCTCGAGCACTTCGAGCTCGCGGTTGAGGATGACCGTGAGCTTGCGAAGGCGCGCCTCGATCGAGGCCTCCTCGAGGAGCTCCTGCTTCTCGGCGGTTTTGAGGCGCATCGTCGTGGCGATCAGGTTCGCGAGCGTGCTGGGGTCCTCGGCGTTGGCCGCCGCGAGCTGCAGCTCGTCGGGGAGGTACGGGACGAGCCCGATGATGCGGCTGAAGAGCGCCTCGACGTTGCGCGCGAGGGCTTCGACCTCCGTCTCCGGTCCTTCGACGTCAGGGAGATCGCTGAACTCGCCGACGAGGTAGGGGTCGGCTTGGACGATGCGGTCGAGGCGCACCCGGCGCAGGCCCTGGACGAGGACCCGGAGCGTGCCGTCGGGGACGCGAATCATCTTGTGGATGAGCGCTGCGGTCCCGACCGAGTAGATGTCGTCCTCGGACCGCGCCTCGTCGTCGGCATTCCGGCTCGTGACGAGCGCGATGGTCGACTCGTTCGCCACGGCCTCGTCGACGAGCTGAACCGACCGCTCCTGGCCGATCGCGAGCGGCGTCATCGAGTCGGGGAAGACGACCGTCTCCTTCAACGGGAGGATCGGGAGGGCCTCGGCCACGGCCTCCTCGCTCGTCTTCGGCGTTTCCTCGACCGCGCTCACGCTTCCTCCGTTGCTTCGATCGGAACGCGGACCGGGGCGGCGGCCTTGGTCCTGAGGGGCAGGTGGATGGACAGAAGCCCGTTCTCGTAGGTCGCGCTCGCGGCCTCGGAATCGACCGCCTCGCTCAGCTGCACGCGCCGTTCGAAGACGCCGTAGTCGATCTCGATGTGCTGATAGAGGCGCTGGTCGCTCGCCTTGCGTCGCCTCCGGCCGCGCACGACGAGGACGCCGTCAACGACGGCCGCGTCGACTTCGGACGGGTCGATGCCGGCCAACTCGACGACCACCGTGATCGTGGGCGGGTCGTCGGTGCGATAGACGTCGAGCGCGGGACGGAAGCCCGAGCGGCGCGCTACGAGACGCGGCACCTGGCAAAGGTCCGCGAAGAGCTCCTCCATCTCGGATTTCATACGGTCGATGTCCCGACGCGGGGTCATGAGACAATCGTACCGATGCCCCGCATTCTCAAATCGGCGGCGCTGGCGTTTGGAATCCTCGGCTACGTCTGGGTGGCCGGCGTGCGCAACATCGACGAGGTGAAGGCCCGAAAGCGCGCCCGTAGAGCCGTTTGACGGTTCGTCGCGCCTTGCTAGCTTAGTGGGCGCTAACGAGCGGGAGGTGTGGGCTTGGAGCGCTGGACGCGGGCGATGATCCGTCACCGCCGCTGGGTGGTCGCGGCCTGGGCGGTCGCCTTTCTGATCGGGATGTGGGCGACCTCGGGCCTGAGCAGCCTGCTCACGAACCGCTTCTCCCTCCCGGGGACGGACACAGCTCGCGCGGAGAAGATCCTCCACGACCACTACGGGCAGAAGACCGTCGGGTCGTTCTCGGTCGTGGTCGAGGGCCAGCCGGGCTCTGCCGAGCAGCTGCTGCCGCTCGTCCGCAGGCGCGCGCTCGCTGCGGCGAAGCAGCTCCCTACCGGCCAACTCGCGAGCGTGCGGGCGGTGACCGACTCGATCGTCAGCGCGACCATCGTCTCGAATCTCGAGCCCGCTGATGCCAAAGGCCACACGGACGACATGCGCGCTGCGGCCGGGCAGATCCCCGGCGCCGAGGTCTACGTTTCCGGCCAGGCGGCGATCGAGCACGACCTCGACCCCGTCTTCTCCCATGACCTCAAGATCGGCGAGTTCTTCATCGCCATCCCGATCGCGGCGCTCATCCTCGCCTTCGTCTTCGGGACGCTCACCTTCCTGTTGCCGCTCATCTTCGCCGCGGCCGCGATCCCGGTGACGCTCGGGATCGTGTGGATCTTCGCTCACGTGATGGAGCTGACGACCTACCTCCAGAACCTCGTCATGCTCATCGGCCTCGGGATCGCGATCGACTACTCGCTTCTCATCGTCTACCGCTACCGCGAGGAGCTCAGGAGCGGCAAGTCCAAGGAGGACGCGATCGTCCGGACGATGCAGACCGCGGGGCGGGCGGTCGTCTTCAGCGGCTCCGCCGTCGGCATCGGGCTTGCGCTCATGCTCTTCATGCCTTTGCCCTTCATGCGCGGCTTCGGGATCGGCGGGCTCGTCATTCCACTCGTATCCGTCGTCTGCGCTCTCACCTTGCTGCCGGTCCTCGTGTATTTCCTCGTCGACGGACTCGACCGTGTGCGGATCGTCCCGCGCGCGGTTCTCGACCGGCGGAACTCGGAGTTCGACTTCTGGGTTCGCCTCTCGCGCTGGGTCATGCGCCACCCGGTGGCGGTGGCGAGCGGCACGGTCGCCCTCCTGCTCGCGCTCGCGATCCCCGTCTTCTGGCTCTCGGTCGGCCCCGGCTCGAACAAGGGCATCCCGCAGAACCTCGAAGGAGTCAAGGGCCTGAACGTAATCTCGGACGCCGTCGGAGAGGGCGCCCTCGCGCCGACCGCAATCGTGGGCGACGCGGGCCAGCCGGGCGGAGTCGACGCGACCGGCGTTCGCGCCGCGATCGGCAACCTCGAGCAAGGGCTGCGCGCCGACCCCGAGGTCGCCTCCGTGCAGTTCGGCGCGGGGCCGCAATACGTGGACCCGAGCGGACGTTACTTCCACCTCGAGGTGATCGGCAGAAGCGAATACGGCACGCCGCCCGCGCTCGACTTCGTCCACCGCCTGCGAGACGAGATCGTCCCGGCCGCCGGCTTTCCCGAGAACGTCAGCGTCTACGCGGGGGGCGGGCCGCCGAGCGGCGTCGACTTCCTCGCGAAGACCTACGGCGCGTTCCCCTGGCTCGTCGCCGGTGTGCTGATCCTGACCTACATCCTGCTCCTGCGCGCGTTTCGCTCCCTGCTCCTGCCGCTCAAGGCGATCGCCCTCAACATGCTCTCGATCGGGGCTGCCTACGGCCTGCTGGTCATCTTCTTCCAGTGGGGTGCGGCGGGCAATTTCGGCCTGATCAGCTTCCCGCAGATCGAAGGTTGGATCCCCGTCTTCATCTTCGCGATGGTCTTCGGCCTCTCCATGGACTACGAGGTCTTCCTCGTCAGCCGGATGCGGGAGGAATGGGACGCCGGCCACAGCAACGAGGAAGCCGTCTCGTTCGGGCTGGCGAAAACGGGGCGGATCGTGACCGCGGCCGGGCTCGTCATGTTCTCCGCGTTCATGGGTTTCGTCGCCGGGTCGATCGTCGGCCTGCAACAGTTCGGCTTCGGCCTCGCCATGGCGATCCTCCTCGACGTGACCATCGTGCGCGCGCTGCTCGTGCCCAGCGCGATGAAGCTCTTCGGGCGCTGGAACTGGTACCTGCCGACGAACATCGCTCGGGTCTTCCGCGTCAAGCCCTCGCCTCTGCGACGAGATGGCCGGCCCGTGCCGAGCGCCACCGGCCGCTAGGCTTCCGCGCCATGGAGCTTGAGGTCGTCGAGGGTGACATCACGGAGCTCGACGTCGACGCGGTCGCGAACGCCGCCAACAACGGGCTCTGGATGGGAGCCGGTGTCGCGGGTGCGATCAAGCGCGCCGGCGGGGAGGAGATCGAGCGCGAGGCGATCGCGCTGGGCCCGATCCAGGTCGGCCAGGCCGTGGCTACGGGCGCGGGGCGGCTGAAGGCCAAGCACGTCGTGCACGCCGCGGTCATGG
Source organism: Gaiellaceae bacterium (assembly GCA_036265755.1). Classification (GTDB taxonomy): domain Bacteria; phylum Actinomycetota; class Thermoleophilia; order Gaiellales; family Gaiellaceae; genus DATEOR01. Next base: position 8,314 of record DATAOL010000177.1, on the reverse strand, counting down.
GCCAGGACCTGCAGACGTCGGCGGAGCTGATCTCGCAGGCGACCCGACGGACCCTCGAGGTCGCCGACGAGCTCGGCGCTCGCTCGCTCGCGCTGCCCGCATTCGGAACCGGGGTCGGCGGCTTTTCGATCGAGCGCTGTGCGGAGCTGATGGTCGCGGAGGCTCGGGCCTTCGAGCCCGACAATCTCGAGCGTGTCGTCTTCGCGGTCTTCGGGCAGCCCGCCGAGCATGCGTTCAGGCACGCCGTCGGCGACTGATCGCGTCACCTGACCAACGCTCCGCTAGGGTCGCGCCATGCGCGTGCTCGTGACCGGCGGATGTGGGTTTCTCGGCAGCAACTTCGTCAAGCGGCTGGTCGCGGGAGGCGACGATGCCGTCGTCCTCGACCGTCTCGCCGACTTCGAGACCCTCGCCCGGTTGGAGGGCGTTCCTCACGAGTTCGTCCAGGGAGACGTTGCCGATGCGGTCACCGCGACGGGGGCTGCCGACGGATGCGCGGCCATCGTCAACTTCGCGGCCGAGACGAACCTCGACGAGTCAGGTCTCGCGTCCGGCGGCTTCATCGTCACCGACGTCTTCGGGACGCACGTCCTGCTCGAGTTCGCGCGCGTCGCGCGGATCCCGTTCGTCCAGGTCTCGACTGCGGACGCATCTGCCGCTTCGAGCCCGGCGGCGGCGTCGCGGGCGGCTGCCGACCTACAGGTGCGCGCGTACGTGGAGACCTACGGCCTGCGCGGCTCGATCGTGCGCGGTGTGAGCGCGTACGGACCTTTCCAGCGCGCCGCAGCCGAGCCGGCCGCCTCGATCGTCCAGGCACTCGGCGAAGCGGGCGCCGCTCTCGAGCCGCCGCCGGGCTCCTGGCTCCATGCGGACGACCATAGCGCCGCCGTCGAGCGGATTCTGCGGGATGGCGCGGCCGGTGAGATCTATTCCGTCGGCGAGGACGACGAGGCCGTGCGTGCCCTGGGTTGGACCCCCGAGTGGAGCCTCGGCGAGGGATTCGCAGAGACCATCGAGTGGTACCGGGCGCACCCGGAGTGGTGGGAGCCCCTCAACGAGAGCCGGTCGAGCTTCGCAGACCAGTACGCGCGCCGGGGAGGCGCCTAGGCGCCACACCGGGCCCGGGCCGCGTCGATCTCGGACCGCGAGCCCTGGAGCGCCTCGGAACGGTCGAGGTAGACGAGCGCCGTCTGGCAGCGACCCAGCTCGGAGAGGGCCTTGCCGGCGTCGTAGTAGGCGTACGCCTCGTAACGGAAGTCGTCGCGGTAGGTGCCCTGGAGCGGTTTCAGAGCAGGCTTGACCGCCCCCCACGCGCTCGACCAGTCGCCCGACCTCAGATAGCCGGTCGACCGGTCCGTGAGCGCGATCGCTTCGTCGACGGACACGGTGGAGGGTGGAACCGGAGTCTGGGGCTGCGATTCGGTTCGGGCCGCCGGCGCGGTGATCGTGTTGACGACGGTCGTGCCAGGGAGCGTCTCCCGTTCGGTCACCGTCACGCGCCCCGGGCGGTCGGCCTGGCGCTTCGGTTGCTCCTTCCCGCCCGTCGCGAGGACGGCCGCTCCCACGCCGCCCGCGAGCGCGGCGATGAAGGCCGCCACGAGGAGGGGCAGGAGCCATGCGGGTCGAGACCCGGGGCGCGTTGGCCGCTCAAGAGGAGCGCGCGGAGGCGCCGCCGGGAGAACGCGGGTCGCTGTGGCCTGCTCGTCGTCGATGGCATCGGCGAGCGCGCGCACGAAGGCCGCGCTCGATTCGTACCGAGCTCCGGGATCCTTGGCCAGCGCACGCTCGAAGACACCGTCGACCGAACGTGGAAGGCCGACGCCGCGCTCCGACGCCGGTGGGACGGGTTCGTGGATGTGAGCGGAGGCCTCGGCTGTCTCCGAGCCCCGCTCGAACGGCCTTCCTCCTGTCAGGAGCTCGTAGGCGACGACACCGAGTGCATACCGGTCGCTTGCGGGCGTCGCCGGCTCGCCCCTCGCCTGCTCCGGCGCCAGGTAGCCCGCGGTGCCCATCACCGTGCCGGTCATCGTCATCCCGGTCGTGTCGTCGACTGCCCGCGCGATGCCGAAGTCCGCCACCTCGAGCTCGCCGCGCTCGTTGAATAGGAGGTTCGCCGGCTTGATGTCCCTGTGCACCACGCCGCGCGCGTGCGCGGCGTCGATCGCCTCTCCCGCCTGGCCGAGCCAGTCGAGAGCCTGCTGCGGCGGAACCCGGCCGCTGTGCGCGCGGTCGGCGAGCGAGCCGCCCGCCAGGTACTCCATGACGATGAACGGACGACTTCGAAACTCGCCGACGTCGAAGATCGTGATCGTGTGCGGCTGGCCCGAGAGGCGCGCCGCCGTGAGCGCCTCGCGCTTGAACCGGCGCCGAAAGTCCTCCTGGTCGGAGTAGCGCGCGTCCAGCATCTTCACGACGACCTGACGTCCGAGCTCGGTGTCCTCGGCGAGGTAGATCTCGCCCATGCCGCCGCGACCGATCACCCGTGGATCGGCGTACCGGTCCGGTAGCACGCCGGTGCGAACGGCCATGCACTCTCCTTCCACGAGCGGCAGGGCACAAACGCTCTGTGGTGCAATCGTTACGTGCGCGCAACCGGCCGCAGGCCGCGTTATTTCATGCTTTCCTTACGTGACTCGGCTACGTTCATGCCGAAGGGGTCTGTACAGCTCGATGCGCCGACTAACCCTCCCTGTGGCCCTGTTCGTCGCGCTCGCCTGCGCTGCGAGTGCCGCGGCATCCCCGGTCTTCGTCATGCGTGGGCATGGCTGGGGTCACGGCGTCGGGATGAGCCAGTGGGGTGCCTACGGCCTCGCTCGAGGCTACGCCGTCGATCACCCGTACACCTGGCAGGAAATCATTGCCCATTACTTCGCCAACACCTCGATCGGCCCGCAAAGCAGCAACGTCTCGGTTCTCCTCGTCGATTCGAGCGGTTCGGTCAAGGTCGGAACGGCATTCAGGGTCAAAGCGGGCAGCCGCTCGGTCAAGCATGACGGGACGTCCACTGTCTCCAAGACGTCGACCGGACGAATCAAAGTCAGTGGCATCAAGGGAACCTTCGCGAGCCCCGCAAGGTTCAGGCCGACGGCCGGACATCTCGCCCTGAACAGCCGGCGCTACCGCGGAGCCTTCGTCGTGTCCGCGGTCGGCGGGGGCGTCCGGGTCGTCAATGGTCTGGGTGTCGATGCCTACGTGCGCGGTGTGGTCACCAACGAGTCTCCGGCCTCGTGGGGCGACGTCGGAGCGCAGGCGGCGCTCGAGGCTCAGGCGGTCGCCGCGCGCTCGTACGCTCTGTGGACGGTTGCCCACGGCGGCGGGAAGTGCGGTGGCCATCTCTGTCCGGACACGCGTGACCAGGTCTACGGCGGCTTCGGCTCCGAGACGCAGAACGGAAGCGAAGCGGTGAAGAGCACGTTGGGAAAGGTCGTCCTCTCCGGAGGCTCGGTCGCCGAGACGTTCTTCTCCTCGAGCTCGGGCGGACGGACGGCGGCCTCAGTCGACACCTGGGGCGGAAATGTCAGCTATCTCCAAAGCGTCACGGATCCCGCCGACCTGAACCCGGACAACCCGAATCGCTCGTGGAACGTTCGGCTCACGCCTCGGGCTCTCGCGAACAAGCTCGGATCGCCCAGGCTCCCGACCGACGCGGTGGTGACGCAGCGGGCCTCCGGCCGCGCCGCGGCCGTGAAGTTGACTCAGCCGGGTTGGTCGAAGACCTTCTCAGGCGGCCCGGAGCATTTCCGCTTCGCTCTCGGCGTGCGCTCGAGCCTCTTCGCGCTCGGCGTCCTCAACATCGTCCCCGCAACCACCCAGACGGTTTGCGGGGGGCGCTTGAGCCTGGACGTCCTTGCGCGCAACGTTCCGAACGTGACGCTGCAGAGCCGGCGTACCTCCGGCGGGACCTGGATGAACCGGACGGCGATCAGCACGGATCGCGCAACCGTCGTCGACCGACCCTGCCGTGGGACGACCTACCGGCTGCAATCACCGTCGGCGACGGGAGGGAACGTGGCGGTCCAGGTCGCTCCGAGGATTGCGTTCCGCTCGACTCAGCCGGCGGGCGGGGTCGCGCTACGTGGATTCGTGAAGCCCGTGCGGCTGGCCGGAGAGGCCGTCTACGTCTCACGCAAGCGCATGGACGGAACCTGGCACCGGGTGGCGACTGCCACGGTGAAGGACGACGGATCGTGGCGCGCGGAGTTCAACGCGATCGAGGGCACGTACAGGGCCCGGGTCAGCCCGCCCGCCTCCAGCGGCCTCGTCCGGGGAATCTCGGCGCCCTTCAGCTTCACCCTGCACTGAGCAGCTCGTCGTGGGGCACGTCGCGGATCTTCCGCGCCGGATTGCCGACGACGACCGCGCAGGCGGGCACATCCTCGAGGACGACGGCCCCGGCACCGACGAAGGCCTCTGCGCCGATCTCGATCCCGGGGAGGAGGACGGCGCCGCCGCCGATGCGTGCTCCGCGGCGGATCCTGGGACCCTTGCGCTCGGCATGCCGCCTCTCCGTGCGGCCCATGTAGTTGTCGTTGGTCGTCACCACGCAGGGCGCGACGAAGACGTCCTCCTCGAGCGTGGAGTACGCGGTTATGTAGGCGTTTGCCTGGATGCGCGTCCGCGCTCCGATCGTCGTGTCGTTCTCGACATGGGACCCCCGTCCGACGACCACCTCGTCTCCCAGCTCGCAGCGCTCGCGGATGCACGCCTGATCGCCCACGATCACGCCAGCGCCGAGACGCGTTCCTGCGAAGACGATCGCGCCGGCGAGGATGGCGCTGCCGGCGCCGATGACGAGGGGCGGCAGGTCGTCGCGCGCCGCGGTCGAGCTCCCGCCCAGCGTCGGCTGCTTGCCGAGCACGGCGTAGTCGCCGACGACGACGTCGCCGCCGAGCTCCACTCCGGGGTAGATGACCGCCGTTTCGGCGATCCGGCTCATACGCGTTCCCGCTCGAGCGAGCTCTGCAGCTGCTCGAGAGCCCTGACGACCGCGAGCCCGTCGCGCGCGGCGGCCACTCGGTCGCCCTCGCCACGAAGCAGCGCGAGGAAGTGCTCGCACTCGAGGCGCAGCGGCTCGTCGTGCGCGACCTTGGGGATCGAGATGTCGCCGGAGCGCGTCTGCCACTCGCCCCACGTCTCGGCCGACTGCTGCGGCCCCTTGTCGTACACGGTCACCTTGCGCTCGGGCTCCATGTCGTCGAAGACGGCCATCTTCCGGTCCCCGACGACGGTCATCCGCCGCATCTTGTGCGGGTCGAGCCAGGAGAGGTGCATGTGCGCGACGACTCCGGACGGGAAGCGGAGGTAGCAGAAGACGACGTCCTCCACCCCTGGGTTGAGGAACGACTCCCCGCGGGCCCACGCCTCCGCCGGCTCCTCGCCGACGAGGTGGAGGATGACGGAGAGGTCGTGCGCGCCGAGGCTCCAGAGGGCATTCTCGTCCTTGCGGATCTGCCCGAGGTTCTGGCGGTTCCCATACACGTAGAGGAGGCGGCCGAGCTCCTCCGACTCGACGAGGTCCTTGAGCTTCGCGACGCCCGGGTGATAGAGCAGCAGATGACCGGGCATGAGGACGAGATTGCGCTCCTCGGCGAGCGCGACGAGCTGTCCCCCGAGCGCCGACGAGAGGGCGAGCGGCTTCTCGACGAAGACGTGCTTCCCGGCGAGGAGCCCCGCGCGCGCGAGCTCGAAATGCGTCACGACGGGGGTCGCGATCGCCACTGCGTCGAGCGAGTCGTCCTCGAGGAGGTCCTCGAAGCGGGTCGTCTTCCGAGCGTCCGGGAAGCGCCCCCCGAACCGCTGTAGACGGGCCTCGTCCCGGTCGCAGATCCACGCCAGCTCGGCGCCGTCGAGCTCGTCCAGGTTCCGCGCGAGGTTCGGGCCCCAGTACCCGAGCCCGGCAGCGGCGAGCCTCAGAGCTTCCACACCCGTCCGTTCGCGGACCCGTTCTTGCCCGTCGCGTTGCGAAAGTCGACGAGGAGCTGCGCCTTGTCCGCGAGCGCGCCGTAGTCGATGCCCGAGTGCGCCGTGACGATCGCGACGCAGTCGATGTCGCCGACGGAGCCGTCGAGATCCGCGGAGGTAAGCCCGTGGTCGGGAAGCTCTGCGACGTGCGGGTCGTGGTAGGAGACGTCCGCGCCCTCGTCGCGCAGGAGCTCGATCAGCTTCAGCGCGGGCGACTCGCGCAGATCCCCGACATCGGCCTTGTAGGAGACCCCGACGAGGTGCACCCGGCTTCCCTTGACTGCCTTCTCCTGGGAGTTGAGCGCGCGGGTGATCTTCTCGAGACAGAAGTACGGCATGTTCTCGTTGACCTTGCCGGCCAGCTCGATGAATTCTGTGTAGAAGTCGAACTCGCGCGCCTTCCAGGCGAGGTAGAAGGGGTCGACGGGCAGGCAGTGGCCGCCGAGGCCCGGGCCCGGCTTGAAGCTCATGAATCCGAACGGTTTCGTCGCGGCCGCCTCGACAACCTCCCAGACGTCGACGTGCATGCGGTCGCAGAGCTGGGCGAGCTCGTTGACGAGCGCGATGTTGACGGAGCGGAAGATGTTCTCGAGGAGCTTCGTGAGCTCGGCGGCCTCGGGCGAGGAGACGCTGCAGACAGTGTCGATCGTGCGCTCGTAGAAGGCGACTGCCCGCTCCGTGCAGGCAGATGTGACGCCGCCGACGACCTTCGGCGTCGTCTTCACGGTCCAGTCCTCGCGTCCGGGATCGATTCGCTCCGGCGAGAAGGCGAGGAAGAAGTCCTTGCCCACCTCGAGCCCGCCCTCGGCGAGGATCGGAAGCACCTCCTCCCGGGTCGTCCCCGGGTAGGTCGTCGACTCCAGGGAGACGAGCTGGCCCTCGCGCAGGCGCGTGGCGATCTCGCGCGCGGCGCTCAGCACGATGGAAAGGTCGGGCTCGCGGTTGGCGGAGAGCGGCGTCGGAAGCGCGACGACGATCGCGTCCGTCGCGCGGACCGCGTCGTAGTCGGTGGTCGCGGTCAGGGTGCCCGCCTCGACCAGGGGCGCCAGGGCGGCCGAGGGGACGTCCTCCACGTGACTCTCGCCCCGGTTGATGGTGGCGACGCGCTCGGCGTCGACGTCGACGAGGACGACGGGAACGCCTGCTTCCGCGAAGCATCGGCCCAGCGGAAGGCCCACATAGCCCGCGCCGACGATGGCGACTTCTGGCTTTGTCAATTCGGCCGAATCGTACTAACCACGTCAGCGATCAAATCGGCAGCATGGCCGTCGCCGTACAGCGGTGGGTGCGTGGCTCCGGGAGCCGCGTCTCGTACGGCCGCCGCGATCGCGGACGGATCCGAGCCGACGAGGCGGTTCCAGCCGAGCTCCACGGTCTCGCCCCATTCCGTCGTGTCGCGCAGCGTGACGCAGGGCACCTCGTACCAGTAGGCCTCCTTCTGCACTCCGCCGGAGTCGGTGAGGATCACGCGAGACTGTGAGGCGAGCGCGGCGAAGTCGAGGTAGCCGGCGGGCTGGTGTGGATGGATGTGGCCGCCGAGGCGATGCCCCTGCGCCTCGATGGCATTCGCGGTGCGCGGGTGCAGCGGGACCACGACCGGCTCCTCGAGCGCGTTCAGAGCCTCCACGATGCGGCCGAGGTTCGGCTCCCGTGTGTTGGCCTCGCGGTGCACCGTGGTCAGCGCGTACGCGCCTGGCTCGACGCCGACCAGCTCGAGCGCCTGAGAGCGCTGCCGGGCGATCGGCGCCAGGCGGAGGTTCGCGTCGAGCATGACGTCCCCGACCTGGTGCACTCCTGCCGTGATGCCCTCGGCGTCGAGGTTTGCGACGGCCGCGTCCGACGGCGCGAAGAGAAGCTGCGAGACGCGGTCGACGAGCACGCGGTTGAGCTCCTCCGGCATGGTGCGGTCGAAGGAGCGCAGCCCCGCCTCGACGTGTGCGACCGGGACCTGGAGCTTCGCGGCGGCGAGAGCGCCTGCGAGCGTCGAGTTCGTGTCGCCGTAGACGAGAACGATGTCAGGGCCCTCCTCCACGATCGCCGCCTCGATGCCCGGCAGCATGCGTGCGGTCTGCTCCGCGTGTGTCCCCGGGCCCGTTTCGAGCCGATACTTTGGCGGCTCGAGCCCGAGCTCGTCGAAGAAAACCTGCGAGAGCTCGTGGTCGTAGTGCTGCCCCGTGTGCAGGACGATCTCCTCGACCGCGCGGTTTTGCAGCGCGAGCGAGAGGGGACCCGACTTTATGAACTGCGGACGATTTCCGACGACGGAAAGAATTTGCATGCCGAGCGCGAATCTAGACGACCCATGCCCATGAAGATCCTCCTAGCCGGCGCGCCCCTCGTCGTTCGCGGCGTC
>DATAOL010000176.1:0-3015 GCA_036265755.1 Gaiellaceae bacterium | reverse complement strand
ACCTGGACGCGGGACGCGCGAGCGGTTCGGCGCGCGCTTCGGGCCAGGCCGGACGATCCGCTCCTCAAGGAGTTCCTCGCGCGGCGGGCGGTGGCCAATTTCTCCTACGACCGCCTGCTCTCCGTGAGCGAACATCCCTACCGGGATCTCGAAGCCGGGAACCACTCCGCGCTCGCCTGTCTGGAGCTCCAGCGGCTGGGTATTCGCGCCGCCACGTAGCCCTAAAGTCCGGCGTCCGGACCGACCGATACTCTCGGCGTGATGAAAACCGGAGAAATGACGCCGGAGACCGTTGAAGAGAAGCGGGTCGAGGTCGCCGACCGGGGGGAGGCTTCGGACGACGACTCGGGCATCGGCGCCCGCGTCACCGCCGTCTTCACCGCCGCCGAGAAGGCGGGCCAGCACATCGTCTCGCTCGCGCGCGAGGAGGCGGAGGACATCCGCCGCGAGGCGCACGCCGAGGCCGAGGCGTACCTGCGTGAGCAGAAGCTTGCCGCCGACAAGGAAGTCGAGGGCATCTTCGTCGAGGCGCGCCGCAGGGCTCAGGCGATCGAGGACGAGGCTCGCGCCGCGGCTCGCCAGGTCGAGGACGACGCGCGCATTCGCAAGGAGCGCCTGCGTGAGGAGGCACGCCTCATCGAAGAGCGCATCGACTGGGCCAAGGAGGGGCTCGGCGAGGTCCGCGACCGGCTCGAGCAGGGCTTCCTCGAGAACGAGGCACCCGCGGCTCAGGCCGAGACCGACTCGGATCTCTAGAGAGCGCTAGAGAACCGGCGGGCTGCTCGTCCGCGATTCGCCCGACCCCGGGCGCGCGAAGCGCACATGGAAGGTTTATCCAGCGACGAGGTCGTTCACAATCCTCCCATGGGCAGCTACACGAAGAAGAACCTCAGGGATGTCGAGAACCAGGCGCCGAAGTTCGGAATGCCGGGCGAGTTGGACGCGCGCTTCGCCCGCACGCCGCTCGAGGGCGATTCGCTCGGCCTCAGCATCCTGAAGCTCGACCCGGGCTTCCGCATGCCGTTCGGCCACAAGCACACGGGCCAGGAAGAGGTCTACGTCGTCGTCCGCGGGTCGGGGCGTGTGAAGGTGGACGACGAGATCGTCGAGCTCCAGGAGTGGGACGCGATCCGCTTCGACAATGACACGATGCGCAACATGGAAGCCGGGCCGGAAGGGATCGAATACCTCGCGTTCGGGGCGGGCGACGACCCGACCGACGCCGAGATGACGCAAGACTGGTGGAGCGAGTGACGAACCGGGGGCGTTAGGCTCACTGCGTGGCCGATCTCCCGCTGACCGGCGGCTGCCTGTGCGGCGGCGTTCGCTTCGAGGTGACGGAACCCCTCCTGCGGGCGAGCTACTGTCACTGCACGCGCTGCCAGAGGCGCTCCGGGACAGCGGCCTCCGCGCAGGCCCGCGTCGCGCCGGGCGCCCTTCGCCTCGTCGCCGGGGAGGACCTCGTGCGCGCGTGGAAGCCCGAGGACGGTTTCGCCAAGGAATTCTGCTCCGCGTGCGGGTCGCAGCTCTGGAGCCGGAGCCCGGACGACTCCGACGTGATCAGCGTCCGCCTCGGCGCCTTCGACCAGGACCCCGGCGTCCGCCCTCAGCACCGGCAATTCGTCGCGTACGCGGCGTCCTGGGAGCCGATCCCGGACGACGGTCTGCCGCGCTACGAGGAGCGCCCACCGAGCTAGCCCGCCCACGACCCAGGGCCGGTTTAGGTTCCCTGTTACCTCGTTTGGGACTTGGGGCATCTGAGCCATGTGGCGATAACCGAAGTATCTGCGGCTGTGCGAATTCGAGTCTCCGATAAGACCCATGCGGCAAGCCTGAAGGCGTACCTGGAAGCGGCTGAGTGTGCCGTTCGGTCCGAAGACGCCACGACTCTGGACGTCTCTATGCCCCGAGCTCCCTCGGACGCCCAGGCCCTCCGGGAGATCTCCATCTACGTCAAGACGTGGCGGGCAATGAATCCCGATGCCCACGCCCAGTTGCTCGGCGAGGGCAAGTCCCACCCGGATTGAGCTAGGCCTTCGCGAGCCGGCACCTCCGGGGGCGTGTTGCGCCTCCCGTCTGAATCTGTAATACTGAACTTAATGGTTCACTATCCAACGACCGTCGACCGCACCTTCGCGGCACTGTCGGATCCGACCCGCCGTGCCGTCCTCGAACGGCTCGGCGTGGGCAGCGCGACGATCAGCGAGCTGGCCGAGCCCTTCGGCATGTCGCTGACCGGAATGAAGAAGCACATCCGGCTGCTCGAGGAGGCGGAGCTCGTCACGACGGAGAAGGTCGGCCGTGTTCGGAGGTGCATGCTCGTGCCCTACGCCTTCGAGGGCATCAGCACGTGGCTGCAGCGGCTCGACCGCTTCGCGCAGGTCGTCGAACGAACGAAAGGAGGGTCATGAGCCCTACCAAGAACAAGGAAGGTTTCTCGGCCGAGGAGAAGGCCGCAATGAGGGCCCGCGCCAAGGAGTTGAAAACGGCCGAGGACGGCGAGACCGCCGTTCGCGAGGCGCTCGACGCGATGAGGCCGGAGGATCGCGTGCTCGGCGAGCGGCTACATGCGCTCGTCAAGGACAACGCACCGGAGCTCACGCCCAAGACCTGGTATGGGATGCCCGCGTACGCCAACAAGGAAGGCAAGGTCGTCTGCTTCTTCCGGAACGCGAGCAAGTTCAAGGAGCGGTACGCGATGTTCGGCTTCAACGACAGCGCAAACCTCGACGACGGCTCCATGTGGCCGATCGCGTTCGCCGTCACGAAGCTGACCAAGGCCGACGAGAAGAAGCTTGCTGCGCTCGTGAAGCAGGCAGTCAGCTGAGATGAGCGAGACCACCGTCACCACCCCGAACGAGCTCGAGATCCGTGTCGAGCGAGTCTTCGACGCGCCGCGTCCGCACGTCTTCTCCGTCTGGACGGACCCTCAGCTGATCCCCGAATGGTGGGGCGACGGCACCGTCGTCGAGGAGATGGACGTCCGCGCGGGCGGCACCTACCGGTTCAGGACCG
>DATAOL010000175.1:0-13936 GCA_036265755.1 Gaiellaceae bacterium | reverse complement strand
TCGGCGAGCCGCGCCGCCCGCGAGGGCGCCCAGGCCTTCATCGGCAAGCCCTTCGACCCGCAGCAGCTGATCGATTCGACGAAGCAGCTTCTGCGTCGCCGATAGACCACGACGTCTTCGTCTGGGTCGTCGAGCACAGGGCCGGCTGGCTCGATCCGTTCTTCGTCGGCCTGTCGGCGATCGGCTACTTCGGTACCGTCTGGATCGTGCTGGCGCTGGCGATGTCGCTCGCCATGCGCCGGAGCCCCGCCTATCCAGTTCTCTTGACGTCGGCCAGCGTCTGGACCGCGGATCTCGTCGCGCTCGCTCTCAAGCAGACGTTCGAGCGGCCGCGCCCGAGCACGGGCATCGCGCAGGCGGATCCGCTGCTGCGAGCCGCTGGCTGGTCGATGCCCTCCGGCCACGCTGCGACGGCGTTCGCCGGCGCGGTCGCCCTGACGTACCTCTGGCGCAGGGGTTGGCCGGCGTTCTTTCTGCTTGCGTTCGCGATCGCGTATTCACGGGTTTACGTGGGCGTGCACTACCCGGGGGACGTGCTCGCCGGCGCGGCGCTCGGTACGGCGGTAGGCTTGGGCTGGGTCGTCCTGCTCAGACTTCCTCGGCGGAGCGGAGCAGGCCCGCGGCAATCACGAGCAGAGCCGCCAGCAGGCTGATCCAGATCCCGATGCTGCGCCCGGCCGGCGAGAAGTCGTCCGGGATGGAGATGACGCGGATGAGGACGAAGATCGTCGCGAGGAACCCGAGCCCCGCGATCACCATCCCTCCGGGCACGCCCGGTGGCAGCTCGACCCCGCTCGCCCGTAGCGCGAGGAATCCGAGCACCGCGAGCCCGATGAAGAAGACGAGCTTGCCGAGCGTTCCGGTGTGCCAGCCCGTGATCGAGACGGTGAAGCTCACCTCCGCGTCGAAGGAGTACCAGCTCATGAACGTGCTCAGCGCGAGCACGAGCCCGCCGAGCCAGGCCAGCCCTTCCCCGGGGCTGCGGAAGTCGCCGGGCGAGAACCCCATGCGCTGCGGACGGGGTTCCATCAGAGCCCGAAGACGTCCTGGATCTTCTGCCAGGCCGAGACCGCGATGAACAGCGTCAGCAAGACGAGGCCGAGCAGCAGGAAGAGAAAGCGCACCCTGGCCCGATAGGTCTCCCGCTTGTGCTCGATCCGCGCGCGTCGCTTCGCGCGTGCGAGCGCGAGGCCGCGCTCGACCGCGACCGGGTCGATGGGCGGATCGTCTGCAGGATGCCTATGCGGGGCTGGGGACCCGATAGTCGGACGATGTTAACGGTCTTGGAGGCCCCCGCACCGCTCTGGCGGCGCGAAAGCGCATAATGCGTTCGTGCGGGGGGTCGCATACGAGCGTGAGGAAGCCCTGCTCGAGAACCTCAGCCGGGCGGCCCGCAGCCTGCTCGAAGACGGCTCCATCGGGGAGGCTCTCGAGCGGCTCGCGGAGGCAGCTGCCGACGCGACGCGCAGCGAGCTCGTCGTCATCCGTACGCTCGCGCCGGACGGTGACTGCCTGGTCGCGCGCGCGGTGCTCGCCGACTCGGCCGCTCTCGCCGCCGAGCTCGAGGGCTCGCGCCTCCCTCTGAACGGACTGGACGCCGAGGAGTCCGAGTCCGCGACGGCGAGCACCGACGACGCGCTCCCTCCGGCCGTCCGCACGGCGGCCGCCCGCGCCAGGGCCCAGAACGTCGGCATCCACCCGATTCGCGTCGGCGACCGAATCGTCGCCACCCTCGAGCTCTACCGCACCACCCCGGAGCCCTTCGCCGAGCGCGAGCGAATGCTCGGGCGCCTGGCCGCGGCGCACGTGGGCGTGGCCGTACGCCTGCGGGAAGCTGTCCACACCGAGCGCGGGAACGGGCGCGCCTTCCCGCTCGAGCTCCTGGGCGAGGCTCTCGTCGCCGGGGCGGACGAAGCTGAGACGGCCGAGCAGGTCGTCCGCTTCGCTACGCTCGCGACGAGGGCTCGCGGCGCCGCGGTCTGGCGAGTCGAGGCCGATCTCGAGCCGTCGTTTCTCGCCCGGCACGGGTTCAACGGAGACCCGCCCGACCATGCCCAGGGAGAGGAGGACGTCAGGGCGGCGCTCGCTGACCGGCAACGCCCGCTCGTCACGCGGCCGGAGGGCGAGAGCGGCGGCGTCGTGGCGACGGTCCCGCTCGGGGAGCCTCCGGTTGCGGCGCTGCAGCTCTACTTCGACCGTGAGCCGGACGAGGCCGGGCTCGCGCTGCTTTTGCCTTTCGCCGCGCGCGCAGCTCTCGCGCTCCGCCGGAGTCGTCGTGTCGGCCTGATCACAAGCGCGCTTCGCCGCTCCCAGACGATCATCGGCGTCGTCAGCCAGGCAATCGCGCAGCTCTCGCTGGCGCACACGCTCGACACCGCGGTGGAGCGCATTGCCGAGCTCACCGCGAGCGGCCACGTCGCCATCTACCTGCGAGAGGGGAACCGACTCAACGCTGCTGCCTCCCGAGGCCTGGAAGGCCCGCATACCGACCTGGCGGAGCGGCTCCTCGAGCTCGCGCTCGGCCCGTTTCGCGGCCGTGGCTATCTCTTCATCGAGGACATGCGGCGCGACCCGCGCCTTCACGGGCTCGAGGAAGGCTGGGAGACGAACGGAGTTCGCCGGGCGCTCGTCGTTCCACTGATCGTCCACGACGAGGTGATCGGCGCGCTCGCCGTCTACAAGACGCGCGCGCGGCCCTATCGGGAGGGCGAGGAGAGCTTGCTCCTCGCGCTGTCGAGCCAGCTGGCCGTGGCCGTCGAGAACGCCCGCCTGCATGAGCGCGCCAAGGAGCTCGGCGAGGTGCTGGAATCAGCGCTCGACTCCGAGCGGCGCTCAGCGCGTCAGCTGCGAGGCCTCTACGAGATCTCGGCCTCCTTCTCGGAAAGCCTTTCGCTCGACGCGACCCTCGACGCGGTCACGAAGACGGTTGTCCAGCTCTTCGAGCTCGATGCCGCGGTGATCCGTATGCCTGGGGCGCGCGGCGAGGAGCTCGAGGCGAAGTCGGTCTACGTCGGAGACCCGTCGCTCCGGGAAACCGCCGGCCGCCTTCTCACCGTGCCGCAACCGATGGATGCGCCGCTTGCGCGCCGGCTCGTCCGTTCTGGCCAGCCCGTTCTCCTGAAGCCGGGCACCGTGGACTCGCGGGATGCGCACCGTGTTCTCGAGCCGTTTCTGACGCAGGGCGGCACGGCGGCCGTCATGCCGCTCGCCACGCCGGGCGAATTTCTCGGCACGCTCACCCTGCTCTCGCTGGATCCGGCCCGCCCGCTCGAGCGCGAGACCGTCGACGTGGCAATGACAGTCGCTGCCCAGGCGGCGCTCGCCATCGACAACGCCCGTCTCTACCAGCAGCAGAAGGACTTCTCGGAGACGATGCAGCAGTCGCTGCTGCCGAGCGCGCTCCCCGCTGTCGCCGGGATCGAGGTGGGCCACGTCTACGAGTCCTCCGCGCGCGTGGACGTCGGCGGCGACGTGTACGACTTCCTCACACTCGAGGACGGGCGCCTCGCGGTCGTTCTCGGAGACGTGACGGGGAAGGGCATCCAGGCCGCGGCCGACATGGCGATGGCCAAGTTCAGCTTCCGCGCGCTCGCGCGCATGCATCCGGAACCGGCCGAGTTCCTCGCCAGCGCGAACGAGGTGGTCGTCGAAGAGATCGAGACCGGCAAGTTCATCACGATGCTCTACGTGTTGGTCGACGCAGATAAGGGAACGGTCTCATCGGCGAGCGCCGGGCATCCGGCGGCTCGCGTCGTCACTGCGGAGGGGGAGGTGGGGGAGCTCGGAGGCCACGGCCTCGCTCTCGGGATCGACTCCGACCAGGAGTACGACGTGGCGGAGACGACGCTTTCCCCGGGCACGACCGTCGTCCTCTACACGGACGGCGTCATCGAGGCGCGACGCGCAGGGGAGCTGTACGGCGAGGAGCGGTTGGACGCTCTCCTTCGCAGCCGCGCCGGGCTCGATCCGCAGGCGCTTGCAGAGACCGTGCTCGCAGACTGCAAGGGCTTCGCGGGCGGCGAGCTGAGCGACGACTGCGCCGTGGTGTGTCTCAGGCTCGTCCCCTGACGAGCATCGCCGTGCCAATCTCCTCGGTGAGCCGAAGACGGCTCGGCGTGGTCGTTTTCACGGCTGGAGCCGGGACGCTCGCGACCGAGATCTCCGCCTCACGGCTCCTCGCGCCGTACTTCGGCAGCTCGACGGTCGTCTGGGCGAACATCATCGGGCTGATCCTCGTGTACCTCTCGCTCGGCTACTGGCTGGGCGGGAAGGTCGCCGACCGAAAGCCAGAGCCGCGCTTGCTGGGCTGGATCGTGCTCGTAGCCGCGCTCGTGATCGCGGCGCTGCCGTTCATCGCCCGGCCCGTCCTCGACGTGACCGTCCAGGGGCTGGACACGATCAGCGTCGGCGCCATTGTCGGCTCGTTCTTTGCCGCGCTCCTCCTGTTCGCCGTCCCGGTCACCCTGCTCGGGATGGTCTCTCCCTTCGCCATACGGTTGGCGCTCGTGGACGTGAGCGAGGCCGGCGCAGTCGCGGGACGCCTCTACGCGCTCTCCACAGTCGGCAGCATTCTCGGGACGTTCGCCTCCGCGCTCATCGCGATCCCACTCATCGGCACTCAGCGGACGATGCTCGCGGCGGCAGCCCTGCTCGTCCTCTCCGCCGCGCTCCTGCTCGGGAGCCGGTGGCAGATCCTCACCGTGGGCATGGCTGCGCTTCTGTTCGTCCCCGCCGAGACGATCAAGGCCACCTCGGGCCTCGTTTACGAGACCGAGTCCGCCTACCAGTACATCCAGGTCTTGCAGGAGCCGGACGGCGAGCGCGTCCTGCGGCTGAACGAAGGCGTCGTCGACCACTCCGTATGGCGGCCCGACACCGTCCTCACCGGGGGCGAGTGGGACATGTTCCTCACCGTGCCGCCGCTGCTCGCGCGCCCGCCGAAGACGATGCTCGTCATCGGCAATGCGGGCGGGACGACCGCGCGCGCCTTCGGAAAGCTCTATCCGGAGGTCCGCATCGACGGTGTCGAGATCGACCCGAAGGTGACGGAGGTGGGGCGCCGGTACTTCGGGCTGAACGACAACCCGCGCCTGCACGTCGTCACGGCGGACGGGCGCCCCTACCTCGCGAGTACCGACAAGCGGTACGACATCATCGCCGTCGATGCCTACCACCAGCCCTACATTCCGTTCTACCTGGCCACGGAAGAGTTCTTCCGCCTCGTGCGGGATCACCTGACTTCAGGCGGCATCCTTGCCGCGAACGTGGCGGCGGTTCCGGGGGACGAACGGCTGCCCGACGCGCTCGGGACGACCATGCTCACGTCGTTCCCGTCGGTCTGGCGCTGGCGCGCGCTGCACTTCAACCAGCTCGTGCTCGCGTTCAGCCGACGGGTGACGAAGGCCGAGCTCGACCGGCGGATCGCCGGGATCGCCCCGGCCGCCGCGCCTCTCGTCCCCGTATTCCGCGAGCGCTTGAGCCCGATGACCCAGACCGGCGATCCGCTCACGGACGACAGGGCGCCGGTCGAGTGGCTGACGGACAAGATGATCCTCGGTTACGTCGCTGACGGCGGGGAGCTGGAGACGGACGAGCTGCCGACCGCTCCCGCCGGTTGAGCCTTCCGAAGCCAGCGCGCGGCTACTGGCGGGTGGCCCACCGCGGAGCGTCCGCACTCGCGGCGGAGAACTCGGCGGCGGCGCTCCAGGCGGCACTCGCCTCTTCTGTGGACATGGTCGAGCTCGATGTCGTCGCGGACGGAGAGCGGTTGCGCCTCGCCCATTCGGCGGAGCAGCTCTTGCCCGAGAGCCTGGGGCTCTCCGACGCGCTCGCCCTGTTCTCGGAGCTGGCCGGGCCGGAGGTCTGGCTCGACCTCGACGTGAAGTCGCCCGGTTTCGAAGAAGCCCTCCTGGCGGCGCTGCGGGCACACGGACTGCTCGAGCGGACGCTTCTGACATCGTTCCACGGGGAGGTGCTCCGAGCAGCTAGGCGGCTCGAGACCGGCATCGCCGTCGGGTTCAGCTATCCCAACGACCGCTTCCGCCTGAGCGAGAAGCGCGCACTTGAGCCCTTCGTCGACCCGGGGCTCGCCCTCCTTCGTATCCCCCTCCCGCTCCGCGTGGGGCGGATGGTCTCCCGGGCGCGGGCGGATGCCGCGATGCTTCACCAAGCGCTCGTCACCCCTCTGGTCGTCCACCGCTGCCACCGAGCCGGAGCAGCGGTCTTCGCCTGGACGGTCGAAAGCGAGGAGGACCTTCGTCGGGTCATCGCCGCAGGAGCGGACGGTGCGATCGCGGATGATCCCAGCCTCTTCGATGATTAGGATTCGGCCGATAGTGCGCGGCGTCCTCGCAGCAGCTCTTTTTGTCGGCGCTCTCATCGTCGCCGCTCCCGCGGCCGCGGCGTCCCCGCCCGTGATCCGTGACGGCGTATCCGTCCACGGGCTGGCGGTCGGCGGGCTGACCAGGACGCAGGCGAAGGCCGTCCTGCAGGAGTATGCGCAGCGCCCGTTCGTCTTCCGCTTCCGGCACCGCCGATGGACGGCGCCCACCTGGAAGGTCGGCTCCAAGGCCCTCGTCGGGGCGGCCCTCGACGCGGCGCTCGCCGCGCCCGCGGACACGGAAGTCCCCCTGCACACGACGGTCGACATCGCGCGATTGCGTCACTACGTTGCCGGTCTCGAGGCGAGGCTGTCCAAGGCGCCGATCGACACGCGGGTCGTGCTGAAGGATCTCCACCCGCGTCTCACACAGGCCCGTCGGGGCACCGACGTCATCCAGTGGCAGACGCGCATGCTCGTGCGCCACGAGATCAAGCTGCTCGGCCGGGGCCCGGTGCGCGTGCAGTTCCGGTTCCTCGAGCCGCGGATCACGAAGGCCAACTTCCCGCCGGCGATCGTCATCCGGCGCGGCTCCCACCGGCTGTATCTCTACTCGGGCCCGCGCATGAGGTTCCGTGCGAGCTTCGGCGTCGCAGTCGGCCAGCCGATCTACCCGACCCCGCTCGGGAAGTGGACGATCGTGACGAAGCAGCGCAACCCATGGTGGTACCCGCCCAATACCGCCTGGGCGGCAGGGGCCAGCCCGATCCCGCCCGGCCCGGGCAATCCGCTCGGCACCCGCTGGATGGGCCTTTCGGCATCGGGTGTCGGGATCCACGGGACTCCCGATGCGGCGTCGATCGGCTATTCGGCCTCCCACGGGTGCATCCGGATGCGGATCCCGGACGCCGAGTGGCTCTTCGAGCACGTGGTGGTCGGCACCACGGTCTTCATCGTCGCCTCCTGAGTACACTCGAAGACGGCGATGGGCCGTCTCAAGATTGTCCTGCAAGTGGCCGCCGTTCTGGTGGTCGCACTTCTCCTCGCCCTCCTCGGTTGGCAGGTCCTGCGCACCGACAAGAGCGCTGCGCTGGGCAAGGACGTCAATGCGGGGAAGGCTCCGCCCGCGCCCCTCTTCACGCTGCCGAAGCTCGGCAGCGACGGGGAGCTCGCCCTCGCCTCCCTCCGCGGCAAGACGGTCGTCCTGAACTTCTGGGCGTCGTGGTGCGGTCCGTGCAAGGACGAGGCTCCGCTGCTCGAGTCCGCTTGGAACCGCTACCGGAACAAGGGCGTCGTCGTCCTCGGGGTGGACGCGCAGGACTTCGACGTCGACGCGCAGCGCTTCGTCGACCGCTCAGGCATCACGTACCCGATCGTTCGCGACAAGCACGGCTCGACGCTCGGGCATTATGGCGTCACCGGGTTTCCGGAGACCTGGTTCATCGACGTGCGCGGACGACTGGTCGGCCAGCACGTGAGCGGGCCGCTCACGAAGGAGACGCTGGAGGAGAACATCCGCCGCGCTCTCGGCGAGTCGGCGTGACTCGCCGGCTCGTCGCCGCGCTCGTCGCCGGGCTGGCGCTGGCCGCCCAGGCGGCCGCCAGCGAGCAGCATCCCACTCTCCCCGAGCTCGAGCGGGAGCTCATCTGCCCGACCTGCCATGAAAGCCTCGCGGCCTCGAGCTCGCCGATCGCGGACCGCATGCGCGTCTTCATCCGGGCGCGAATAGCGGCCGGCGACACGAAGAGCGAGATCAAGGCCAAGCTCGTCGGCCAGTTCGGCGAGAGTGTCCTCGCCGCACCGCCGAAGAGCGGGTTCAACCTGCTGGCGTGGATGCTTCCGCTCGCGGGGATCGCGCTCGCAGCCGGGATCGTGGGCGTGCTGGCGTACCGCTGGAGTCGGACGCGGAAGGCCGAAGCGGCCGCCGACCCCTCGGCAAACGGCCACTTGCGGCTGGACCCCGAGCTCGAGCGCCGCGTCGACGAAGAGCTCGCCCGCTTCGACGCGTAGTGCGGAGCGCCTGATGGAGGCCAAGATCCCCCTCGCGTTCGCCGCCGGGCTCCTTTCCTTCGTGACGCCGTGCGTGCTCCCGCTCGTCCCGGGCTACCTCTCGGCGGTCTCGGGCGTGCAGGTCGGCGTGGGAGGGAGGAGAGTCGTGACCGCAAGCATCCCATTCATCGCCGGCTTCACGCTGGTGTTCGTCGCCCTCGGCGCGCTCGCCGGCGCTGCGGGAGGGCTCTTCCACAACGAGCGCCTCCTCTCGATGATCGCCGGCCTCGTGATCGTGGTCTTCGGGTTCGCGTTCATGGGGCTCTTGCCGTTTCCGTGGCTCGACCGCATGGCCGCTCCGGAGCTCGTGGAAGGAGCGCGCCGCCGCGGCTCTCGGGCGCTGCTCGGCGGTGCGTTCGGGGTCTGCGCCGCCCCGTGCATCGGTCCCGTGCTCGCCTCCATCCTCGCGCTCGCGAGTGACGCCTCCACGGCCGCTCAGGGATCGCTCCTGCTCTTCGTCTACTCGCTCGGGCTCGCCGTCCCCTTCCTTCTCGTCGGAATCGGCTTCGACCGCGCCATGGGCGCCTCTCGCTGGCTCCGCGACCGCTACAACATCCTCAGGGTGGTGAGCGGGAGCCTGCTCGTGGCGCTCGGGCTGCTCCTCTTCTTCGACCGCTTCTGGTGGATTCGAATCGGCTTCAACCGCCTCTTCGAGAAGTTCGGCGTCGAGGTCTGAGCCTCTCAGTCGACGCACTCGTCGAACCACGACCGCGCGAGCCTGATCGCCTCCGCCCTCGCCTCTGCTTTGCGCACGAGTGCGCGCCGCTCGACCTCGTCGAGCCACGCGCGCATGCGCGAAGCGGCATCGGGCCCGGGGGCAAACTCGTTCCAGCGGGAGGCGGCGAGGGCGATCGCCATGTTCATCTGCCGGAGCCGCACCGGGTCGGGGACCTGCTCGAGGCCCTCCCGCTCGAACCAGAGAGCCACCTTGCGGGCGAAGCAGGCGGTCACCGGCATGCGCGAAAAACCTAGCAAAGCCCCTGTTTTCCGCTGCGTAGCGGTGCTACGCTCCTGCCCGTGGCGACGATCCTGCTGGCGGGGGTCGATCTCTTCTTTCGAGGAAAGCTGGATGTGCTGCTGGGCGACGCCCACAAGCTCATCACGACGGATCACGTCGACCCTCCGGACCTCGTGATCTGCGACCTCGCACGAATCGATCCGTACGAGGTGGCGGACTCCTGGCCGGACATCCCGATTCTCGGTTTCACGAACCACACGGACACGGCCGGGCTCCGCGCCGCCCACGAGGCCGGCCTCGACCAGGTCGTCGCGCGCTCGGCGCTCGCCGAACGCGCGCCCCAGCTCGTCGACGAGTTGGTTGGCTAGGAAATCCTCCGGGCTCGGCCTCTAGACTGCCCGCCGATGACCTACATCATCGCCGAGCCCTGTATCGACATCAAAGATCTCTCCTGCGTGGATGTTTGTCCCGTCGACTGCATCCATGAGTTCAACCGGATACTCGTCATCGATCCCGAAGAGTGCATCGACTGCGGCGCCTGCGAGCCGGAATGCCCGGTCGAGGCGATCTTTCCCGAGGACGCGCTGCCCGAGAAATGGGAGCCGTTCGTCAAGATCAACTACGCCTACGGCGAAGGAGCTGACGTCATCAACAAGCTCGTGGACGACTACGCCACGGAGCACGACGTCCAGAACCCGCCGCTCGACCAGCGATAGGCGCGCTCGCAGAGCTTCGCCCCGGGCTCTGGCGCTGGGAGGCGCCGCATCCCGAGTGGGCACCCGGCGCATCGCCCGACAGCCCAGCGGACTGGCCCGAGCTCGTGGGCTCAGTGGCCTACGCCGCGCCGGAGGCGCTCCTCTTGATCGACCCGCTCGTCCCGGACGACCTCTGGGGGCCGCTCGCCGAGCTGCGGCGGCGGCATGGGAAGCCGGTCGTCGTGTTTACGACGCTCCGCTGGCACCGCCGGAGCCGGGACGAGGCCGTACGACGACTCGGCGCGACGGCCCTACGGCGCGCGGCAGACCTCCCAGCGGGCGTCGAGACGATCCGGATCCCGCGCGCGGGCGAGACAATGGTCTGGCTCCCCGGGCGGCGCGCGCTCATCCCGGGCGACCGGCTCCTCGGCGACGACGAGGGCGGCCTGCGCCTTTGCCCGCCCGGCTGGCTCCGCTACCTCGAGCCCGGCCTCACGCACGACGAGTTGCGGGAGGCGCTGCGCCCCCTCCTCGAGGTCCCGATCGAGCTGGTCCTCGTCTCCCACGGCGAGCCCGTTCTGGAAGACGGCCGCGCCGCACTCGAACGAGCCCTCAGCTGAGCCGGGAGAGAAAGCTCTCCACGGCCGCCCGCCAGGCTTCGGGCGCGTCGAGATGGACGTCGTGCCCGGCGCCCGGCACGGCGACAGTCTCTACGCACGGGTTCGCGGCCGACATCTGCTCGGCGGCGGCGCGGCCGACTTCGCCCAGCTCCCCGCGGACGAGAAGCGTCGGGACGCGGAGTGCCCGCCACTCGTCCCAGTAGTCTCGGGCCACGGCCGCCGACATCGTCGCGATGAGCACGTCGACGTCGAAGGCCGGACGCAGGCCGTCGGCTTCCTCGACGAGGTTCCCCGCCCACGCGCGCGCTCTGAGGCTGTCGCCGCCGAAGAACTCGACGGCCGCCTCGTGCGAGGCGAACGGAACGGGCCACGACGAGAAGTAGGCGCCGATCTGCGCAGGCAGCGTGGGATCCTCCTCGGCCGGCGTCGCCTCGACGACGACGAGCGCGCGGACGAGCTCCGGCCGTTCCGACGCTGCCAGGAAGGCGACGAGCCCACCGAGCGACTGGCCGACCAGGAGGCTTGGTGCGAGGCCGAACTCCTCGATGGTGCCGAGCGCGTCCCCGGCGAAGGTCTGGGGCGTCACGTCCGTCGGCCGGCTCTCGCTGCGGCCGTGCCCACGCTGGTCGAGCGCGACGACGCGATGGCTCCGGGACAGCCATGCGGCGGTGTCCGCCCACTCCGCGGCGGTGCCGGCGAGACCGTGCAGGAGGAGTGCGCCAGTCCCTTCGCCGCCGAAGTCGCGAGCGGCGAGGCGCACGTCTCTTCCGTGCACCGCGCGCCAACTCATGCGGGCGTGAGCCTCAACTCCGGCGGGAGTCGCCGTTCGAGGGCCAGCGCTCCTACCCCCGCGGCGAGACAGCCGAACGCGGCGAGGGGCCAGAGGGCGAGCGGCTTGGCGGCGAGGACGAAGCCGCCGATTGCCGGGCCGAGCAGGAAGCCCACATCCCAGGAGTTCGTCGAGATGGCCATGTAGCGCCCGCGGAGCCGCGGGGGCGCGAGGTCGGCCACGAGCGCGCCCTGCACCGGCCCCTGGAAGCATTCGCCCAGTCCGAAGAGGAGCACTGCGAAGGAGAAGATCGCGACTGCCGCGGCCTCCTCGAGCGATACTCCGCCGACGAAGACGATCATCCACGCCGTTGCCCAGAGGACGCACATGACCGCGAGCGACCGCATGCGGCTGCGTCCCTCCAGCAACTTCGCCACCGGGAGCTGCGCGACGGCCACGACGAGGGTGTTGAGGAAGAACATGAGCCCGATCCCGCGCTCGGTCACGTTCGCTTCGTTCTTGGCGAAGACCGGCAGCATCTCGATCTGGGCGTAGCCCGCTGCCACGAAGACGACGTTCAGGCCGACGATGCCGAGAAAGAGCCGATCGCGAAAGACGTTGCGGTAGCCGCCGCGCCGGGCGTCGTGCCCCACGTCGCCGAGGTCGGGATCCGGGACGAACGCGAGCATGCCGACGAAGAGGAGGAACGTGAACGCGTCGACCACGAAGAGCACCGTGAAGCTCGACGCGTCGGTCGTTGTCGCAATGAGCCCGCCTGCGAGGCCGCCCAGGCCGATGCCGAGATTCCTGGTCACACGCTGGAGGGCGAACGCCCCGTGGCGGCGCGCCTGCGGCGAGAGCCCCGCGAGCAGCGTCGACTGGCTCGGCCAGAACCCCGCGTTGCCGATTCCAGCCACGATGGCGGCGAGCACGCCTTGCCACGGCTCGCGGACGAAAGGGAAAGCTCCCCAGCCGATCGCCTGCAGCATGAGCGCGCCGGCGAGCGTGATCCGCCCGCCCACCTTGTCCACGACGACGCCTATGGCCGGCCCGGTGAGGATCCCCGCGGCGCCGGAGGCGGCCACGATGAGGCCGGAGATGCCGAGCGAGAAGCCGAGCACGTTGTGCAAGTAGATGACGATGAACGGGTAGGCGATGCCCGTCCCGAAAGCGTTCAGGAGCCCACCGGAGTTCAGGATCCAGACGGGGCGAGGCAACCTCGGATCGAGGCTGCGGAGATAGGCGCCGAGACGCCTCAAACGTTGCCCAGAGCCGACCAGACTTCGAGCTTTGAGCGGAGCCGCGCGATGACGTCGTCCGTGAACTCCGTCGTCGAGGCGTGGCCGCCGAGATCGGCCGTGCGCGTGCCCGCCGAGACCGCCTCGAGCGCGGCCTCACGGATCGCCCTGCCGGCCGCACGCGCCTCGTCGTCGTCGATGTGCGAGAGGAGCGCGGCCGAGGCGAGGATCATCGCCATCGGATTGGCGACGTTCTTGCCCTGAAGGGCGGGCGCCGTCCCGTGCGCCGCCTCGGCCATGAGCGCTCGCGGCGTGTAGTCGTCGTTGAAGGCGACGAGCAGGGACTCCGAGCCGGCGATCGAGCCGAAGAGCGGAAGGACGAGGTCGGAGAGGATGTCGCCGTCCCGGTTCAGCGCCGGGATGACGAGCGCCTCGCCCGCGGAGGAGATGAGAAGCGCGAAGGTCGCGTCGATCAGCTGTGGCTCGTAGGTCACATCCGGGTGGCGCGTGGCCGCGGCGTCCATCTCTTCCTTGAGCATGCCCTCGTAGACCGGGCTGACCGTGTACTTGGGGCCGCCGAAGACCTTCGCCCTGGTGCGCTCGGCGTGGCGGAACGAGAACTCCGCCACGGCATGGCAGATGCGCCGCTCGATCCGCTCCGTGCGGAAGGCGACCTCCTCGTCGCCCTGGCCCTCGCGCCACTCCTTCGCGCCGTAGGCGTCGCCGACGGCCATGCGCACCACGGAGATCGGGTAGAAGGCGCCGCCGATCGGCACGACGCCGGGGATCCGCCGCCCGGTGCGGACGATGACGTGCCCGCCGATCTCCTCCCGCAGGATGCGGTTCGGGCTCCCGACGTCGTCGCGGCCCTCGGGCGTCACCGTGGCCGCCTTGAGCCCCAGCCCGTGCTCGCGAACAGCGGCCGCCGCTTCGTGCACGACCTGGTTCTTCGTTGCGCGGCGGGACTCGAGCGAGAGGTCGAAGCGCGGGAGTTCGAGCTCCAAGCCGACAACGTCCGCGGCGAGCACGCGGAGCGCCTCTTCGAGGAGCTCCTGGCCGGTCTCGTCGCCCTCGAGGATGGCGATAGTGCGCGTCTCCACGGCGCCTGAGTCTAGTGGCACGCCTCGCCGGTGAGCTGCGAGGCCGACGTGCCGGGTTTCCCCTGAATTGTCGCGAGAGTTGGTAAGCTCGCGCCGCTCAAGCGGGGAAAGGGGGCCTCCAGTAGCGGGAGTCACGTTCGATCGGGTGGCAAAGGTGTATCCGGACGGCACACGCGCCGTTTCGGACA
>DATAOL010000174.1:0-5882 GCA_036265755.1 Gaiellaceae bacterium | reverse complement strand
TCGCGGTCGGTGAGGATGCCCACGAGGCGCTCGCCTTCGAGAACCGGGATGGGGCCGACGTCCGCCTTCGCCATGGTCTTGGCGGCATCGGCGACTGATGCATCCGAGGCGCAGCTCTCGGGATTCGGGGTCATGACATCACGGACTTGGGCCATGCTTGCTGTCCTTTCACTCGATTGCTCGGCGCCGACTCGACTCTTCGGCGTCCAGAGGACTCATGAACTCCCTTGCCTGTTCGTCGAAGGGCGAAACTAGGCGCGGCGCCGGCGCCACGCGACGATCGCGACTGCCACCGCGGCCGCAAGCAGGCCGAGCGCAAGGAGGATCCACCCCCAGGGCGCGTCGGGTTCCGACGACGCCTCGTCCGTGGCGTCCGTTTGAGAGGCATTCGTCTCCGTGACCGTCGACGCCTCGGTCACAGGCGGCGAGGCGAGGGTGACGGTCTCAGCGACCGTGGTCGTGGAGACCTCCGTCGTCTCCGCCCGGGTGGTCGTGGGCGGTGCTGGCCGGGTCGTCGTTCCCACGGGCTCCGTCGCTTCCGGCCGCGTCGGAAGGGCCGGGACCGTCACCTCCGGAACCGTCACCTCAGGGATGGTGAGGTCGGGGAGCGTCACATCCGGGATTGTCGGCACCGAGAGCGCTCCGCTCGGCACCTCGCCCGAGAAGCCCGGCAGTCCGTTTCCGGTGCCGCAGCCACCGAGGAGGTAGCCCACGACGGCGAGGAGCCCGAGCAGAAGGCCGAGGCGCGCGGCTCTCATCCAGCCACCGACCATAACCCGCCCGCACCCGCGGGCAAAGCGCGCCTTAGAGTCTCGGCGACGAAAGGAGACTGGTGGGCTACAGCGTCGTGAACGTCGAGGAGATCGAGGGCGAGGGGCCCGGCGGGGCGGTGCGCTTCGTGCGCCGCAAGCTCGGTGTGCAGGCCTTCGGCATCAACTGGTTCGAGCTCGGCCCGAACGTCCGAGGTCGTGAGCACGACGAGGTCGACACGGGCCAGGAGGAGGTCAACGTCGTCATCTCCGGCTCGGGCGTGTACGAGGTCGACGGGGAGAAGATCCCCGTGCGCGCCGGGTCATTCATGCGCTTCGATCCCGGGACGACGCGCTGTCCCGTTGCGGGGCCCGAGGGGATGACGATGATCGCTGTCGGCGTACGCCCCGGGAGCTACGAGCCACATGGGCCCTTCTGACGAGGACGTCGCCGGGCTACGAACTGAGGGCCCGGTCCCCGTGAACCGAGCCCTCAATCCGCTCGACGGCTATCCGTTGCAGCCGTGGGCTGCGAGGATCGTCGGGTCGCTGAAGGCGCTCGCGCCTCCACCGTAGTTGGAGTGGGCGGCCGTGCCGCTCGACTTCGCGGCCGAGATCAGCTGGCCGAAGCTCAGGCCGCAGGCGGCCTTGATGTCCTGACCGGGCGCCGCACCTGCCACGGTCGGCAGGGCGAGCATGGCCGCCGAGCAGACGGCCATCGCGATTCGCTTGCGCATCGTCGTCGCTCCTTTCGCTAGGCGGTTGCAGGGGCAGGAGTCCGGCTCCACCGGCGCCGCATCGCGGGCCACTGGACGAGCTCGTAGACGGCTGCGGCTCCGACCAGGCCGTAGATCACCCGGGTCGCCGCATTCGTCTCGCCGAAGTCGAGCCCGAAGAGCGTCGCGACGAGATCGAACTCAGCGACGGCCACGAGGCCCCAGTTCAGGGCGCCGACGATGACGAGCACCCCCGCCAGCACGTCGATCTTCTTCATGTCCTCTCCTTCCTTGTCGAGGTTTCGTCCAAGGACGGTACAGACATTGGTCAAGGTTGTCAAATATCTGTCCAACTTGTGTACGATGCGTGCCATGGCGAGTGACGGACTTCTACGCATCGGCGAACTGAGCCGCCGCACTGGCGTCAAGCCCGACCTGCTTCGCGCCTGGGAGCGACGCTATGGGCTACTCGACCCACAGAGGACGAGTGGAGGGTTCCGGCTCTACCCGCTCACGGACGTCGAGCGGATCGAGGCGATGCGGAGCCATCTGGCCCGCGGGCTCTCCGCGGCCGAGGCCGCCCGGCTCGCGAAGCAGGACGAGGCCGCCCCGGCCGGCAGCTCGATCGACGGGCTCACCGGGGACTTCCGCGCTGCCCTGGACGCCTACGACGAGCCGGGCGCGCAGCTGCTCCTCGACCGGATGCTCGCCGCGTTCACGCTCGAGACCGTTCTGCGCGACGCCCTGCTCCCGTACCTGCACGATCTCGGCGAGCGCTGGGAGCGCGGCGAGGCCTCGGTGGCCCAGGAGCACTTCGCGAGCAGCGTGATCCGCGGGCGGCTCCTCGGTCTCGCGCGCGGGTGGGGGTCCGGAAGCGGGCCGCTCGCGGTTCTCGCCTGCCCGCCGGAGGAGGAACACGACCTCGGTCTGCTCGCCCTGGGGATCGTCCTTCGCGCCCGGGGCTGGCGAGTGGCCTATCTCGGCCCCGATACGCCGATGGAGACGCTCGCCGACGCCGCCAGGCGCATGGACGCCGACTGGGTCGTCGTCTCTGCGGTGTCGGAGGCGCGTCTGGCGGCCGTCGAGGAGGAGATCGAACGCCTCGTCCGCAACGTCCGTGTCGCGCTGGGCGGCGCCGGAGGAACATCCCGGCTCGCGGAGCGCACGGGCGCAGAGCTGCTCTCCGGCGGCCCCGTCGAAGAGGCGCAGCGGCTCGCGGGCAACCGCCGATAGCATCGGAGGCGATGGCGGAGCCGCGAATCGCACGACTCGACTCGGTCGCCTCGTCCGAGGAGATCGCCCGGCTTCCGTATTCGCTCCGCGTCCTGCTCGAGAACGTCCTCCGCGCCTCGTCCGACGGCGACGGTGACTCGAAGGAGGCGCGCGCCGTCCTCGACTGGCAGCCGGGGGAGGATCCGCGCCGCGAGATCTCGTTCCGCCCGGCCCGCGTCCTCCTTCAGGACTTCACCGGCGTCCCGGCCATCGTCGACCTGGCCGCGATGCGCGATGCGATGCGTGACCTCGGCGGCGACCCGAAGCGGATCAACCCGCTCCTCCCGTCCGAGCTCGTCATCGACCATTCGGTGCAGGTCGACGTCTTCGGCTCGAAGTTCGCCATGTTCAAGAACACGGAGCTCGAGTTCGCGCGCAACCGCGAGCGCTACGCCTTCCTGCGCTGGGGCCAGGAGGCCTTCGACGACCTGCGCGTCGTCCCGCCGAACACCGGCATCGTCCACCAGGTCAACCTGGAGTTCCTCGCGCGTGTGGTGGAGGAGCGTGACGGCTGGGCCTTTCCCGACACGCTCGTCGGGACGGATTCGCACACGACCATGGTCAACAGCCTCGGCGTTCTCGGCTGGGGCGTCGGCGGAATCGAGGCCGAGGCGGCGATGCTCGGCGAGCCCCTGTCGATGCTCGTCCCCCAGGTCGTGGGCTTCCGTCTCTCGGGGCGGCTTCCGAAAGGGTCGACGGCCACCGACCTCGTCCTCACGGTCACCGAGAAGCTCCGCGAGCTCGGCGTGGTCGGGAAGTTCGTCGAGTTCTTCGGGCCCGGCCTCGCCGGCCTGACGCTGGCCGACCGCGCCACGATCGCCAACATGTCGCCCGAGTACGGCGCGACCTGTGGGTTTTTCCCGGTTGACGAAGAGACTCTCGGCTACCTCCGCATGACCGGGCGGACAGAAGAGCGCGTCGGCTTCGTCGAGAGGTATTGCCGCGACCAGGGCCTCTTCCACGACGAGAGCGTGGAGCCCGACTACACGGAAGTCGTCGACCTCGACCTCGGCTCCGTCGAGCCGAGCCTCGCAGGGCCCCGCCGGCCGCAGGACCGCGTTCCCCTCAGGGACGCGCGCGAGACGTTCCTCGCGGCGCTCCCCACCTTCGGCGTCGAGTACGGGAACCACGACAACGCAGTCGCCGAGACCTTCCCCGCGAGCGACCCGACGACCGAGCAGGTCCCGGGTGGGGACCGGGCGCACGCGCCCGAGCCCTCCGCGGCTCCGGTCGCCGTCGCCGAGGTCGGGCCCTCGTCGGTGCAAGTGGAGATCGACGGCGAGTCCTTCGAGGTGGGCCACGGCAGCGTGGTCATCGCAGCGATCACGAGCTGCACGAACACCTCGAACCCCGCGGTCATGGTCGCTGCCGGGCTTCTGGCCAGGAACGCGGTCGAGCGCGGCCTCAGCCGCCGCCCATGGGTGAAGTCGAGCCTCGCGCCGGGCTCCAAGGTCGTGACGGAGTACTACGACCGCGCCGGCCTCTCCGGCTACCTCAACGAGTTGGGCTTCGACGTCGTCGGCTACGGCTGCACGACGTGCATCGGGAACTCCGGCCCGCTGCCCGATGAGATCTCGGCCGCCGTGGAGGAAGGAGAGCTCGTCGTCTGCTCGGTGCTCTCCGGAAACCGGAACTTCGAGGCCCGGATCCACCCCGAGGTGAAGGCGAACTACCTCGCGTCCCCACCCCTGGTCGTCGCCTATGCGCTCGCCGGTCGCATGGACATCGACCTGACGAGCGAGCCGCTCGGCCAGGATCGAGAAGGAAACGACGTCTTCCTCTCCGATGTCTGGCCGAGCCCCGAAGACGTGCAGGAGACGATCGCGTCAGCGCTCCAGATGGAGATGTTCACGCGGACGTACGCGGATGTCTTCACGGGCGACGAGCGCTGGCGCGCTCTCGACACGCCCGAGGGCGAGCTCTTCGCGTGGTCGCCCGACTCCACCTACGTCCGCCTCCCGCCGTACTTCGACGGCATGGCACAGGAGCCCGGCAGCGTGGACGACTTCGAGGACGCCCGCTGCCTCGTCATGCTCGGCGACAGCGTTACGACGGATCACATCTCGCCGGCCGGCGCGATCAAGCCTGACAGCCCTGCGGGCCGGTACCTCACCGAGCACGGCGTGGAGCGAAAGGACTTCAACTCCTACGGCTCGCGCCGCGGCAACCACGAAGTGATGGTGCGCGGCACGTTCGCGAACGTTCGTCTCCGCAATCTGCTCGTGCCGGAGAGGGAGGGCACGTGGACCATGCATCTGCCGGATGGCGAGGAGTCGACCATCTTCGAGGCCGCCGAGCGCTACCGCGAGGACGGCGTGCCGCTCGTCGTGCTCGCGGGCAAGGAGTACGGCTCGGGGTCGTCGCGGGACTGGGCAGCCAAGGGCCCCAAGCTGCTCGGGGTGCGCGCCGTGATCGCCGAGAGCTACGAGCGGATCCACCGCTCCAATCTCGTCGGTATGGGGGTTCTTCCGCTCCAGTACATGCAGGGCGAGAACGCTGAGTCGCTCGGGTTGACGGGCCGGGAAGCCTTCTCAATCTCGGGGCTCGAGAACGGCGAGGCCGACGAGGTGACCGTGCGCGCCGACGGCATCGAGTTCCGCGCGCGGCTGCGGGCCGACACGCCGCGGGAGCGCGACTACCTCCGCCACGGCGGCGTGCTTCCGTTCGCGCTCCGCGCGCTTCTTGCCTCATGAGCCGGCTCGTAGTCGTCGCTCGCCTGAAAGAGGGCTCGCTCGCTCGCGCGAAGCAGCTTCTCGCCGAGGGCCCGCCGTTCGCGCTCGAGGACTCGCGCTTCGACTCGCACGAGGTCTTTCTCACGGACCGCGAGGTCGTCTTCGTCTTCGAAGGCTCCTCGGCGGAGGGAGAGACGCTGGCGGCAGAAGACCCGGCCATCGCGCGCGCTGCCGAGGCGTGGGCCGAATGCCTCGACGGCAGGCCACGGCTCGCGCGCTCGGCCTGGTCCTGGAAGCGCTCGCAGGCCAAGGGTTAGGCTAGACGCGTGCTCTGGCTGTGGCTGGCCTTCACGTGGGCGAGCAACCTGCTCGCCATCTGGGTCGCGTCCCTGATCTTCGACGGGGTGACCTACGACGGGAAGTTCTGGGCGCTCGCGGTTGCGGCACTCGTCCTCTCCGTCGTGAACGCGATC
>DATAOL010000173.1:0-8442 GCA_036265755.1 Gaiellaceae bacterium | reverse complement strand
GGGCACGCCAAGAAGGTCATGCACGCGATCTGGGGCCTCGGGATGCTCTCGCTCTCGAAGTCGGTCGTCGTCGTCGACGAGTTCGTGGACGTGCACGACTACGAGCAGGTCTTCTTCCATGCCTGCGCGAACGTCGACCCGGGCCGCGACGTCGTCATCTCCGAAGGGCCGAGCGACCAGCTCGACCACGCTGCGGCGATGTACTGCTACGGCGGCAAGCTCGGCATCGACGCCACTCACAAGTGGACGACGGAGGGCGCACGCGAATGGCCCGAGCGGATCGAGATGACCGCCGAGGTTCGTGACCTCGTCGACCGGCGCTGGAACGAGTACGGTCTCGCGCCGCCGGAGGCCGTAAACGGCGGAATTTCCAGGCTCTTGCGGCAAACGGTACGTCTTTGACACATACGCGCGAGGCCGGGAAGAATGCCTGGGCTCGTAACAGCGATTCGATGAGGAAGGGAGCCGGTTGGCAGACGAGCTAGAGCGGCCGGGCGAGGAGCCCGAGCAGCACGACGCCGAGCCGCATCTCCCGTCCCCGACGATCCTCCCGTTCGCGTTTGCGGCCGGAGTCGCCCTCGTCCTTGTCGGGCTGATCATCAACTGGTGGCTCGCGGTCGCCGGCGGCGTTCTCGCGCTCCTCTTCGGCTTCGCCTGGATCCGGGAGGCGACGAAGGACGTTCGGGCGCGGCCCGAGCCCGAGCCGGCTCCCGCCCTGGAGATCTCCGAGCTCGCCGAGGACGAGGAGGCGGAGGAGCCCGAGCGCTATCCGCGTGCCGTGTTCCTCGAGCTGTCGACGCTCGGCATCGGCGCGGCCATCGGCGGGCTCGTCACCGTGCCTGCGCTCGGCTTCATGATCGCCCCCGCTTTCGTCGGCCAGGGCGACGACGACGTCGACCTCGGGCCGCTCGACAACTTCCCGGAGCAGCAGTACGTGGTCGCGCAGTTCAATTCGAAGAAGGACGAGCCCCAGGTCGTCGGCCGGCGCGCGGCCTTCATCCGGAACAACGGCCAGCGGAACGGCATCCCGAGCTTCACGATCATCTCGAACCGATGCGCGCACGTGGGCTGCCCGACGCAGCCACAGGGGCTCCCCGGTGACGCGAAGAAGGTCACCACCCCGGCGGGGCCGGTGACGATCACCTCGGTCGCGAGCGTCTCGGGCTTCCAGTGCCCGTGCCACGGCGGCGCCTACGACGCGGAGGGCAACCGCATCGCCGGCCCGCCTGTACGCGCGCTCGACCGCTACGAGTTCATGATCAGGAACGGGAACCTCGTCCTCGGGAAGCGCTACAGCGTCGGCAAGGTCACAGGGCAGGGGGCTGACGCCAAGATCTATGCGTACAAGCGCTACGACCCGGGCCAGCACGTCGACGGTCTCGAGCAATTCCTCTGGCCGGTTCCGCCGTACGAGGGCGGAAGCTAGTGGCGACGAAGCCGAAGCGCCGGCAGCAGCTCGAGCAGGCCGTGATGATCCCGGTCGACTGGCTCGAGGAACGCTCGGGGCTGGTAGGCGGGGTCAAGTACTTCCTTTTCCGCAAGGTCCCCGCCGAGACGAACTGGTTCCACACGCTCGGCTCGGCGACGCTCACCGCCTTCCTTGTGCAGGCGGTCACGGGTGTCATCCTCGCGATGTACTACAAGCCCGCGCCGGAGGAGGCCTATGCCTCGATCCAGCACATCACGAACGACCTGACGCTCGGCTGGCTCGTGCGCGGCATGCACCGGTGGGGTGCCAGCGTCTTCATCATCCTGCTCTTCCTGCACATGGGACGCGTCTTCCTCTTCGGCGCGTACAAGTACCCGCGCGAGCTCAACTGGCTGATCGGCGTGATCATCCTCACGATGGCGCTCGGCGAGGGCCTCACCGGCTACCTGCTGCCGTGGGACCAGACCGCGTACTGGGCCACCGTCGTCGCGATCAACATCAACGCGAACGCCCCGATCGTCGGCCCGTACCTCGGCGAGTTCCTGCGCGGCGGCGCCGAGATCGGAAACGACACGTTAGCCCGCTTCTACTCGCTGCACATGCTCGTCATACCGGGCGGGCTGTTCGCGCTCATCGGCCTGCACCTGTATCTCGTCGTGCGCCTCGGCATCACCCCGCCTCCCTGGGTGAAAACGGCTGCGGGCTACGAGGCGGCGCAGAACGGGCGCCCGCTCCGGCAGGGCCTCGTGGAGCCCAGGCCGCGCGGCAACGGCGCGATCGCCCCGCGCAGGCCGGAGCCCTGAGCCATGGCGCCGAAGGACGACAACCGCACCCAGTTCAAGTACTACAAGGAGGACGTGCAGAGGCGCGGGAAGCCGTTCTTCCCGTACGCGATGTTCCACGACACGGTCATGAGCTTTGTGGTCGTGTCGGTGATCATCGCGCTCGCCGCCATTTGGTATTTCACGTCTGGGCCGGAGCCCGGCGACTCGGGCGTCCTCGGCCCACGCTACGCGGAGCAGGCCGACCCGGGCACGACGCAGTTCATCCCGCGGCCCGACTGGTACTTCTACTTCCTCTTCTATCTCCTCAGGATCTTCAAGTGGCCGGAGACGGTCATCCTCGCCACGATCGGGATCCCCACGCTTCTCCTGATCCTCCTGATCATGGTGCCGTTCTACGACCGGCGCCGGGAACGGCGGATCATACGGCGCCCCGTCGCTGTGGTGGCGGCGCTGCTCGTCATCGCGTCGATGGGGATCCTCACCTACAAGGGCGCCACCGCGAAGGAGTCGCTCGGGAGCGAGAACCTCGCCCTCGTCCCCGAGTGGACGGCCCAGCAGAACCTTTCCGCCGACGGCACCGAGGGCGCGAAGATCTTCGCCCAGGCCGGTTGCATGGGTTGCCACACCTATCTCGGCGCGGGCAGCCCGAACCTGGGCGCGCCCGACCTGAGCGCCGAGGGTGCGAAGGGTCGCGGCAAGGAGTTCCAGATCGCCCACCTCAAGTGCCCCAGCTGCGTGAACCCCGGCTCGCCGATGCCGCCCTTCACGAACTTCACCGACGAGCAGTACAACCAGCTCGCCGCCTTCCTCGAGGAGTCGAAGGGCCCGAAGGGCGGGGGCTGATCAGCCCCCGGAGCGGGCGATGAACGTCTTCCTGGGCATCACGGGCGCCTCGGGCGCTCCGTATGCGGCACGGCTCCTTGAGGCACTGCTCGCGGCTGAGGTCGAGGTCGGCCTGTGCGCCTCCCGGGCCGGCTACGAGATCCTCGCCACCGAGCTCTACGGCGACACGACGCTCTCGAACGAGCAGATCCTGGAGCGGTTCCTCGACGGCCGCGAGGGCGTCACCGTCCATTCGGAGCAAGACTGGCGGGCGCCCTACGCGAGCGGATCCGCCAAGGTGGACGGCTACGTCATCTGCCCGTGCTCGATGGGGACGGCCGGAACGATCGCCTCGGGCGCGATGTCGAATCTCATCCACCGGGCTGCCTCCGTCGCGATCAAAGAAGGCCGCAAGCTCGTGCTCGTCCCGCGCGAGACGCCGCTTTCCGACATCCATCTGGAGAACCTCCTGCGCCTCCGCCGGGCCGGTGCCGTGGTGCTGATCGCGGCGCCGGGCTTCTACCACGCTCCCCAGACCATCGACGATCTGATCGAATTCGTCGTAGGCAGATGCCTGGACCAGCTCGGAATCGAGAACAGGCTGACGAGGCGATGGGGGCAGGAGTGACGTCCGGCGTCCTCGCCCCGTCGGAGGTCCGCGCGATGTTCGACCGGATCTCGCCCGTCTACGACGCGATGAACCGCGTGATGACGGCCGGCCTGGACAGGCGCTGGCGCCGGATCGCCGCGTCCGCGGCGGTCGAGCCGGGCGACCGGGTCCTCGACGCGTGTTGCGGCACCGGCGACCTCGCGCTGGCCGACGAGCGGGCCGGGGGGAAGGTCACCGGGCTCGACTTCTCCGAGCGTATGCTCGCCCGGGCCCGCGAGAAGTCGGACTCCGTCGACTGGGTGCTCGGCGACGTCACCGCCCTCCCGTTCCCCGAGGCGAGCTTCGACGCCGTCACGGTCGGCTTCGGGATCCGCAACGTTCCCGATCTCGAGGCGGGCCTCGCTGAGCTCGCGCGGGTGCTGCGCCCGGGGGGGCGGGTCGCGTGCCTGGAGATCACGCGGCCCGATGGGATCCTCAAGCCGTTCTTCCGCCTCTGGTTCGACGGCGTCGTCCCCTTGCTCGGCAAGGCGCTCCCCGGGGGGCGCGCCTACACCTACCTGCCGGCGAGCGTCCGGCGCTTTCCCGGACCGGCCGACCTCGCGGAGGCTTTCGCGCGGGCGGACTTCGAGAAGGTCGAATGGCAGCGGATGGGTGGCGGCATCGTCGCCCTGCACGTGGGAACCCGCCGGTGAACGCGCTCGCGAGCATCAGGCAGGCTCCCGGCCTCGACGCCTACCTGGAGCTCCTCGAGGAGCGCCTGCAGCAGGCCGTCTCGGCCTACCCCGGACTGCTGGGCGAAGTCGGTGCGGACACCCTCGCCGCTGGGGGCAAGCGGTTGCGGCCCCTGCTCGTCTTTCTGTCCACGCCTCCCGATGACCGGGAGAGCGAGCGCGCGGTCGCCGGCGGTGCGGCCGTCGAGCTCGTGCACATGGCCACGCTCGTCCACGACGACCTGCTGGACGGGGCGGACCTCCGCCGCGGGCGGCCAACCGTCTGGGCCGAGCACGGGGAAGCGGTCGCGCGGGCTGCCGGGGACTACCTCTTCGCGCGGGCATTCGCGCAGCTGGCTGCCACGCGGGACGCCGACGCGGCCGGGATTCTCTCCGGCGCGACGCTCGCCCTCGCCCGCGGCGAGGCGCTGCAGCGTCGCCAGGCGTTCCGGCCGGAGACCACGGTCGAGGATTACCTCGCTCGCTGCTCGCTGAAGACCGGGAAGCTCTTCGAGGCCGCCTGCCTCCTCGGCGGCGGGAGCAACGGCTCGAGCCTTGGAGGGTTCGGCCTCTCACTGGGCCTCGCCTTCCAGATCGCCGACGACATCCTCGACTGCTGCGGCGACTTCGACACGACCGGAAAGGTCCAGGGCGTCGACCTGCGGGACGGCACGCCGACGCTGCCGCTCATCCTGGCCGCGCGGCGCGACGGCGCCGTTGCCCGGGCTCTGGCCGGGGAGGACGTGCCCAACGCGCTCGAGCGCGTTGCTGCCACCGGGGCCCTCGACGAGGCGCGCGAGTACGCGCTCCGCTACGCATCCCAGGCACGCGCTGCGCTCGACGGAGGCCCGGACCGCGCGTCGCTCGAGGCGCTGACCCATATCGTTGTGGACCGGGAGGGATAACGATGGCCGTCGCCACGGGACAACGAGCGCTCGACGCGATCTGGGAGAAGGTCGAGGACAACGAACGGCTCGACTTCGAGGACGGCCTGGTCCTCATGGAGTCCGACGACCTGCTCCAGCTCGGCGAGCTCGCGGACGAGGCCCGCCGGCGGCGGGGCGGCGACGACGAGGTCTACTTCGTCCAGAACCTCTACTTGAACCAGACGAACGTCTGCCGCGTGAAGTGCAAGTTCTGCGCCTTCGCCGTCACGCAGAAGCAGGCGGAGGCCTACACGTTCACTCCCGAGGAGATGGTCGAGGACGCGCTCCAGCAGCGCGAGCTCTCGCGTTTCACCGAGATCCACATGGTCGGCGGCGAGAACCCGCACGTCGACTTCGACTACTACGTGGACATCATCGCCCGCCTGCACGAAGCGATGCCGGACGTGCACCTGAAGTGCTTCACGGCGAGCGAGATCCACCACATGACGAAGCTCTCCGGCCTGTCGCACGAGGACGTTCTGGTCCGGCTGAAGACAGCCGGGCTCGGCTCGCTTCCCGGCGGGGGCGCAGAGGTGTTCGCCGACCGGGTGCGCCGTCTCATCGCGCCCGGGAAGGAGCATCCGGATTTCTGGTTCCACACGCACCGCACCGCACACGGCCTCGGTATCCCGACCCACTGCACGATGCTCTACGGGCATGTCGAGACCTACGAGGAGCGAGTCGACCACCTGCTGCGCCTCCGCGGCCAGCAGGACGAAACCGGCGGGTTCCTGGCCTTCATCCCGCTGGCGTTCCATCCCGAGAACACGGTCTTCGAGCGGCGCGGCTGGACTTTCACGCCGGGCTCCGACGACCTGAAGATGATCGCCGTCTCGCGGCTCCTGCTCGACAACGTGGCGAACGTGAAGGCCTACTGGATAATGATGGGCCTCCCGCTCGCCCAGGTCGCGCTGCACTTCGGCGCCAACGACGTGCAGGGGACGGTCGTCCGTGAACAGATCTTCCACGCCGCTGGTGCAGTGACCGAGACCGAGCAGAAGATCGACGAGCTCGTGCGGGTCGTCCGCGCCGCCGGCCGCATCCCGGTTCAGCGGGACACGCTCTACAACGAGGTGCGGCGGTGGGACGCCGCCCGAGTTCCGGCCGCCTCATGATCCGCCTGGGCCGCATCTCCTACGTGAACATGGCGCCCGTCTTCTTCGAGCTCCAGGCCGAGGTCGAGGAGGTCAGCGGAGTCCCCACCGACCTGAACGAGCGCCTCATCGGCGGCGAGATCGACCTCGCCCCGATCTCCTCGATCGCTTACGGCCGCCACGCGGAACGGCTGCGCATCCTGCCGCGCCTCTGCGTCTCCTCGGAAGGCGCGGTCGACTCGATCCAGCTCGTCTCGCGCGCGCCCATCGACCGCATCGACTCGGTCGCCGTCACGCCCGAGAGCGCGACCTCAGCTGTGCTCGTCCGCGTGTTGTTCCCCGACGCGGAGCAGGTCCCGCTCGAGGAAGCGCACGACGCTGACGCGAAGCTCCTGATCGGGGATGCCGCGCTGAAGAGCGTCTTCGAGGACCCGACACCGCACCACGACCTCGGCCGGCTCTGGCTCGAGCGCACCGGCCTCCCGATGGTCTACGCCGTGTTCGCCTGCGCCGAGCCTCCGGCGGAAGGGGTCGCCCAGCTCGAGGAGGCGCTTCTCGACGCGCACCGCCGGGCGCGGGCCGAGCCCGAGCGGCTCGCCCGGGCCGCGAGCGAGCAGTACGGATACCCACCGGGCTTTCTCGCGCGCTACTTCGAGAAGCTTCGCTACCGCTTCGGGCCTCGGGAGCGGGCGGGGCTGCTCACATTCTTCGAGCTGGCGACCGAGGTCGGCGCGCTCGAGCGCGTGCCGGAGCTCCGTTTCCTGATCTCGGAGACCGTCGAGGCATGAGCAGGAACGGGAACGGAATCGGGACCGCGCCGATCCTCGACCGTGTTCTGTCCGGCGAGCGCCTCACCGACGACGACGCGTACGCGCTGCTGAGAAGCCGCGACCTCGTCTCGGTCGGCCGCGCCGCGGACGAGCTCCGCAACCGGAAGGTCGACCGGGAGCGCGTGACGTTCATCATCGACCGGAACGTCAACTACACGAACATCTGCCACACGGACTGCGACTTCTGCGCGTTCTACCGCCGCCCGGGAGACCGCTCCGAGGGGTATCTCCTGCCGAAGACGGTCATCTTCAAGAAGATCGAGGAGACCCTCGCGCTCGGCGGCACGGCGCTCCTCATGCAGGGCGGCCACCACCCAGACCTCGGCGTCGACTACTACGAGGATCTCTTCAGCTCGATCAAGGCTCGCTACAAGATCCACCTGCACGCGCTCTCGCCGCCCGAGATCCAGCACATCGCGCGGCGCTCCAAGCTGACCATCCCGCAGACCCTCACTCGCCTTCGCGATGCCGGGCTCGACTCGCTGCCGGGCGGCGGCGCCGAGATCCTCGTCGACCGCGTGCGGGACATCATCTCGCCCAAGAAGACGAAGTCGGCCGAGTGGCTCGGCGTCATGCGAGACGCACACCGGCTGGGCATCTCCTCGACGGCGACCATGATGTACGGCCACGTCGAGACCCTCGAGGAGCGGGTCGAGCACATGCGCCGTGTCCGCGAGCTGCAGGACGAGACACACGGCTTCCGCGCGTTCATCTCGTGGACTTTCCAGCGGGACGGGAACCGGCTCTCCGACAAGGTTGCGGAGGAGAATCGACCCACGTCGTTCGACTACCTGCTGACTCAGGCGGTGAGCCGCATCTACCTCGACAACATCGACCACATCCAGTCGAGCTGGGTGACGCAGGGGATGAAGGTCGGCCAGGTCGCCCTCGGTTTCGGAGCCGACGACATGGGCTCGGTCATGATCGAGGAGAACGTCGTTTCCGCCGCCGGCACCACGCACCGCGCGACCGCCGACGACTTCGTCCGTGCGATCAAGGCGCTCGGCAAGACTGCCGTGCAACGCGACACGCTGTACCGCGACGTTCGCGTCTGGAGTTAATAGGCCGTAAGCACCGCTTGTAATCCAGACGAGACTCTGTTTTCGTCCGGAAAGGGTGTTGAGGAAAGCCGTTTTCCTCGCCGCCGCGGCAGCGGCTGCGTTTCCGACCGCCGCATCCGCCGTCGAGCTGGCGCCGGGGATGGACTACAAGCGTGAGATCCGCTCGATCGGCGGT
>DATAOL010000172.1:0-11587 GCA_036265755.1 Gaiellaceae bacterium | reverse complement strand
ACGTACGACACCTGCGGGAGAAGATCGAGCCTGACCCGAGCGAGCCCCAGTACCTCTTCACCGTGCGCGGAGTCGGCTACCGCTTCCGCGAGGCCGCATGAACCAGTTCCGGCACCCCGGTCTCTCGGTCAAGCTCGGTCTCGTCGTGCTCGCGATCGTCGCGGGCGCCCTCACCATCGTCTACGTCGCCGTGGTGCCGCGCCTCGAGGATCGCCTCGTCGCGGACCGGCTCGACGAGCTCGAGCGGAGCGCCCCGGCTGTCGTGCGTGATTTCAGGCGGCGCGATCCCTTCAACTATGACTCGACAGCGAGGTCATTCCAGGCCAACCTCGGCGCGCGCGTCGTCGTCATCCAGAAGGGTCTCGGGAGCGACACGCCGCGCGACATCGGCGACTCGAACGATCTTCCGTCCGACAACATCGCCGGCGACCCCGTCGCGGCCGAGGCTCTTCGCACCGGGCAGTCGGCGCGAGGACAGGTGGATCGAAACGGAGAGCGCGCGGAAGTCGCATTTCCGCTCGACCAGGACACCGTCGTCCTTCTCTCCGCATCCCTGCGGGACACGCTCGCGAGCGTCAGGCTGGTGCAGCGCTCGCTCCTCGTCGCGGGCATCGTTGCCCTGGTCATCGCCTGGTTCGCGGGGTCGCTCGCCGCGCTGCGCCTCACGCACCGAATCCAGAGGCTCGAGGCCGCCGCGGGGCGGATCGCAGGCGGCGACTTCGAGCACGAGATCGTCGATCCGGTCGAGGACGAGGTCGGCGAGCTCGCGAACGCTTTCGACCGGATGCGCCTTCGCCTCGCGCACCTCGACCGCGCGCGCCGCGAGTTCATCGCCAACGCCTCGCACGAGTTGCGGACGCCGCTTTTCTCGCTCGGCGGTTTTCTCGAGCTGATGGCCGACGAGGACGTCGATCCGATCGCGCGCAAGGAGTTCGTCGAGGAGATGGCGGGGCAGGTGACGCGCCTGACGAAGCTCGCGACCGATCTCCTCGACCTCACCCGGCTCGATTCGGGCCAGCTCTCCGTGGACCAGGCCGAAGTCGACATCGCTGAGAGCGCGCGCACCGTCTGCGAGGAGTTCCGCGCACGCGTCGAGGCCGGCGACCACGCTCTCTCCACTGACGTGAACGGCCCCGCCCTCGCCGTCGCCGACGAGCAGCGCGTGCTGCAGGTGGCGCGAATCCTCGTCGAAAATGCGACACGGCATACGCCACCGGGGACCGAGGTCGTCGTTTCGACGTTCGACTCGAACGGCTCGGTCGGGCTGTCGGTCGCCGACAACGGCCCCGGCGTGCCGGAGGCCGACAAGGAGCATCTCTTCGAACGCTTTTACCGCGCCGGTGGGGGTCAGGCGTCCGGCAGCGGCCTCGGGCTCGCCATCGCTTGGGAGCTCGCGGCTCGCATGGGCGGGTCGATCACCTTCACCTCCGAGCCCGGTGCGACCGTCTTCACGTTGCTGTTGCCACGAGCCAGCGCCGTTTTCACGCCGAAACGTGAGGGGGACGAGGCTCGGGCATGACGGCACTACACTGAGACGGCGGTGCGCCCAGGACCTCTTGCAGTCGTCGCGGTCGTCTGCGCTCTTCTGGGCGCGACGTGCGCGCTTGCAATCGGCAAGGCGGTCGGCTGGGTCGGGTCAGGCTCGGCGGAAACCGTCGTCCTTACGGCCTCCAACCCCGCGATTCCCGCCTCGAACCCCGTTGACGAGTCCGCGGCCGCGAAGCCTCTCGCCGGCAACGACTTCGACCCGGCGCAGATCTACCGCGAGCGCGCAGCCGGGGTCGTCACGCTCCTCGCGTACTTCGGGCCCGCGAGCTCCTCGGCTTCGGACGGGCTCGCCCAGGGCTCGGGCTTCGTCGTCTCCACGGACGGCTACATCCTCACCAACTCACACGTCATCACGACGGCGGGCGAGGGAGGCGCCACGACGTCGCCCGAGGCAGCCTCGACGGTCTTCGTGGAGTTCCGCGACGGCGACCGCGTTCGCGCGCGTGTCGTGGGGTGGGACATCTACGACGACGTCGGCCTGGTCAAGGTGGACCCCGGCGACCACGAGCTCGATGTGGTGCCGCTCGGAGACTCCTCCAAGGTCGTCGTCGGAGAGCCCGTCGCCGCCATCGGCAGCCCCTTCGGGAACGACAGTTCCCTCAGCGTCGGCGTCGTGTCCGCCACGAAGCGCTCGATCGAGTCGCTCACTTCGAGCTACGACCTCGTGGACGCGATCCAGACCGACGCGCCCATCAACCGAGGCAATTCGGGCGGGCCGATGTTCGACGCGCGCGGCCGTGTCATCGGGATCAACGCCCAGATCCGCAGCGTGTCCGGGAACGCCGAGGGTGTGGGCTTCGCTGTGCCGATCAACTCGGCCAAGCGCTCGATGGAACAGCTGAAGAAGACCGGGAAGGTCCGCTACGCGTGGCTCGGAGTCTCGACCCAAACACTGACGGCCAAGCTCGCCGAGCACTTCGGCTATCCGCACGAGCAGGGCGCGGCCGTCCAGACCGTCGTGGACGGCAGCCCCGCGGCGAAGGCCGGGATCCACGCAGGCGGTGCCGAGAAGGAGTTCACCGGGATCCGGTTCCGCCCCGGAGGCGATCTCATCGTCGCGATCGAGGGGAGCCCCGTCCACTCGGCGGAGGACGTCGTGCGCGCGATCGCAGAGCGGCTCTTCCCGGGCCAGACCGCGCACCTGACCGTCTTGCGCGGGTCGAAGCGCATCGCCATCCCCGTCGTGCTGGGCGAGCGGCCCCAGATCCCGCCCGGAGGCGACCGCTAGCGCCTCTACAGTGGGCGCGTGGAGCGCCCTGCCGCCGACGCCGTTCTCCTGGGCGACAACCTCGCGGTTCTTCGCCGCTTTCCGGACGAAACGTTCCAGCTCGTCTATGCGGATCCGCCCTTCAACACCGGCTCGAAGGTGACCCGGCGGACGCTGGAAATCGTGGCCGACGCCGACGGCGGCCGCCTGGGGTTTCAGGGACGCCGCTATTCCAGCCGGTTCGTCGCGCAGTCGTCCTTCGAGGATTCCTTCGACGACTACCTGGGCTTTCTCGAGCCTCGGCTGCGCGAGATGCAGCGGGTCCTCGGCCCGACGGGCACCCTCTATCTACACCTCGACTACCGTGAGGCGCACTACGCGAAGGTCCTCCTCGACGAGATCTTCGGGCGCGATTGCTTCCTGAACGAGATCGTCTGGGCCTACGACTATGGCGCCAAGCCGCGGCGCCGCTGGCCTGCGAAGCACGACACGATTCTCGTCTACGTCAAGGACCCGGGGGGCTACTTCTTCGACTCGGAGGCTGTCGACCGGGAGCCCTACATGGCTCCCGGCCTCGTCACAGCGGAGAAGGCAGCGCGAGGGAAGCTCCCCACCGACGTCTGGTGGCACACGATCGTCTCACCCACCGGCAGGGAGAAAACGGGGTATCCGACGCAGAAGCCCGAGGGGATCCTGCGCCGCATCGTGCAGGCCTCGACCATGCCCGGGGACTGGTGCCTCGACCCGTTCGCGGGAAGCGGGACGCTCGGAGCCGTCGCCGCGAAGCTCGGGCGCCGCTACGTCCTCGTCGACTCGAGCCCGGACGCGGTGGCGGTCGCACGTGCTCGTTTGGCTGTGGCGGCGGAGCGGGTAGGAGAGGCTTGAGCGGGGCAGGCGCAGGATTCGGCAGATAGGGGCAGGTTTCAAAGACTTTGGCCGGGGAAACTACACTCCGACGCGATGAGCGCTGACCTCCGCGAGAACGGCAACGGAGTCGTTGCCCTGACGATTCCTGCCCGGGCGGAGTACATCGCCCTCTGCCGGCTCGCCCTCACGGGGATCGCGCGCACCCGCGCGTTGCAGGAGGAGGTAGTGGCGGATCTCAAGCTCGCGCTCACGGAGGCCTGCTCGAACTCGGTCCGACACGCCTACGAGCAAGGGCGCGACGGCGTCGTCCAGGTCTCCTACCGGCTGGACGACGAGCGCATCGAGGTCGAGGTTGCGGACGACGGAGCGGGGTTCGACCCGAAGGTCCTCGAGCGGGCACAGCGGGAGCTCGACGAAGGTGGGCTCGGGATCGCCATCATCCGAGCCGTCACCGACGAGCTCGACATCGGCCCGAACCCGACCGGCGCCGGGTCGCGCCTCCGTTTCGCGAAATACCTCAACTGATCTTCCGCGCCCGCCGATATCCTCCGCCGCCGT
This sequence comes from Gaiellaceae bacterium, assembly GCA_036265755.1. Classification (GTDB taxonomy): domain Bacteria; phylum Actinomycetota; class Thermoleophilia; order Gaiellales; family Gaiellaceae; genus DATEOR01. The sequence continues at coordinate 7,407 of DATAOL010000172.1, read as the reverse complement.
GCAGTTGCAGCAGGTAAACGTCGGGCACAAGTCGCTCGCTGACTACACGACGATCGCGAGCCGTGGCCTCATGGAGCAGCTGAAAGCCCTCGCAGAGCCGCTCGCGCAGAAGCGCGTGCTCCACCTTTCGGCCACGGCGTTCGGCGGCGGGGTGGCCGAGATCCTCTACACGCTCGTGCCCCTCATGCGGGATGCCGGGCTCGAGACCGAGTGGCGCGTCATCTTCGGCCAGGAGGAGTTCTTCGACGTCACGAAGGCGATCCACAACGCCCTGCAAGGCGCGCCGCGCTCGCTGACCGAGGACGACAAGGAGATCTTCCGCCGCTACAACCTGGGAAACGGCGAAGCGCTCACGGATTCCTTCGACTACGTGATCGTCCACGACCCGCAGCCGGCAGGCGTCATCGAGCACGCTCGGGCTTGCGCCAATCACTGGATCTGGCGCTGCCACATCGATCTCTCGACGCCGAACGAGGACGTGCTCGAGTTTCTCCTCCCGTGGCTCGGGTCGTACGACTCGATGGTCTTCCACCGCGAGGAGTACGTGCCGCGGCACGAGGGCCTTCCCCCGGCGTACATCTGGCCGCCCGCGATCGACCCGCTGACGCCGAAGAACATGGCGCTCTCGAATGAGGACGCGACGTACATCGTCGACCAGTTCGGCATCGACGTCGACCGCCCGCTCGTCACGCAGGTCTCCCGCTTCGACCCCTGGAAGGACCCCGTCGGGGTCATTGAGGCATGGAGGCTCCTGCGCGACGATCACCCGCGCACGCAGCTCGCACTCGTGGGCTCGATGGCTCACGACGATCCCGAAGGGTGGGACTACTACAACCAGACCGTCGCAGCGGCCGAAGGTGATCCCGACATCTTCATCCTCTCGAATCTCAACAACGTGGGCTCGGTGGAGGTGAACGCCTTCCAGGTGCATTCCGAGGCCCTCATCCAGAAGTCGATCCGCGAGGGGTTCGGGCTCACCGTGACTGAGGCCCTCTGGAAGTCGCGTCCAATCGTCGCGGGTCGCGCCGGCGGCATCGTCGACCAGATCCAGGATGGGGAGACCGGTTACCTCGTCGATTCGGTCGAGGCGTGCGCCGAGGCCCTGCGGGCGATCCTCGACGATCCGCCCGAGGCCCGGAAGATGGCTCTGAGGGGCAAGGAGTACGTGCGGCGGCATTTCCTCACGCCGCGGCTCCTGCGCGACTGGCTCGCGCTCTTCAATCGCCTCGACGGAAACGATCTCGGCGGCTCCGAGCTCGTCATCGCGTCGACAACGGCCTAGTCCGAGAGTCCCGGGGTAGTGTGTCCGCCATGGCCGAGCGGCGGAAGCTGATCGTGGTCGCGAATCGCGCCCCAGTGTCGTTTTCACGTGAAACGGACGGGTCGCGGAGCGCGCGAAGGGGCGGAGGAGGGCTCGTCACGGCTCTCCGGAGCCTTTTGACGCACCACGACGTCACGTGGGTGGCGAGCGCGATGAGCGCGGAGGATTCGGTGGTCGCCGCCGAGTCCGGCGGCTCCGCCCTGGACGAGACTGCCGACGACGGCTCTCAATATCGCCTCCGCCTCGTCGTTCACGATCCCCAGGCCTACGACCTCTACTACAACGTGGTCTCCAACCCGGTGCTCTGGTTCGTCCAGCACTACCTCTGGGGCCTCGCCGAGTCACCGAATATCGACCACGGGCTGCATCAGGCCTGGACGGATGGCTACGTCGCCGTGAACGCGGGCTTCGCGGAAGCGGTTCTCGCCGAGCTCGACCGCGACCCCGACGCGGCCGTCTTCTTCCACGACTACCACCTGTACCTCGCGCCGAGGCTCGTGCGCGAGCGTATCCCCGACGTGACGCTCAGCCATTTCGTGCACATTCCGTGGCCGCAGCCCGACTACTGGCGCGTCCTCCCCGAGCGCATCCGCCGGGCCGTGCACGAAGGCGTGCTCGCCAACGACGTCGCCGGCTTCCACACCGAGCGGTGGGGGCGGAACTTCCTGCGTTGCTGCGAGGACATCCTCGGCGCTCGCAGCGACTTCAGCGCCGGGCGGGTGACCTACGAGGGTCACACGACGCACGTCCACCGGCGGCCGATCTCGGTCGACCCGGAGGAGTTTGCGGGACTCGCGGACAGCGACGCCGTCCTCATGGAGGAGCGCCTCCTCGCCGGCACCCGGCCCGAAAAGCTCATCGTGCGGGTCGACCGGACCGACCCGTCCAAGAACATCGTGCGGGGCTTCCGCGCCTATGAACTCCTGCTCGAGGAGCATCCCGAGCTGCGCGGCCGCGTCGGGATGCTCGCCCTCCTCGATCCGTCTCGCCGGGACATCCCGGAGTACTCGGAGTATCTCGGGGCGATCCAGCGCGGCGCTCGAGCGGTGAACGATCGGTTCCGCAGCATGGACTGGCTGCCGGTCGACGTGCGGATCGAGGACAACCTGCCGCAGGCCATCGCCGCCTACAAGCAGTACGACGTCCTGTTCGTGAACGCGATCTTCGACGGGATGAACCTCGTCGCGAAGGAGGCGCCTCTCCTGAACACGCGCGATGGCGTCCTCGTCCTCTCCGAGAACGCCGGTGCCCATGACGAGCTCGGCGAGTGGGCGCTCACGGTGAATCCATTCGACCTCGCCGGCCAGGCGGAGGCGCTGCACGCAGCGCTCACGATGGACGCCGGAGAGCGCCGCCGCCGGCTGGCGGGGATCGAGGGTCAGGTGAGGGAGCACGACATCGCGCGCTGGATCGACTCGCAGCTGGCCGATCTGGATGCGGTCGGACACAGCTCCGGCACTAGACTTCCTGTCTGAAATGCCTGGAAATGACGCCCTCAGCCACGTGGACGCGGAGGGTGGCGTGCGCATGGTCGACGTAGGCGCGAAACCCCATGAGCGACGCCGGGCCGTCGCGGCCGGCCGGGTGGCCATGGCCGCCGAAACGGCGACGGCGCTCGGGTCGCTGCCGAAGGGCGATGCACTCGCCACCGCCCAGCTGGCAGGGATCATGGCCGCCAAGCGGACCGCCGAGCTCATTCCCCTCTGCCATCCGCTGTCGCTCACGAACGTCGAGGTGACCCTGGAGGTCAGCGACGAAGGAGTGGAGATCGTCGCGGCCGCGGAGACGACCGCGCAGACCGGAGTCGAGATGGAGGCGCTGACGGCGGTCGCCGTGGCCGCCCTGACGCTCTACGACATGGCGAAAGCGATTGACAGAGGCATGTCGATCGAAGACATCCGGCTGCTCGAGAAGACGAAGGGGTGAGGGCCGCGGTGCTCACCGTCTCGGACGGCGTCTCGGACGGCGAGCGGGACGACGAGAGCGGCGATGTGCTCGCCGAAGCCCTCGGCGCTGACGGGTGGGAGGTCGAGCGGCGCGTCGTGCCGGACGATCGCGACGAGATCGTCTCCGCGCTGCGCGAGCTCACCGAAAGCCCTGGGCTTGTCCTCACGACGGGCGGGACCGGCTTCGGCCCCCGCGACGTCACGCCCGAGGCGACGGCCTCCGTGCTCGACCGGCCGGCTCCCGGGATTGCCGAGGCCATCCGGGCCGACGCCGCTTCGAAGACTCCGCACGGGATGCTCTCGCGCGGCCTTGCCGGAATCTCCGGCGAGACCCTGATCGTGAACCTCCCGGGATCGCCGGGAGCCTGCCGAGATGGCTGGGCCGTTCTCGCCCCGGCGGTCGGGCACGCCGTCAAATTGTTGGCAGCAAAGACAACGCACCACAGGCAGACATGACCGAGGCCGCGCTTCGCTACCCGCGGCTCTTCGCGTCGCTCGTGAAGATCGAGCACACGATCTTCGCGCTCCCCTTCGCCTACATCGGCGCGTTCCTCGCCGTGGACGGCGTCCCGAGCGCGCACGACCTCGTCTGGATCACCGTGGCGATGGTGGGTGCACGCAGCCTCGCGATGGCGCTGAACCGCCTCATCGACGCAGGGATCGACGCGCGCAACCCGCGCACAGCGGGGCGGGAGATCCCGCGCGGCGCCCTCTCTTCGGCGCAGGTCGTCCTGTTCTGTCTCGGTTCGCTGGCGCTGTTCCTCGTGGCGGTCTTCCAGCTCGCGCCGATCGTCCACTGGCTTTGGCCGATCCCGGTCGCAGGCTTCGTTCTCTATCCGTACCTGAAGCGCTGGAGCACGCTTTCTCACTTCTGGCTCGGCGCCGTGGACGGCCTTGCGCCGCTTGGGGCGTGGGCGGCGATCACGAACATGCTCCCCTGGGAGGCCTGGACGCTCGGCGGCGCGGTCGCGTTCTGGGTCGCCGGCTTCGACCTCTTCTACGCGCTCTTCGACCTGGAGATCGATCGCGCTCAGGGCCTGCATTCGGTGCCGGCGCGTTACGGCGTGCGTGCCGCCTTTCTCGGAGCGCGTGCGAGCCACGTGGCCACGGTTGCGCTGCTGGTGGTCACCGGCCTCGGGCTGCCGGTCGGGGCGTTCTACTGGACCGGGGTCGCGGTGGTCGCCGCGCTGCTCACCTACGAGCACTCCCTGGTCTCGCCACGGGACTGGCGTCGCCTCGACATGGCGTTCTTCACGATGAACGGGGTCATCAGCGTCACCTTCCTCGCCTTCGTCCTTCTGGACGTGCTCTGGTGATCTCAGCGCGCGGCCTCGGCCGGCGGTTCGGCGCGAAGAGGGTCATCCGCGACCTCGACCTCGATGTCCCCGCGGGCGGCTTCCTCGTTGTGACCGGACCGAACGGGTCCGGGAAGTCGACGCTGCTTGCGCTCCTCGCCGGCCTCCTCGCACCGACCGAAGGGGAGCTGCAGGTCGACCTGGGTCGCGAGCGGATCGGCTATCTCGCCCACGAGACGCTGGTGTACCGCGAGCTGACCGCGCTCGAGAACCTGGACCTCTACGGGCGCCTCTACCACGTCCCCGAGCGGCGCGAGACGACCGGTGCGCTCCTCGAGCGCTTCGGCCTCTGGGAGGCGCGCCACGAGCGTGTCGGCTCCTTCTCCCGCGGGATGCAGCAGCGGCTCGCGCTCTGCCGCACGCTCCTCCACGGGCCCGATCTGCTGCTCCTCGACGAGCCCTACTCCGGGCTCGATGCCGACGCGACGAGTCTCGTGGACGGCCTGGTCTCGGAATTCGCCGGCCGCAGGACCTTTGCGGTGGCGACGCACGACCCGTCCCGGCTCGAGCGCTTCGCCACCCAGGAGCTCGCGTTCGCATGACCTACTTCGCCGACGTTGCGGCGCTCGCCCGCAAGGACATCCTCCTCGAGCTCCGCTCGCGCGACACGCTGCCTGCGATGCTCCTCTTCGTTTTCGCAGCACTGGTCGTCTTCCACTTCGCGCTCCCGTCGGATGCCTCCGAGACCGCTTCGAAGGGGCTGCTGTGGATCGCGCTCCTCTTCACCGCCCTTCTGGGGCTGGGACGGGCCTTCACGGCCGAGCAAGAGCAACGGGCACTCGACGGGCTCGTGCTCGCCCCGTGTGACCGCAGCGCGATCTGGCTCGCGAAGGGCCTCGGTGTGCTTGCCTTCCTCGGCGTGGCCGAGGCGCTAGCCCTGCCGGCGTACGCGCTCTTCTTCGAGCCCGTCGGCTGGGAGCTCGTAGCGGCGGTCCTGCTGGCCGACGTCGGCCTGGCGGCGGTGGGCACGCTGCTCGCCGCGATGGCTGCCCAAAGCCGAGCCCGGGAGCTTCTCCTGCCTCTCCTCTTCCTCCCGCTCGTCATCCCGGTGGTCGTCGGTGGGGTTGGGGCGACCGTCGTCGACGACCCCGCCCGCTACCTCGGCTTCCTCGCTCTCTACGACCTGATATTTGCGATTCTTTCGTGGGCCAGCTTTGAGTATGTCGTTGCGGAATAACCGTGCCGTGCTGCTCGCCACGGCAGCATCCGTGCTGCTCGTGGCCGGCCTCGGCTTGGCGCTCTTCTGGGCTCCGGAGGACGCCGACCAGGGGTTCAGCCAACGCATTTTCTACGTCCACGTGCCGATCGCGCTGACCGCGTACGCGTGTTTCGGCTGGGCCGCGTGGAAGGCGCTCAGACTCCTTTGGACACGCGAAGCGCGCTATGACCTGGAGAGCTATACGGCGGTGCACATGGGCGTCATCTTCGGGATCCTCACCCTCGTCACGGGCTCGATCTGGGCGAAGATCTCTTGGGGGGTCTGGTGGACGTGGAGCGAGCGCCAGCTGACGCTCTTCCTCGTTCTCTTCCTCTTCTACTGCGCGTACTTCATGCTCCGCTTCTCGATCGAGGCGGGGCCGCGGCGTGCGAACCTCTCCGCCGTCTACGCGCTCTTCGGTGTCGCCCTCATACCGGTCAGCTTCCTTGCGATCCGCCTCGCCGAGAACTTCATCCATCCGGTCGTGTTCACCCGCGACGGGCCGCAGATGTCGGGAAGCATGTTTTTCGTCTTCTGCCTCTGCCTCGCCGCGATGCTCGTCCTCTTCGCGACCCTCTACACCAACGAGCTCTCTGGCAAGCGGCTCGACGCGCGCCTGCGCGAGCTCCGGGAGGCGCTCGAATGACCACGTCCGAGAAGTACGTGACCGGCGCCTACCTCGTCGTCCTCGCCGTGGTGCTCCTCTACCTCGTCCTCTACACCTTCAAGCTGTCGCGGCTCGAGCGTGAGGTCGCGGAGCTCACCGACCTCGCGCAGCGGCGGAAAGCGGCCTGATGGGGGAGCTCGCGCTCATCCTCGTCTGGCCCACGCTCGCCGGCTACGCGGAGGCAGCGCTGGCGTACGTGGGGGACGGCATCCGGCCGGGGCGACTCTCCCGCTACGCCATCTGGGGCGTGCGGGTCGGCTGGCTTGCGCAGACCGCCCTTCTGATCGCGCAGGCGGCCCGGGCCGAAGGCTTTCCCTGGGATACTTGGGCGGGCTCCCTGAACCTCTTCGTGTGGCTCGTCGTCGGCGCGTATCTCATCTGGGGCTGCCGCGCTCCCTTCCGCCTGCTCGGGCTCGTGGTCATGCCGCTCGCAGTCGCCCTCTTCGTCGTCGCGTGGGCTTCTGGTGGCGCGGGTGCGGAAGGAAAAACCGGTGTGGGCGATGCCTTTCTCGTCTTCCACGTGGGCCTCGTCCTCGCTGCCTTCGCAGGCTTCACGCTCGCCGCCGCGCTCGCAGGGCTCTACCTTTGGCAAGAGCGGCGGCTGAAGGCTCATGTCCCGGGCGTCCTGCGGCAGCGCGCACCCTCGCAGGCTTCGCTCGATGCGCTGACCGGGCGGACGATCGCCGTCGCGCTCCCTGTGCTCACGCTCGGACTGGCAGTGGGGCTCGCCCGCCTCGGCTCCGAAGGAGGCGGCTTCGACGCTGTCATGGTCGTCGCGCTGCTCACATGGGTCGCCTACGCCGCCTTCTTGGTCCTTCGGTTCGAAGCGGGCTGGCGCGGCAAGCGCACCGCCTACCTCGCTCTCGGCGCCTTCGCCCTGGTCGCTGCCGGCCTCGTCCCCGTGGCGCACTTCTGATGCA
>DATAOL010000171.1:0-3981 GCA_036265755.1 Gaiellaceae bacterium | reverse complement strand
ACGGCTCGAGGCGGCTGAGGCGTCCGCCTTCGGCGGCGACGGCTGACAGTCGCGCGTTGGGCTCCACGGGCCCGGTGCGGCGGTGCGTCGCAATGTCGACGCCGAGCACGGCGGCGTGGACGGCGCGAATCGGCCCGCCGTGCGAGACGACGAGGATGGAGCCGTCAGGGTGGTCGGCCGCGAGGCGCTGGACGACGGCCACGATGCGCTCGCCCATCTCCTCGTAGGACTCGCCGTCCTCCCACCCGGACCCTCCGTCCCGCCAGCGAGCAAAGGCGTCCGGAAAACGCTCGGCGCACTCGTCCCTTGTCAGGCCGCACCACGAGCCGACGTCGACCTCGCGGAGCTCCGGAAGCCGGATCACTTCGAGCCCGTGGGACGCGGCGACAGGCTCGGCCGTCTCCCAGGCGCGTCGCAGGTCGCTCGAGTAGACGGCGTCGAGCTCGAGGTCGGCGAGCCGCGCGGCCAGGTCGCGCGCCTGCTCTCGTCCCCGATCGGTCAGAGGCCGGTCGGCGTGGCCTTGCCAGCGGCGCTCGACGTTCCAGTCGCTCTCGCCGTGGCGAGCCAGGTACACCGTCGTCATCGCCGGCGGATGACGGAGAGATCGCCGGCCGCGACCGCCTTCCGCCGCTCCACGTCGGCGGGGTCGACCATCCGCCCGTCCCGCTCGACGTAACCATCCTTCCCGCCGATCGCGAGGATGACGAGATCCTCATCGCCGGCGTTCCAGAAGCGGCGCGGCGTGGTTGATTCGACGTGGCAGGCTCCGCCCGGCCCGAGCTCGAACGCCTCGCCGTCCACGTCGAAGCCCGCTTTGCCACGGTGCACGAAGTAGAGCTCGTCCTGCTCCTCGTGGAAGTGGTTGAACCACTCCGTGCCCGGCGGGAGAACGAGGGCGTTGGCGCCGAACGCGGTTATCCGTAGCTCGCGGCGGAACTTGCGGAAGATCCCGTCGCCCAGGTCGTCGATCGAAGCGTGGTGATGAGTCACGGCCGTTATCGTAGGCGCCCGTGGAGCTCGGCCTCCAAGACCGCGTCTGCGTCGTCACCGGCTCGACGGAAGGGATCGGGCAGGAAGCGGCGCGTATGCTCGCCGACGAAGGCGCCCAGGTGGTCACGTGCGGCCGGCGCGAGTCGGGGCCCGGGGTGGGGGAGGCGCTCCACGTCGCGCTCGACCTTTCCGTTCCCTCCGCGCCCGGGGAGCTGATCGACGCCGCCGAGCAGGCCTTCGGACGCGTCGACTGCCTCGTCAACAACGTCGGCGTCGCCTACCAGACGAGCTTCGAAGAGCTCAGGGACGAGGACTGGGCCTCGATGTGGGAGCTGAACGTGATGAGCTACGTGCGCGCGATCCAAGCTGTCCTGCCTGGAATGCGCGAGCGCGGGACCGGCCGCATCGTCAACGTGAGCTCGACCGCGGGCAAGCGTCCGTCGACCGGCATGCCCAACTACTCGGTGACGAAGGCGGCCGTGCTTTCACTTTCTCGCCTCGTCGCCGACGTGTACGCGAAGGACGGGATCCTCTGCAACGCCGTGGCGCCGGGGCCGACCGCCTCGCCGGCCTGGCTCGCGCCGGGTGGCCTAGCCGACCAGGGCGCGGAGCGCGGCGGGAAGAGCCGCGAGGAGGTGCTCGAAGGCGTGGGGAAGGGTAGGCCGCTCGGGCGCCTGGCGGAGCCGGAGGAGATCGCTGCGGTCATCGTCTTTCTGTGCTCGGACCGCGCCAGCTATGTCACGGGCGCCGCCTGGGGAGCGGACGGCGGAACTGTCCCCATCATCATCTAGCTTTAGGAATATGCCCGAGCTTGCCGGGAGGGTTGCGGACGCGTTCGAAGCGCGGATCCGGGAGCAGGAAGACACCTGGCTCTCGCCACTTGCCGTGCGCTCGTACGAGACCCGCGGACGCGGCGCGGAGGATGAGGAGTGCGGCCTGCGCACGCCCTTCCAGCGGGATCGCGACCGCATCGTCCACTCGAAGTCCTTCCGCCGGCTGAAGCACAAGACGCAGGTCTTCATCGATCCGAAGGGCGACCACTACCGCACGAGGCTGACGCACACGCTCGAGACGGCGGGGATCTCGCGCACCGTGGCGAGGGCGCTGCGGCTGAACGAGGATCTCACGGAGGCGATCGCCGTCGGACACGACCTCGGCCACCCGCCGTTCGGCCACACCGGCGAGGAGGTCCTCGACGAGGTGCTCTTCGAGCGCTTCGGACGACGGTTCCGCCACAACGAGCAGTCGCTGCGCGTCGTCCACGTCCTCGAACGTGACGGCCGCGGCCTGAACCTCACCGCCGAGGTGCTCGACGGCATCCTCCACCACACCGGCGCCGGAGAGCCCGCGACTCTCGAGGGGAAGATCGTGCGGCTCGTCGATCGGGTGGCGTACATCAACCACGACATCGACGACGCGCTGCGCGCCGGGCTCCTTTCCCCGGGAGATCTGCCACAGGACGAGCTGGAGCTCCTCGGCGAGCGCGGATCCGTCAGGATCGACCGACTTGTGCACGACATCGTCGAGACGTCCGCGCAGGCCGGGGACATCGTCCAGTCGGACGAGATCGGCCGCGCCATGCTCGGTCTCCGCGCGTTCATGTTCGAGCGGGTCTACCTCGGGCCGGCCGCCCAGGAGCAGCGGGACACGGCGACCGCGACTGTGCGGAGGATCTTCGCCCACCTCGTCGAGCACCCGGAAGACCTCCCGGAGGGTCGCCCCGGCGAGCTCTCCGAGCAGGTCACCGACTACGTCGCCGGCATGACCGACCGGTTCGCGCTCGCATGGCACTGATCAAGAAGTCGTCCATCGAGGACGTCGTCGCGGCGGCCGACATGGTGGACGTCGTCCAGGGACGGACGCAGCTCCGCAAGTCGGGCGCGCGCTGGGTCGGGCTGTGTCCCTTCCACTCGGAGAAGACGCCGAGCTTCGGCATCAACCCGGTCGAGAAGCTCTTCTACTGCCACGGCTGCCACAAGGGCGGCGACCTCATCACGTTCATCCGCGAGACCGAGGGCCTCGATTTCGCGCAAGCGGTGGAGTGGCTGGCCGACCGGACCGGCACGCAGCTCGAGTATGAAGAGACGTCGCCCGCTCAGGAGGCGATGCGCAAGCGCCGCGATCGCCTCGAGTCTCTGCTCGAGGACGCAGCGAGTTTCTACAGCCGCTACCTCTGGGACACCTCGGCCGGCGAGCCCGTGCGCGCGTATCTGGTCGAGCGCGGGCTCTCGGAGGAGGTGTGCCGCGACTTCCGGCTCGGGCTCTCTCCGGGGGGTGACAGGCTTGCGGCGAAGGCGCGGGCGAAGGGCTACTCGCAGGAGGAGTTGCTCGCCGCGGGCCTCGTCAACCGCCGCGGCAACGACTACTTCGCCGGCCGTCTCGTCTTCCCGCTCTCCAACGCCCGCGGCCGCGTGCTCGGGTTCGGCGCGCGCCGCCTGCACGATGACGACCCGATCAGGGCAAAGTACGTCAACTCTCCCGAGGGCGAGCTCTTCCGGAAGAGCAAGATCGTCTACGGCCTGCACCGCGCTCGCGCGGCGATCGCGAAGCAGGACGAGGCGGTCGTCGTCGAGGGATACACGGATGTGCTCGCGCTCCACCAGCGCGATCGCCAGACGGTCGTCGCCTCGATGGGGACCGCCCTGACCGAGGAGCAGCTCAAGGAGCTCGGCCACCTCACGAAACGGCTCTTCCTCTGCTTCGATGCGGATGCGGCTGGAGAGGCGGCGACGCTGCGCGGCATGGATCTTGCGGCGACGCGCGGGTTCCAGGTTCGCGTAGTCCCGCTCCCAGGCGGAGTTGACCCCGCCGACGCAGCCGATTCGTTCGACCAACTACTAACCGGATCCGTGGGATATCTCCGACATCGGGCCGAAGCCGAGATCAAACAGGGCAACTCCCGCCAGGAGCAGTTCCTGCGCGTGCAGGGAGCGCTGGCGGGCTTGCCGGATTCTCCTGATCGGGAGGAAGCAGTGCGGTACGCGGCCGACA
>DATAOL010000170.1:0-19778 GCA_036265755.1 Gaiellaceae bacterium | reverse complement strand
TTGCTTCTCGGTTTCATGGTGCTCGCAGTCTCGGTGTTTGCACAGACAGCAAGCGCCGCACCGGCGGACTTTGCGAGCCCGCTGTTCGGACTGGCCCGGGGACACCACCCCAACGTGCTCTTGGTCGCCGACGCTGGGCAGGGCGTCGTCCGCGTGTCAGGCGACGAGGCGAACCTCGTCGTATCGCTTCCCGGCGTGACGGACGTCGCCGTCCGTGGTCCACACAGCCTCTGGGCTTTGACCAGCGAGGTCTTCGGCTCATCCGGCTCGAAGCTCTACATCGTTCATGACGGCGAGGCGCACGCGCTCGCTGATCTGCACGCGTTCGAGGTTCAGAACAACCCGCATCCAGCTGCAATCGAGACGGATCCGTTCGATGTGCTCAATCGCGGTCACGGCACCGCTGTCGTCGCGGATGCTGCCGGGAACGACGTCATCCACGTTGCCCGTGACGGCACGATGAAGCTGATGGCCGTGCTTCCGAATCAGGTGGTTCCAACCGGCAATGCGAAGCGCCTCGCCGGTTGCCCCGACCCATCTGATCCGAACAACCAGGAGATCTGCGATCTTCCGGCGCAGATTCCCGCCGAGCCGGTGGCGACGAGCGTGACGCAAGCACCCGACGGCGGCCTCTACGTGGGTGAGCTCAAGGGCTTCCCGGGCCCGCTTCACCATTCGCGTGTTTGGCACATCGACCCGGGCACGCGAAACGCGCACTGCGGCACGGATCCTCGCTGCCAGATTGTGTTCGATGACTTCACCTCGATCATCGATCTGCGCTGGTTCCGGGGCAAGCTCTATGTGGAACAGATCGACGACCAGAGCTTCCTCGCTGTCGAGCTGGGGCAGCCGACGACCGGCTCCGTCTGGGCTTGCGATGTTTGGTCGCACGAGTGCGAGAAGGTCGCGGGCGGCAAGCCGATCATGACCGCGATCGCCTTCCGCGGAAACGGGAGCATGTGGGGCACCATCAAGGCCCTCATCCCCGGTCAGGCAGACGTCATTCGACTCCGCCCTCCGCAGTAGATCCGGTCACAAGCGAGCAAAGAAAGGCCCCGGCAGATCGGGGCCTTTCTTTCCTTCTCGGACGCCTTTGAGGCTCATGGCGATCGAGCTCTTCGGCTGTGAGTCGGCGCACTCGACGAGGAGAGTTGACCACCTTCGCGCAAGAAGCGATGAGCCGTATCACGGCTTACACCTGCTAGCCGAGCCATCTCGGCAACTTCGAGGCCCACTTTCGAGCCGCGGACGAGCAAGTCGCGGAGTTCCACGCGAATTTCCTGGATCTTCTGCTGGGCAAGGGCCCGCCGCGCTCGGTTTTCGTGAAGTCTCACGAGGACAAGCGCTCGTTCAGAGTCGCGGCGAGTGTCAGACACTCTGACACGTTACACGCCCGCATCCAAACGACGTCGGCCCGGCTTGCCTTGGTGTGGTCTAGCACTATCCTCGGAGACAGGAGTTCCTCCTGCTGCCCATAGCCATCCTCGCCAACCTGCTCGGTGATCTCTGGGGTTGGATCGCCGATGTCGCGGGTCACATCGCGGACGTCTCGGTGTACTGGCTCATCGTCGCGCTCACGCTGAAGACCGTCGAGTCCGCATTGATCGGCCTCGCCTGGCGAAACATCCTCCGGGCGGCGTATCCGAACAGCAACCTGTCCTTCAAGATCGCCTGGGGCGCCTCCCAGGGGGGAACGGCGATCAACGCCGTGTTGCCCGCCCAGGCCGGGACCGTGGCGATGATCGGCATCTTCCGGACGAGCATCCCCGGAGCCTCGGTCGCGGGGGTGACATCGGCCACCGTGGTCGAGTCGCTCTTCTTCGCGGCAGTGAGTGTGGTCACGATCCTCGTCGTGGCGATTTTCCTGCCGCGAACGGTGTCCAAAGGGTCGCCCTCGAACGAGATCGGCGACTTCTTCGCCGCACACCCGATCCTCATCGGCGTTGTGGTCGTCGCCGTGATCCTCATCGCCTACTTCATCTGGCCGCGCGCGAAGCGGCGAGTCGTCGCAGAGTGGAAGAAGGCCAAGCAGGGCGCGGCGATCTTCCGTGACAGGCGCCGCTATGCGCGCGAGGTCGCATTGCCGTCCGCGCTTTCGTACGCCTCCCGCATGGGCGTGACCGCGGTGTTCATGGCGGCATTCGACCTTCCCGTGACCTTCTTCACGGTTTTCCTCGTCGCCTCGTCCCACACGCTCTCGCAGCTCTTCGCCATCACGCCCGGAGGCGTGGGGCAAACCCAGGCCCTCGACCTCGTGACGCTGCGACGCTATGGATCGAGTGAGAACATCGCCGCTTTCTCGGTCACCCAGGATTCGGTGATCACCGCCTGGAACATCATTCTCGGCGTCGCGGTCATGCTTTGGGCCTTCGGCTACACGCAGACCAAGGCGATGCTCACGAAAAACGGGCGGAAACAGGCGGCGGCCGAGACATAGGGCGGCGCGACGCCGTTGCGCCGTCCAAGGCAAATAGGAGGCGAGGAGCACACCGGCGCCGCTACTGAAAGGCGGGGACTCCCGCTGACCGTTCGTGACCGGGAGCTGGTCCCTTGGGATGGGCCGACCGGCCTATAGACACTTCTTCGAAGCCTGCGCTACCTTGGACTTTCTGTCTGTCTGCGTGGTGGAAGGACGCCGCCAGGCACGACTCGAATCGAAGGGGGAAAATGGATTCTCAGACAATCGCGCGCATCTTCGGCGCGCTGTACCTGCTCACGTTCGTGACGTCGATCGCGGCGTTGCTCCTTTTCCAGCCCGTCCTCGACGACCCGGCGGGCTACCTCGCGAACGGCGGCTCTGACAATCGCATCTTCTTCGGGGCGCTCCTAGAGCTGTTCCTCATCATCACGAACATCGGTACCGCCGTCATCATCTATCCGATCGTGAGGCGGCAGAATCCCGTCCTCGCGATCGGCTACGTCACGGCGCGGATCGTCGAGTGCACGTTTATCCTCGTCGGGATCTTGGCCGTCCTTTCCATCGTGACCCTCTCGCAGCAAAATGCGGGTGGCGACGAAGGGGCGATCGCCTACACGCTCGCGGCGCTCAAGGACTGGACGTTCATCCTCGGGCCTGGATTCATCGTGGGCTGGGGGAACGGCCTTATTCTCGGGTACCTGATGTACGCCTCCGGGCTCATGCCACGAAGCCTGACCTGGCTTGGCCTCGTTGGCGGCCCGCTGATCATCGTCTCGGGCATCGCAACCATGTTCGGCGGCGGCCATCCGCACGAGTGGTATCAGGGCATCGCCACCATCCCCGAATTCCTGTGGGAGTTGTCACTCGGGATCTATCCGCTCATCTGGGGATTCCGGCGTGTGCCGATCGCGGACGAATACGACCGCGAACAGGGCTTCCCAGTCAGAGCCACGCCCGAACCAGTTCCCGCGTAAGGCTCTTTGCGCGAAGCATTCGCTCCCAGGGCGCCTCTTCGGTGCCCTCGGAACGCCAGTTGTTCGACGGCGTTTGGATCCCACGGAAGTCGCGCGTCGCTCAGGCCTTCGTAGACGTGCGTGGCTCTCGGCGGGTTCTCGCGAGGGATCCGAGACCCTGAAAAGTTCCTGCTAATCGGCCAAGAAGCCGACGCCCGGACTCGAACCGGGGACCCCTTCATTACGAGTGAAGGAGCTGTGTCAGCGCGTGTCGGTCGGGGTCACTCCGTGCCGCTTTTCATGCCGTTCAGCAGAGCTCTGAGTGTCCCCGTTAGTCAGCCCACGACATAGTGGTGTTCGCACGGTGTTCGCACCGAACGGCTAGCCGTAGCCAACGCTGAGTCTTTCCTAGGCGGAGGTTCTAACCCAGCTCACTTAGACCAGAGCGCTGATGACAGATCAGGTGGCGGCGCTCGATGCCACCTCCGACGATCCACCTTATTACGGGTGAAGGAGCCGTGTCAGCGCGTGTCGGTCGGGGTCACTCCGTGCCGCAACTCCCCGCGTCGCAGGGCACGCAGCACCGGTCGAATTGACCGTCCGTGCTCCGGTAGCGCCAGCATCTTCTCTGCGGAGTCATGCACCTTCGGTGAGTGCGAGATGCCACTCGCCGTACTCCTCCGACGATGTGAGTCGAGAAATCATTCTCGGCGGCGGCAGCCCGGCTCCACCTCCCCCAATCGCTGTCGAGGACGTATTGGCGGCCTTCGATCAGCCGGCGGGCCTTTTCGAGAGCGCGTTCGTTGACGACGTAGGAAGCCATCGGCGCATTGTCCTCGCTACGGTTCGAGCGTGGCCGCGGACGACCATGAGCTCGAGGTCGTCGGGCACCGCCTGATCATCACGAGCCCAGACAAGGTGTTCTTCCTGGAGCACGGGCAGACGAAGCTCGACCTGATCCGCTACTACCTGGCGGTCGACGAGCCGTTTCTCCGAGCCTCGGGCGGGCGGCCGGCCCTCATGCAGCGATTCCCGCACGGCGCCGAGGGGAGCTCGTTCTTCCAGAAGCGTGTTCCGAAGAACGCGCCGGACTGGCTGCAGACGACCATGGTCAGCACACCGAACGGCACGACCTCCCGAGCGCTCGTGCTCGCCGACATGGCGCATGTGGTGTGGGCGGTGAATCTCGCCTGCCTCGGCTTCCATGTCTGGCCGAACCACCACGACAGTCCCGAGGTGGCCGACGAGCTGCGTCTCGACCTCGATCCACAGCCGGGCGTCGGCTTCGACGAGGTGCGGGCCGCGGCCACGGAGGTTCGCGGTCTGCTGGACGAGCTCGGAATCGTGGGTTATCCGAAGACCACGGGGAATCGCGGGCTTCACGTCTATGTCACGCTCGAGCCGCGCTGGGACTCGTACCAGGTTCGCGCGGCGGCGGTGGCCGCGGCCCGCGAGCTGGAGCGCCGCCGTCCCGAGCTCATCACCTCGGCGTGGTGGAAAGAGGAGCGCGGACCGCGAGTCTTCATCGACTACAACCAGAACGCACCACACAAGACCGTCTTCGGTGCGTGGTCGGTGCGGGCCCGCCCTGGCGCCCAGGTGTCCGCGCCAGTGACCTGGGAGGAAGTCGAAACCCTGCATCCCGACGAGCTGACCATCGTCACCGTGCCCCAACGGCTCGAGGCACGTGACGATCCCTGGGCGGACAAGAGCACGCAGCCGCAATCGCTCGAGCCGCTGCTCGCGCTCCACGAGCGCGACCGGGAGGCGGGTCTCATGGACGCTCCCTGGCCGCCGGTCTACCCGAAGCAGCCGGACGAGCCGCCCCGGGTCGCCCCAAGCCGGGCCCGTCGGGAGAATCCGGAAGGCTGAGCTAAATACCTCTTTGCGGTTACTAAGTGTGGAGAGGCGGTGCCGATGGTTGAGCCATGGGCCGTATCTTCACGCTGGCGATCCTTCTTGTAAGCGTTCTGGCGTTTTTCGGCGCGCCGGGCACGGCCGCCTCCGCAACTTGCTTCGGACACAACGCGACGATCGTCGGTACGAAACGGGCCGATCGCCTGCTCGGGACTGCGGGCCGGGACGTGATCGTCGCCGGGGGCGGGCGCGATCGGGTTTACGCTCGCGGGGGCGGCGACCTCGTGTGTGGGGGTCCCGGGTCCGACGACCTGTACCTCGGACCGGGGGCCGACAAGGCGAAATCGGGCCGGGGCAACGATCGCGTCGAAGGTGACGACGGTCAAGACTTCCTCCATGGCGGGGAGGGGGCCGACCTTCTCGACGGGGGCGCAAGCACGGACACATGCAGGATGGGGGAGAACGTTCGCAACTGCGAACCCGCGCCGCCATTCGACTGGGCGAGCGCGGAATGGGACGGGTCGCACAAGGGTCAGCCGCTCGACCTCACCGGCTACAAGAAGACTTTCGTTGACAACTTCAACTCGGTTGCAAGCATCACCGACGGCGCCAGCGGCACGGGGCCGTGGTACGCCCCGGCTCGGCCAGACACATCCCTGGCGCACTTCCTCAGCCCGTCCGAGACCCCAGTGACGTTCTCGATCGATACGCCCGGGGTGCTCACGATCACCATGCAGAAGATCGATTCGCAGTGGTATTCGGGCCACATCCAGACCGTGAACAAGATTGGCAATGGATTCGCGCAGCGCTACGGCTACTTCGAGGCGAAGATGGCTTTCCAGAAGGCGGTCTCATGGCCCGCCTTTTGGCTCTACACCCCCAAGCCCAATGAAGGCCCCGATCAGGCCCGCGCCGAGATCGATGTCGTGGAGGCGTACGGCGACAACGACTACGACGGGTACCACATGACCGCTCATCGCTACTCCTCCTCGGGGAACGTCTCCAAGGGGAACTACTCCGGCCTCTCTTCGATCCAGAACATGGGGATCTGGGGCTGGAACGACATGTTCGATTCTCAGTTCCACCGCTACGGGTGCATGGTCACGCGCAATTGGATCACCATTTATCTCGACGGCAAGGAGCTGTCCCGCTTCCCGACCTTCCCCGAAGCGAGGCGTCCGCTCTTCATGCGCGTCACGCTCGCGATGCAGAACGCGTTCGTCGACAAGGCGACCACCCCGACGCATATCTGGCTCGACTACGTCCGCGCCTACGCGCGGACCTAGCTGCCCGTCCGGGCGCGGGGTTCCAGGATCAGCTGAGCGATCCCTTCCGGTGCTGCGGAGGAGATGAACCAGGAGCCCCGAAGACAGTCGAGGTCGGCGGATTCCATCCGCCCACACGTGCTGGCTTCCGGTGGTCCCATTGAGTGTCTCGGTCGTCATCCCCTGTTACAACCAGGGTCGCTTCCTGGGCGAAGCGATCGCGAGTGCCGGTGCGCAGGGGAGCCTCGTTTCCGAGATCGTCGTCGTCGACGACGGCTCCACCGACGAGACGCGGGAAGTCGCTACTCGCGACGGATCGGTGAGATACATCCGCCAGGAGCGGCAAGGCCTCTCGGGGGCCCGGAACTCGGGCTGGCGCGCCTCGTCCGGAGACTTCGTCGTCTTCCTCGACTCGGACGACCGGCTCCTTCCCGGTGCGGTGGAGGCAGGCTTCGAGGCATCCCGTCGCTGGCCGCAGGCCGCCTTCATCTTCGGTCACTACGAGCTCATCGACGAGCGCGGCGCTGTCCAACCGACGTGGAGGGAGTTGTGCGTCACAGACGACCGGTCATTCACGACCGGCGACTTCGAGCTCGTCCTCCCCGACGGTCGCCGCGCCGGGAGGTCGCGCAAGCCGCGCCGGGTTAGCGACCACTACACGGCGATGCTGCGACGGAACTACATCAGCATGCCCGCGACAGTCCTCTACCGCCGTGCGGTCCTCGAGGAGACGGGCGGCTTCGATCCGCGTCTGAGCGCCGTCGAGGACTACGAGTTCTATCTGCGTGTGACGCGCATGCACCCGGTCGCGGGTCACGACCGCGTCGTCGCACAATACCGGCGCCATCCGGCGGCGATGTCGTGCGACATGCTCAACATGCTGAGGATGGCTCTCTTCGTTCTGCGCGAGCAGCGTCCGTATCTCGCAGAGCACCCTGGCGCGACCGAGGCTTACGAGGAGGGGCTCATCTTCTGGAAGCGGCACTACGGCAAGCAGCTGATACGAAGCGTGCCCAACCATCTCGCTGCCGGCCGATTGCGCCAGGCTGGGAGCTCCTGCCTCTGGCCGCTCGCGCTCGCGGTCGGCGCCGAGCCGCGGGCGCCGCACCGGCTCGCTGGAGTGGCCGCGACGTGATCGGCGGGGCTGATGATGGCGTTGTTCAGCTCCTGCTTCCTGCTCCGTCGAGCGAGTGCGGGTGCAGCGCGCCCGCTCGTTGCCAAGGGGTGGGCAAACTGATTACAAGGATCGACAGTATTCGGGTGATTGGATCGGCCGGCGCGGCGGATCCGACACCTGGGAGAAGCTCACCGTGCTGCCTTCGCGCGCCGTAGCCTCCGCGCGCGACGGGCGCTCTCCCCATCGCCGGAGCGAGACGACCGGCCCTCCGGGCCCGGAACCGGACAGCTGGATCGAGAACGCACCGACCAAGGGAAGGCGGGCGCTGAACCTTCGGGAGGTCTGGGGATACCGGGAGCTCGTGGTCTTCCTCGCTCAGCGCGACCTCAAGGCCCGATACAAGCAAGCGGCCTTCGGCGTCGGTTGGGCTCTCGTGCAGCCGATCGTCGGCGTTGTCGTCTTCACTATCGTCTTCAACCGCCTCGCCGGCGTGTCCACCGGAGACGTGCCCTACATCGTCTTCGCGCTCGTGGGCTTTCTCACCTGGTTGTACATCTCGTCCACGGTGACGGCGACGACGGGGAGCCTGGTCGGCAACGCGCCGCTCATCACCAAGGTGTACTTTCCGCGGTTGGTCGCCCCCCTCGGCGCGCTCGTCCCCGGGATGATCGATCTCGCCGTCGGATCCGGCCTCGTCGTCGGGCTCATGGCCTACTACGGCCTCGCACCCACCGCGCGGTTGCTGGCCCTTCCGCTCTGCCTGCTTGGCATGATGGCCACGGCACTCGCCGTCGGGCTGCTGCTGGGGACGGTCAACGTCCGGTATCGCGACGTTGGGAAGACGACCGGGTTTCTCATCCAGCTCTGGCTGCTCTGCAGCCCCGTGGCGTATCCGAGCGATCTCGTGACCGGCCAATGGCGCTGGGTGTACGCGGTCAACCCGGTCGTCGGCGTGATCGACAGCATACGCTGGTCCGTGCTGGCCACGGAGGCTCCGGGCCCCGAGCTCATCGTCTCGGCTGCCTCGCTCGCCATCCTGCTCTTCCTCGCCCTCCGCTACTTCGCCCGTACGGAACGCTCGTTCGCGGACGTGATCTGATGGCGACTGCGATCGAACTGGATCGAGTCTCGAAGCGATACACGCTCGGGGAGTTTCGCGGCGGGGGCGATGCAGTCAGAGACGTGATCTCTGCGTCGGTCCGTCGCATGGTCAGAATCGAACGGGCGCCCCAGCCACGCGAGCACTGGGCGTTGCGGGACGTAAGTGTGACGGCCGAGCAAGGAGAGACCATCGGGATCATTGGGCGGAACGGCGCCGGGAAGAGCACGCTGCTCAAGATCGTCACCCGGATCACAGAACCGACGTCCGGAGTCTCGCGGACACGGGGCCGCGTCGGCGCCCTGCTCGAGGTCGGGACGGGTTTCCACCCGGAGCTGACGGGCCGAGAGAACGTCTACCTCAACGGTGCCGTTCTAGGCATGAGTCGTCGTGAGATCAAGCGGAACTTCGAGGAAATCGTCGAGTTCGCGGATGTCGCTCGGTTCCTCGACACGCCAGTGAAGCGCTACTCGTCCGGGATGTATCTCCGGCTCGCGTTCGCCGTCGCCGCGCATCTCCAGGCCGAGATCATGGCCGTCGACGAGGTGCTCGCCGTCGGCGACCTGGAATTCCAGCGGAAATGTCTCAACAAGATGGATTCCCTCGAGGCGGAAGGGCGGACGGTCATGTTCGTCACCCACAACCTCGATGCGGTGGCCCGCCTATGCCGGACGTCGATCTGGCTCGACCGAGGGAAGGTCGCCGCGTACGGGCCGACGAAGGAAGTCATGCGCGCCTACTTGACCTCGGGCGCCGCGCGTTCGCACGAGCGGGCCTTCGCCGGCGAGGCGGGCCTGCCCGCTTCGCTCGAGCTCGTCCGGATACTCGATGCTTCGGGCGCGCTCGCGACCGTGCTCCCGCGCGACGAGCCCTTCGTAATCGAGATGCAGTTCGTCCTCCACGAGCCCGTTCCGACTCTCGACTTCGCCGTGTTCCTGCACGACCTGCGCGGACTGCGGGTGCTTGAGGAGGCCTGGTCCGAGACCGCGCCCACCGAGCGCGGAGCGCCGGGCAGATACGTGGCCAGGATCGAGATCCCGGCGCTCCTCGCGGTCGGCGAATACGTCACTGGCGTCTGGCTCGGCTCCGCGTACCAGACGCTCGCGTTCGAGACGGACATCCTCCGGTTTCGGCTCCAGGGTGATTCCCACGGCAGAAATGATCGCGTCGTGCAGCTCGGTCTTCCCTGGGAAGTCTCGCGGGCGAAAGTCTCCGACTGACCGGTCCTCGTGTCGTACACGATCTTCGACATCGAGATCACGGAGCCGATTGGCAACCTCCATGCCGCCGGCGACGACGAAGGTGTGGCGATCCTCGTGCGACGAAAGGGCGTGCCGATCGCCTTCTGGATGGAGGAGCTCGGTTCGAGGCGGGCGCTTCGCTCGGACGCCCTCGCCGACGAGATCGCCCGCCGGGCTGGCGAGGAGATCCTCGCCGAGGCGATCCGAGAGGAGCTGGGCCGGTCCTTCGCTCCACCGCAGCTGCCACTCGTCTCAGTCGCGATCTGCACGAGGGACGGGAGCGAGAGGGTGGCACGACTCCTGGACTCGCTCGGGAAGACGCTGCCCACCGTAGCGGAGCCCAACGGCAGCCTCGACATCATCGTCGTGGACAACGCGCCGTCCGACGACCGGACTCACACGCTCGTCGACGAGTGGGGCGGAGCACGGTACGTTCTCGAGCCACGGCCCGGGCTGAACTTCGCGAGGAATCGGGCGATCTCGGAAGCGCGAGGAGCGCTGCTCGCATTCCTGGACGACGACGTGGTCGTGGACCGGCACTGGCGACGCGGCCTCGCAGAAGCAGTCGGCGAAAATCCGGACGCCGTGGCCTTTACGGGCCTGGTGCTACCCCTGGAGCTCGCGACAAGAGCCCAGGTGATTTTCGAACAGCGGGGCGGGTTCCGGCGTGGTCTCGAGAAGATCCGGTACGGAGCCAGGCTGCCGGGAAACCCTCTCTACCCCGCAGGGGCCGGCATATTTGGGGCGGGCGCCAACATGGCGTTCCGGACGGATGTCTTGAGGGAGCTCGGCGGCTTCGACGAGGCACTGGACACCGGTGGACCAGTCCCAGGCGGGGGCGACCTCGACATCTTCTACCGGATCATCCGGGCGGGACGGCCGATCGTGTACGAGCCCCGTTTTCTTGCCTTTCACGAGCATCGACGGGAGCTTGCCGAGCTCCGGCGCCAGTATCGCAGGAGCTGGGGGCTCGGCTTCATGGTCTTCGTAACCAAGTGCCTGCGGGCAGACCCGGAACGGCGCTTGCAGCTGCTTGCCTTCATCGCCTGGTGGTTCCGCTGGGAGCTCTTCGAGCTGGGCCGCAGCATCGCTGGCCGCCATCCGATACGCGGCTCCGATCCGATCCCCCCGGCCATGATCCTGGGCGAGCTCTACGGCGGCATCGTCGGGCTGCTTGGGGGCTACGGCCGGTCGCGAAGGCGCGTGGCACGGATCCGGAGGAACTTGCCGTGAACCGCCCCACCCCGCCCCTGCTCGAGCTCGTGATCTGCACCTACAACAACGCCTCCATGCTCGACTTAGCGCTGTCTTCCCTTGCCCGCCAGGAACCGTCCACCCAGGCGGACTGGGCCTGCCTCGTCGTGGACAACAACTGCACGGACGCAACAGCGGACGTGGTCGCCGGGCACATGCGCGCCGGTCGCATTCCCGGGCTGCGACTCGTCCACGAGCCTGTTCAAGGCCTCACTCCTGCCAGGCTTCGAGGCGTCATGAGCACCTCGGCGCCGTGGATCGGATTCATCGACGACGATTGCCTGCTCCGGGACGACTGGGTGAGGAATGGGATCCACTTCGCCCTCGAGCACCCGACGGCAGGCGGGTTCGGCGGCCGTGTCGTCCTCGACTGGGAGCAGCCGCCGCGGGGGTACGTCAAGCGGCACGGCTGGTGCTTCGCGGAGCAGGATCACGGCCCGGCGGAGCGGATCGTACCGGCCCTCGCGGGCGCCGGTCTCGTCCTTCGGCGGACCGCCATCGAGGAGTCGGGGTGGGTGGACGAGCCCCTGCTCGCGGATCGGGTGGGACACGAGCTCACCTCGGGAGGCGACGTCGAGATGTCGCTTCGCGTTGCGGGGAGCGGGCACGAGCTCTGGTACACGCCTGCGTGCGAGCTCCGACATCGGATCCCCGAGCGGCGCACGTCCTTCGCGTACGTCGCGGCGATGACCCGGGCTCTGGGTGCGAGCCAGGCGTACGCCGACGCACTCGTCTGGAAGGGTTCGGTCGCGTCCTGGCTCGCGACGTCGGTCGGCCGTCTCTGCCGGGCAGCGTTGGTGAGCTCCGCCATGATTCCGGCGGCGATTCGCTCGCGGACGAGAGCGGCCGACCTGGCTATCAGCTTGAGCTTCCTCTTCGGACGCACACGCGGCTACTACAGGGTGATCCGGATGGATCGGGACCGACGGCAAGCGCTCATCGGAGGAGCCCACCCGACTCGTCGACTCCGGCGGCCGCTCCTCCGGGAAGCGAGCGACGGCGGGCTGAGGCGGCCCGGATGAGCGACTTTCGACCCTGGAAGGTGCTCGACCTTCGATTGAACGAGCCCCTCCCGTCGCTTTCCGGCAAAGCCGACGTCGAAGGCTACTGGGCCGTCTTCTGGTGGCACGACACGCCGCTCGGCCATCTCGCGATCCCCTCCTCCCAGCTTCCGAT
This sequence comes from Gaiellaceae bacterium, assembly GCA_036265755.1. GTDB lineage: Bacteria > Actinomycetota > Thermoleophilia > Gaiellales > Gaiellaceae > DATEOR01. The sequence goes on along the minus strand of DATAOL010000170.1, from coordinate 7,397 downwards.
GACGTCCGCTTCGCTCGCCGCTCGGGCCTCGAGAGCCGTAGCGCCCTCGGTCGGGAGGCTGCTCGTCGGCCAGGGCTTCGAGCCCCCCCTGCCGGTTCCGCGGCGCAAGCAGCACATGCAGGCTCCCCCGAAGCTTGCATCTCTCCTCGAGCTGGATTCGCCGCTCTCGACGCTGTCGCGCACCGCTCGAAGGGCGCCCTCCGGTCAGGCGTCGATAGCAGTCGCCGTCTGCACCCGCGAGCGGCCGGCTGAGCTGGCCCGTTGCCTCGCCTCGCTCAGCGCGCTCTCGCCACCGCCGCGTGAGATCGTCGTCGTCGACAACGCGCCGACGTCCGACGCGACCCGCACGGTCGCCAAGGACGTTCCCGGAGTTCGCTACGTGCGCGAACCGCGTGCCGGCCTGGCCGTCGCACGCAACACCGCCGTCGAGGCCACCACAGCGGACATCCTCGCCTTCACCGACGACGACGTCACCGTCGCGCCCGATTGGATCGCCGGGATGCAGGTCGCGTTCGCGGATCCGGAAGTGCTGGCCGTCACCGGGCTGATTCTTCCGGCGGAGCTGGAAACCGAGGCGCAGTACGCCTTCCAGTTGGCGGGGGAGAAGTGGGGATACCGGAGTGTCGACTTCGGACCCGACTTCTTCGCGACGATGAGAGCGCGCGGCGTCCCGGTGTGGCGAATCGGCGCCGGCGCGAACATGGCCTTCCGCCGCCGCGCTTTCGACCTCGTCGGCTACTTCGACGAGAGGCTGGGCGCCGGAGCATCGGGTTGCAGCGAGGATTCGGAGATGTGGTACCGCGTACTCGCCGAGGGCCACCGGTGCCGGTATGAACCGTCGGCTGTCGTCTTCCACCATCATCGCTCGGACTGGGACTCGCTCAGCGCGCAGCTCCACTCCTACATGCGTGGTCACACGGTGGCGCTGCTCGTGCAGTTCGAGCGCTACCGGCATTGGGGAAACCTCTACAGGATCGCCGCCGGTATTCCCGCGTATTACGGGAGGAGAGCGCTACGCCAGGCTGTCCGTGGGGTGCTACCGCAGGCCGTCCGCAGGGAGAAAACGGCCAGCCTGCCGCTCACGCCGCAGGTCCGCGGATATCTGAGCGGAGTGTGGTACTACCTCCGACATCAAGAGGCAGGCGCAGACCTGCGCCCGCACGCGCGCTAGCATGACCGCCCCCGCGTACAAGGAGTCCCGCCGGGCATTTCTCCAGCGCAATCCGTTCGTCTGCCCGAGGACGCTCGGGTTCTTCTACCGCGAGAAGATGCGGGCGATCCACCAGATTGCTCCGGACCTGCCGTTCGTCGACATCCTCGAGGTCGGCGGTGGACAGAGCGGACTCACCCGGCTGCTCTATCCGCGGGCGCAGGTCGTCAACCTCGATCTCGACCCCAGCTTCGCCGATGCGCCGTGCAACAGCGCGGAGGGAGTTCGCTTCGTGTGCGGGGACGCGACCGCCCTCGTGTTCCCGGACGGCTCGTTCGACGCGGTCACGATGTTTGATCTGCTGGAGCACGTACCCGAGCACGAACGGGCGATCTCGGAGGCCTTCCGCGTCCTCCGGCCGGGCGGCTGGCTGCTTGTCACGACACCGAACGAGAACTGGCAGTTTCCCTACTACCGGGCACTGCGGCGGTTCTGCCCGGACGAGCCCGAGATGATGGCCGAGTGGGGCCACGTCCGCCGCGGCTACTCGCTCGCCGAGATGCGGGAGCTCATGGGCGTCCCCTGCCAGGGCCACGCGACGTTCATCACGCCGCTGACCGTCCTCTGCCATGACGTGTCCTTCTGCCGGGCTCGACACGACGTGCGCAGGGCGATCTGCGTTGCGCTCGCTCCGCTGACGCTCTTCGGTTACGCCGTGCACCGTCCGAGCGGCCGCGGGACGGAGCGGGCCTCGGGCTGGCAGAAGCCCGCATTGGGGTGAAGGGGTGAAGGAGCGCTTATGTGAGGAGGCGCCTCGCACGCCCCGTCGCGAAGTGCGGCACCCGAAGACCATCGCCATCGTGCCGTGGGGTGACCTGGTGGAGGATTTTCTCGACGACATAGGGGTCTCGCTCCAGGGATTCGCCGAGGAGATGACCGGGGGCTGGTTGTTCGGCTACATCGAAGCGCTGAGACGCACCGGAGTCGAAAGCATCGTCTTCTGTTTCTCGGCCAGGGTCGAGGAAACGACCTACCTCAGGCACCGGCAGACGGCGGCGCCGATCTGCGTCCTACCCGCGCCGGCGCGCTACAGGCGTCTCCGCGCACTCATGACCGACCCGTACGGATGGTCGGTAGCCGAGGTGTTCGGGGCGGCCGGTCGACGTCACCCCTCGACCTATGCCCTTGCACGTGACCTCGCGCCGTACCTCGCGACCCCGATCCGAGCCTTCGCCCGGGAGCTGAGGCGCTCGCAGTGCGACGCGATCCTCTGCCAGGAGTACGAGTCGCCTCGCTTCGACGTCTCAGTCGCCGTCGGCCGCGTCCTTGGCATCGCCGTGTTCGCGACGTATCAGGGCGGAAGCTGGCAGCTCAGCCGCCTCGAGAAATGCGTTCGCCCGTCCTCCCTCCGCCGAAGCCGCGCCCTGATCGTGGCCTCGTCGGTGGAAGCCCGGCGGGTGCGAGAGGCGTACGGGCTACCGGAAGCCAAGATCGCGCGCATCCCGAACCCGCTCGACCTCGAGGCGTGGTACCCGGCAGACCGGGACCGCGCGCGTGCTGAGCTCGGCATCGGAGCCGAGACGCGGCTCGCCGTCTGGCACGGCAGGATCGACGTCCGGACGAAAGGTCTCGACCTCCTCCTCGAGGCCTGGCGGCTCGTTCGTGCCGCTCAGCCGGCCAAGGAGCTTGCCCTCCTGCTCGTCGGCACCGGACGAGACCGGGATGTCCTGGCCGAGCAGCTGCGTCAGCTCCAGCTTCCTGACGTTCGATGGATCGGCGAGTACCTACTCGACAAGGCAGCCATCCGCCGATACTTGTCCGCGGGCGACGTCTACGTTCTCCCGTCACGGTGGGAGGGATTTCCGGTCGCCCCCCTCGAGGCCATGGCCTGCGGCCTCCCGGTGGTCGCGACAAGCGCCCCAGGGATCGAGGACATCTTCGACCGCGGAGAGCAGTCAGGCGGGCTGGTCGTGCCCTCCGAGGATGCCGAGGAGCTCGCTCGATGCCTGAATCGCCTGCTCGGAGACGAGGCCGAGGCGCGGCTTCTCGGGGAGCGCGCTCGGCAGCGTGTCACCGACGCCTTCTCGCTCGAAGCGGTCGGTGCTGAGCTCCAGGGTCTCCTCTCGAACCGGTCGTGGCCCTCGGACGAGCGATCCCCGACGAGGTGATCGAGAAGGAGTGGCCAGCGGCGATCGCGGTGCCGTTGGCTCGGCTTGGCCGCCTCGAGGAAGCCCATCAGCTCGCCGCGAGCGGCCCTTACGCCGAGCGTCCGTGCCGCGCTCATGCCGCGGCTGCGGCCGTCGGCGCGCCGGACGAGCAGACGCGCCTCCCCAGGAACCGCCCGCCGTCGCGGACGATCATCACCGCCGAGGCGAGAGGCTGCGCCATCGGACGGCCGCCCGTGTCGCGGCGGCGGCTGGACAGCACGCCGTCTCGTCCCAGCACTTGAGCGCCTTCGTCTCAGACAGGAGTCACCGCACGAGTCGTGCTGTCGATCAAACCGACGCCGTCCATTCAGGTACCGGTCGAAGACGACCAACAACCGACGAGCCCGTGATCCGCCGCAAAGACACTCGCCACGGAAAGAGGACGAGCGCGACGAGGTACCAGAGCCGCCACCGGCCGTGCCGTGAGCGATGGAACTGCGCGTGCACGTAGCACCATGCGCCTGCGTAGCATCGCTTCTGCTTGAGGTAATCCCGATGCTTCTCGACGAGTAGGAGGCGATACCGAAGCAGGGTGTTGCTCGCCTTGTCTGCCGTCGGCGTCAGGTACTGAGTAACCAATGGTGCGTCGACGCTGATGAAATGGGCCCCGGCAAACGCTGCACGGACGGCGAGGTCCAGCTCGGCCCGTCGCCGGAACCTGCCATCGAATCCGCCGAAAGTGCGAAACGCGTCGGTTCGCGCCATGAGCGTGCAGCTCCCCAACATCCCCCATGAATGCTTGCCGTCATCCCTGAGAACGCCCAGTACGTAATCCGCAACGATTGAGCCTGATGGCTCGGGGGGCACACGGCCGATGCCGGGCCGCTCAAATGTTGGCTCCTGCTCGCCAGGCTGAACGACGCGCCGGTTTGCGTAGCAGAACACGGGCGCCCCGGGACGGCGCTGCTCGTACTCGACGATTCGCCGGTACTGCTGCTCGAGCCGGTCGGGCGTGCTCTCGTCGTCGTCGTCGAAGAACGCAATGAACGCGCCCCGCGCGTGCGCGAGCACCGTGTTTCGCGCCTCAGCGACGCCGCGGTTTTCGCTGTGTCGAATGAGACGAATCTCGGCCCCCGTGCGCCGCATCGCTTCGACGATCGCCGCGGAACGGTCGGTCGAGGCGTCATCGACGATTATGACCTCGCGCGGTGTCCACGTCTGTCCGAGTGCGCTTTCCACAGCACGCCGGATGGTGTCCTCTGCCTCGTAGCACGTGATCCCGACCGTAATGAACGGTCGGCGCGCGTCCGGCTCGCGACTTGCGGACACTCAGCTAATCCCCCGCTGCAGTCCGACGGCGAATCCGTGCACTGCCCGCTTCGCTCCGACTCTCTTGAGAGCGTCAATGACAACACCTGTCCCCGGCACCGTTCTGCGAAGGAAGCCAGCGGATCTCGTCACACTCCGTTCGAGACGGAACGCCATTCGCCCGTTGATCCGGTCGTAGTGCAACTCGATCACCTTCCTCCGCTCTCGGGTGAGACCCGGATAGGGGCTCCAAGTCGCCCTCGCGATCTCGACATCGAACGGAGGGAATCTCGGCACGCCATGCGACGCCTCCAGGGCATCCAACTCAGGCTGGAGTCGTCTCAAGAACTCCGCGCGGTCGTCCGGCGACAAGAAGTCCTGGTACGACTCGGGCTCTTCTCGAAGAAGTCCGACCTCTTTCTCGATGAGATGGAAGACTGCACAGTCCAAGTATCTTTCGCTGAATCTCGCAGTCCGATTCTTCAGGCGCTTAAACTCGAGGAGATCACGACTGATGCGCTCATTCTCCTGCTTGTGGGCGTGAGAGAACTGAGCGACATCCTGTATGCCAAGCACGTTTGTGACAAAGTCGCCGACCACGTCGTTCTTGACGGTGTCATAGAGCCGTACGGCGCAGTTCCTCCGGCCAAAGACGTCGGCCCACGAGCGCACGCAAGTGTCGTAGTGGAGCACCGGTTCGATACGAGAGAGAAACTCGTCGAAGGTGCCATCGATGACGCCTCTCTTGACATGCTGGTTGTAGAGCGACTCTGCATATCGATCCGGACGCCGGAAGTAACACACGATGCGACACGTCGCCAGCTCGTCGGGCAGCAGAGCTCGTAACTTCTGGACGACCCTCCGGTCATCCTCGAGCGCATTGGGACAGACCTCGCCCCGCTGCATCGCCAAGAGAACGTTCCGAACATAGAAATTCTCTGCGGAGATAAGAATGGTGTCGGCACCGCGCTGGCGGGCCGATTTCACATGGCTGGCGAGAAACGTTTGCACTGCTCGGTGATCGCTGGCGTAAAGGGCATCGGCAATAGAATTCGCGTGTCCGAGATTATGCGGCGGCGTTGTCGCCTGGTGGAACCCGTATTCCGTTAGCGCGCGTCGATTGTGGTGCAGGAACCGTTGCACTGCCGTTGTCCCTGTTTTCGGAGTACCTATGTGCAGAATGAGGTTCATCCTTCTCCTTTGTGTGGCCTGTGGAGCGCAAGGGCGCCGTTAAAGCCAAGGACGCGCTCCTGGTTGAAAAAGACGAAAATGCAAGTTGACGAGACAAGCAGCGTGAGCGTGAGCATCAGTAACGCGAACCCGGGAAGTTCCGGTAGCAGCGCCTTCGCCGTCAGGCAGAGACCGCTCGTCGCTGCCGTCATCATGAGAGGGCGCAAGTGCACCGCAGCGACGCTTCGCAGCGGAAGGTCGATCGCGTACTTGACGATGACGAGCATGATCGCCAGCGTCAGCCCTATCACTACCCCGATGACAGCGCAGATTGCCGTTAGGCCGTAGGGCGCTATCCACCAGATACCGACAATTAGCGCCGCCGCTCGGCAGATGTGAGCCGTCGTCATCCAGTACGGATGTCCAAGCGCCTGGAAGAGCGTCGCGCAGTTCCGCCAGGCGAGAGACAAGTAAAGCGTCCCGGACAGGATCGCGAACGGCGCGACGGCCGAGTGCCATTTGGGCCCGAGCAGAACATCCACCAGCTCGGGGGCGAAGATGACGCAGAAGGCACTGACGGGCAGCGTCAAGAGCGCGAGCAGTGAGAACGATTTCAGGAGCGCGCTTCGAAGCCTCGCCTCGTCTTGCTGAACCTTGGCCATCGCAGGAAAGACGGAGAGGCGGGTGATACTCCCGAACAGTGACGTGGCCGTGTTCGTGAAAAATGACGCACGCGTGTAGATCCCCAATGTCGCCGTGCCCAGTACGCGGCCGATGATGAACCTGTCGGAGTTCTGCGACAGATAGATGAATGGCTGGTTCACGGTGAACCCAAGACTCAGCCGCCAGAGCTCGCTAAAAGCGCGGCGCGAGAAGCGCGGCCACACCAGCAGCTTCCGCGCCGCAAAGCCCAGCATCGCCGCGCTCACGACGATGTCGACTCCCTGCATGGCGATGAGCGACCAGTATCCGAACCCGTACCAGGCCAGCGGGATCGCCACGAGGAAATTCGAGATCGTGAAGCTGAAGAGCGGCCGGATCGCCACGCTCTTGACCCGCATGTTGCGGGCGAGCAGCGCCTCGGACAGCACGCCGAACGCTCCGAAAGGCGTCAACCAGGCGAGGACTTTCAGAATCTGCGTGAGCTCCGGGATCTGCAAGAGTTCGGCGATCAGAGGCGCGGCGACCCACATTCCCGCTGCCGCGAGGAGTGCCACGAAGAGGGCGCAAAAAAACGCCGTCGCCACATGGTCAGGCCGAACTACCTTGCGCTGAACGAGCGTCGGCGCGAGCCCCATCCCGTAGATCATCGACGCGAAGTCCATGGCGATCAGAGCGCCCGCGACGACTCCGTACTCGTGCGGCGTCAAGAGCCGGGCCAGGATCGCGACAGAGACGACGCGGAGGGCGAGCCGTGCGATGGACGCTCCACCGATCCACGCAGCGCCCTCGAGCGTTCGCTGTGTCAGGCTCTTTCTCACGTCGCCGACTCGATCAGGCTGCGATAAAGGGAGAGATGATGTTCCGCGACTCGGTCGATGCAGAAGCGGTCGCGTACTGCCTTGCGCGCCTCCTCACCCATCGCCCGGCGGGACTCTGCGGTCATCGCAAGCGACCTCTCG
>DATAOL010000169.1:0-1502 GCA_036265755.1 Gaiellaceae bacterium | reverse complement strand
TCGAGCGAGTCTTCGACGCGCCGCGTCCGCACGTCTTCTCCGTCTGGACGGACCCTCAGCTGATCCCCGAATGGTGGGGCGACGGCACCGTCGTCGAGGAGATGGACGTCCGCGCGGGCGGCACCTACCGGTTCAGGACCGCCTTCGGCGTCGTCGAGGGCGAGTTCCGGGAGGTCGAGCCGCCCGACCGTCTCGTGCAGACCTTCCAGAACCACCTGCAGACGCTTGAGTTCGAGGACCTCGGCGGGCAGACGAAGCTGACGCAGACGATGCGCTTCGAAACGACCGAAGAGCGCGACACGACGATGCAGTACGGCGTCGAGGAGGGCGCGAAGTCGGGCTTCGCGCGGATCGACGCGCTCCTCCAACGGCTCGTGAGCCGCTAGGGGTCCAAAGAACTGGCCGCTCCCTCCTCGGACTGCCTGTCACGTACAGGGAGCGGCCAAGCGGAGCCGTGCTCCGCCCCGCGTTCTCGACGAGGCGTTCACGCACCCGCCCGCGTGAACGTCACATGCGTGACTCCGCTGGGCGAGGCGGTGGCCTCGGCGTGGTAGTCCTTCTCGAGGCCGTCCAGTCCGTCCCAGAGGCGGACGCCTCGGCCGAGCAGAATCGGCACGACCACGATGTGCATGTGGTCGACGAGCCCGGCGCTTACGAAGTCGCGGATCATCGTGGGACCTCCGCCGAGGCGTACGTCCTGGCCGTCCGCGGCCTCGCGAGCGGTCTCGAGTGCCTCGGGAGGAGAAACGTCGAGAAAGTGAAATGTCGTGCCGCCCTCCATCTCGATCGAGGGGCGCGGGTGGTGCGTGAGGACGAAGACCGGCGTGTGGAACGGCGGGTTGGAACCCCACCAGCCTTTCCACTCCGGGTCCTCGTGCCATCCGGGCGGGCCGAACTTCCCGGCACCCATGATCTCGGCACCGACCCCGACATCGTGCCGCCGCGCGAAGACGTCGTCGATTCCGCCGGTGCCGCCGGGCTCGCCGGCCATCTCCTTCCACCACCGGGTGGTGAACAGCCATTCGTGCAATCGTTCGCCGGCGTGGCCGAACGGTGCATCGAGGCTCTGACCTTCGCCGGTGCCGAAACCGTCGAGTGAGATCGAGAAGTGCTGGACGCGCGTGAGTGACACGGCTGATCCTCCTTACCTAGTCGGGGTCAGGGCGCGATGCAAGACCACGCGCCCCGCCCGATTGCGCACGCCTAGTTTGCCGCCAGCTTGCCTTCGCGGTGGACGTCGCGTGCTCCGGTCGCCCGCTGAGCCGGAAGACCCGGATCGACCCCGTTGCTTGTGATTCTGGGTGTCGACCGGATCGAGCGCTTCGTCTCCCTCCTTCCCATGAACGTCAGAGGGGGTCCGGTGTGCAGCTAGGGTCGTGTATAGGTGCTGGCGAACTTCTTGACGGGGGGAAGCTATGGATAAGCGGAAGCTTCGTGATCTCGAGGTGTCGGCGATTGGGTTGGGCTGTATGGGGATGTCTGCGTTTTATGGAACGACCGAC
>DATAOL010000168.1:0-4950 GCA_036265755.1 Gaiellaceae bacterium | reverse complement strand
GTCGTTGCCGGCCGCGCAGTCGTGCTCGAGCGGCCCGAGGTTCTTGTTCTCGTAGAGGGAGATGTGGCCGGGCAGGCTCTCGACCTTGTCCGCGTAGCCGTTGAAGACGACCTCGATGAGCTTGTCGCGGTCGACGCACATCGAGAGCGCCTTCTTCACCTGCGGGTCAAGCAGCTCGCGGTTCTTGTCCTTGTACGGGTTCGAGTTCCACGTGATGTTCGTCGTCTCCGAGCCCGGGATCTGCTGGACGACGATGTTCGAATCCTTCTTGAGGACATCGACCGCGTTGAAGGGCACCTGGTCGACCCAGTCGACCTGGCCCGACTTCATGTCCGCGATCATCGAGTCCGCGTTCGTGTAGTAGGTGAGCGCGACGGCCTGCACGTGGGGCTTCTCGCCCCAGTAGTTCGGGTCGGGGATGAAGACCGTCGTGCCCTTCTTCTCGTACTGCTTCAGCGTGAAAGCGCCGCCGGTGACCATGGACGACAGGTCGTTCTCCGGCGCATACGTCTTCAGGCCCTTCCCGTCGCCGGTCGCGTACTGCTTCCAGACGTGCTCCGGGACGACGAAGAACTGCTCGAGCTGCGCGAGCGCGTTTCCGACCGGCGCCTTGTAGTGGATGACGACGGTGGTCGGGTCTGTCGCTTCGGCGTTCTTGACGTGCGCGAGCGACGGCGCCATGACCGCGGTCGGGCCGTCGGCGTACTTGGCCGTCGTGTTGATCGTCCAGGCGACGTCTTCGGCGGTGAGCGGCTGGCCGTCCGACCACGTCGTGCCGGACTTGAGGTGGAACGTCCAGTCCTTGCCGTCCGCCGAGGTGTCCCACGAGTCGGCCAGGTCGCCGACGATGACGTACGTCCCGTTCTTGAAGTCGTACTGGACGAGCTGGGGGTAGAGCATGATGAAGGCCTGGTAGGCCTGTGTCTCGATGTAGTGGAACGGGTTGAACGAGTCGATGTAGTTGATCGTCCCGATGCGCAGGATCCCCCCCTCGGTGACGGCGCCGGTCTCCGACGCACCCGAACCCGTCGCGTTGCCGCTCGAGCCGCCGCAACCCGTGAACGCAAGCAAGGCCGCCGCGAGCACCGCGACCAGAATCGCAATCGTCCTTCTCATGCCGTCCTCCCTTTCTCCCTCGTCTGCGCGAGGGACGTGCCGCTCTCCGTCAGGGCGGGATCGTCGATCGTGAGTGTGCGGGCATCGCCGTCCAGCGTGGCCGAAACGCCGAGTGGAAGCGTCGCGAGATGCTTTCCGTGCCCCAAGGGCAGCTTGTATAGCACGGGGACGCCGAGTGGCTCCAGCCGTTGCTCCAGGACGTCCTCGATGGACTTCGTCCTTGGCCATTCGGGCCTAGTCTCGCGCCAGTCACAGTCATGCATTTCCCCTACTACGACTCCGGCCACCCGATCGAGTTTGCCGGCATGGCCGAGCTGCGTGAGCATGCCGTCCACGTACCAGGGCGGGGCGTCGGTGTCCTCGAAGAAGAAGATCGCGCCGTCGAGGTCGATCTCCCATGGTGTGGCCATCGTCTGGAGCAGGAGCCAGAGGCAGCCCCCGGCGAGCGGCGCTGTTACCTTGCCGCCGGAGATCGAACGGACGTAGGGATCGTCCGGGTCCTTCGGGACGTCGCCGGCGCCGCCGTGGCGCAAGACGTCGAGGAGCCGCTCGCGCGTGAACGAGGTGACGTCCTTGTCGCCGACGCCCGCGACGCCCGGCGCGTAGAAGGTCGCGAGGCCGGTGTGCTGCCGGATGGCCACGTGCAGGGCCGTGATGTCCGAGAAGCCGAGGAACGGCTTCGGGTTCTCGGCGATGACCTCGAAGTCGAGGAACGGGATCGCCTGCGCGGACCCGTACCCGCCTTGCATGCAGTGGACGACGTCGACCTCGGGGTCGTCGAAGAGGGAAGCCAGGTCGGCCGCGCGCCCTTCGGGCGACCCCGCGACGTAGTCGTCCCGCTCGTCGATGCCGGGAGCCAGCTTCACCCGGTAGCCCTGCGACTCCCACCACTCGACGCCGCGAAGAAGGTCGGAGCGGTTCTCCCAGGGGCTCGCGGGCGCCGCGACGCCGATCGTTCCGCCGTCGGGAAGAGTGCGCGCGAAAAGAGAGGCCGCGTCCAGAGGCGGAATTCAATCAGCCAGCAGCGCCTAGCGTTTGCTCGACCGCCATTTGAGAACTGGAGCGCTGAGCCCGCCGGACCTTCGGCGGCAGGCACGCCTCGTCCCCCGATCGCGCTCAAGCGGCGCCTACGCGCGGTCGATGAGAAGTCCCGGTCGCATTCCGCAGCCGCCCGAGGCCGGGACCCAAGACCGCACGCATGGTTCGCTTCGTCACCGCCGCAATCGCCGCCCTGGCCGTCTGCCTCGTCGCCGTCGCCGCTCTCCCGGCACAGGCCGAGCCCGACTCGTACGAGTGTCTCAGCGCGCCTCCCGACTACCCCAATCGGTTCTATCCGGAGCCGCGGGTTTTCCTCGAGTCGCAGGGTTGGTGGTCGGCGCGCAAGATGGCGCCCGGGGGTGCCTCGACGCATATCCATCTCGGAGCCTGCTTTCCGCAGGGCACGGCGTGGAAGCCGGATGCCGAGGGCAAGGTGCGGCTCGACTTCAGGATCATGCTGCACAACGCCACGAACTACCGAGTCGCGCGCTTCCGGGGCACCATCGCCTGCTGCGACCCGATCCCCGGCGGCGGTGCAGGGTTCGACGACACGACCCGCGAGACGAAAGACCTGATCGCCTCGGCGATGCCGAACGGCTATGTCTACGTCACGAAGATCCTCGACGTCCACGGGGCCGGCTCCGACGGGCGTAAGGAGGCGCGATTCACCGTCGACCTCCGAAACGCCCGCAACGAGAGGCGTTCATTTCAATCCTCCGGATGGCAGAGCTACGTGGACAACCCGGACTCCACCGCGGCCTCTGACTACCGCAACAAGGATTTCGTCGCGGCGCGAGGCTGGTACGAGGGATTCGGGTACACGAACGCGACATACGGCGACTTCTACTGCTCGGCTGCTCCCCCGACCGTCTCAGGAGTGTGGCAGCCAAAGGCGGGGATGGCGCCTGGTTCTGGTGGCGTGCGGGTCACCTCGTACAGCGCCCATGTCGATCCGGACTTCCATGCCGGCTCGGCCGGCTGGGTCGTCGCGCGGGGCCGAGGCAGCTTCCAGGGACGCCTCTCGATCGACACCACGCGACTCGCCAACGGGGTGCACAAGCTCGTGCTGATCGCCAACGCGAGAAAGCGTTCACGGCACGATCGGATCGCCAACGGAACGAGCTCGGGCGTCCAGGTGATTCCGTTCGTCGTCGCCAACTGAGCTCGCTCTTCGGCGGCGCCCGGTCGTAAACACGCCAGGCGGCGCACGCGCACCGCCACCCAGCTCCTCAGGCGCGAGCGCGAGGCAGCGTGCGTGCTTCGCAAACCATCTGCGGGCCTCGACGGTCTAGCGTCAACCAGGCACGAAGCGATCGTACCGCGGACGGATGTGACTGTCAGAGCGCAAACGGTGCCGGGATCACACCGGGACCCCGCGGACTACGGCACTCGCTGCGTCTATGCGATTGGCGAACCGCAGGGCGAGGCAGCAAAGGTCAATTCCGCGCGGAGTCTGGCTTAACGTCTGCTTAACCGCCCGCAACCGGGACTTCATGAGCGCCGAGCTATAACCGATGCCATGCAATCGGGGTGGGCGAAAGGCGTCACGCTCGTCGCTGCGGCGCTTCTGGGCGGCGGCATCGCCGTCGGCATCGGCCAGGCGCTCGGCGGCGACTCGACGACGACGGTCATCCGCGAGGTCCAGGTCGGGACGACCGAGCCCGCCAGCTTCCCCTCGAGCGGCGGCAAGAAGATCTCGGTCATCTACAACTCCGCCAGGCACGGCGTCGTCCAGGTGACGTCGACCTCCGTTGTCTCGAACAACCCCTTCCTCGGGCCGCAGGAGCAGCAGGCCGAAGGGTCCGGCTTCGTCATCGACAAGGACGGTCACGTCGTTACGAACTACCACGTCGTCCAGGGGGCCAAGAAGGTGCAGGTGAGCTTCTCCGACAACGAGCAGCGCGACGCGAAGGTCGTCGGCAGCGATCCCTCCACCGACATCGCGGTGCTCAAGATTCAAGGAGCCTGGGCGCGCTCGCTCACGCCGCTCACTCTCGGGGACTCGAGGACGGTCGACGTCGGCGACGCGGTCGTCGCCATCGGCAATCCCTTCGGTCTCGAGCGGACGGTGACGGCAGGAATCGTGAGTGCCCTCCAGCGGCAGATCACCGCGCCGAACGGCTTCCAGATCGACGAGGTCATCCAGACGGATGCGGCGATCAACCATGGGAACTCCGGCGGCCCGCTCCTGAACGCGAACGGCGACGTCATCGGCGTCAACGCGCAGATCGAGAGCGAGTCCGGCGGCAACGTGGGCATCGGCTTCGCGATCCCGATCGACACGGTCAAAGACGTCGCGGGCCAGATCATCAAGGACGGGAAGGTCGAGCACGCCTACGTCGGGATCGAGATGGCCTCGATCAACTCCGACCTTGCGAGCAACTTCCGCGTTCCGGTCGACAAGGGCATTCTCATCCAGCGCGTTCATCCGAACAGCCCGGCCGCGAAGGCGGGGCTCAAGGGCGGAACGACGCAGGTCGTGCTCGCAGGTACGACGTACTGGCTCGGCGGCGACGTGATCACGAAGGCCGACGGCCAGACGATGGAAACCAGTGACCAGCTGGCTTCCGTAGTCACTTCGAAACAACCCGGCGATTCCCTCGACCTCGAGGTGCATCGTGGACAGGAGACTTTGCACGTGACAGTTGAGCTTGGGCGCCAACCGAGCACCCCAGTCGGATAAACGGCGCCCATGGCCCCTTCCCCAAGGGGCACGCTTCCGGAGCCGCATCGCCAGCTTGGCTCTCGGAAGTACGGTCGGAGGCCCGCCCGCCTGCCCGGGCCTCCGACCAACTT
>DATAOL010000167.1:0-16657 GCA_036265755.1 Gaiellaceae bacterium | reverse complement strand
GGCGATCCTCGTCCGTCATGGGCTGCGGCCGGCGCCGCGGCGAGACGCGCTCTCCTGGCGGAACTTACTCCGCCAGCACGCGCTTGCCGGCGCCAACTGGAGCGTGGTCGCCGACGAGCTCTCGTACCCGCGAGTTCTCGGGCCTCTGGGGCCACTTCGAGCTTGGGATGGGCCTGTTTGAGGACGACAAGGAGTACCAGTGCGTCCGCCGCGCAACCTGCGAGGCCTCAGCAACCTTTATTTGCACGAGCAACTGCTGACGAGGCCAGGAGATGCCGAGTCGGGCAACATCTTCGAGACTAGGAACCGACCATTGCTCCGGTAGGCGTGCGCTCGAGCGCCCCGCACCACTTGCCCGGATTCGAGCGGGAGAAGGCTTGGAAGCGCCGTCACACGGTGACTCGACGAGATCGAGCGTGCGCCCGTCTTCGAAGGCGTATTTGGCGAGCCGGAGTACCTTGCCCTCGCGCCCCTGACGATCTTCGACCTCGGAGACCTAAACCAACCTTTGGTGGATACTCGTTTCGGACAGGCTTGGCTGCACGTCGGCGAAGGCGCGGTCGCAGCGAGCCACGTTCGACCCGAACGTCCCTGGTCGTCCCAGCCTAGGATGCTCCGGCCGCCCCGGGCGAGGGAGCCTCGCCGGCTTCGCGGGCTTTGATGGCCTCCAGGCGCCGCATCCGTTCCTCCTGGTAGAAGACGCTGCCGCGGAGGAAGGCGGTCAGGAACTTGAGCTGTTCGTCGCTGTAGCCGGCGAGCGCGTTTGCTCCCTCCTCGGGTGTCCCGTAGAGCTCGGTGGCCCGCTGTCGCAGTTCCGGCGTCACCTCGACCAGCACGCGGCGACGGTCCTCGGTGTCGCGCGTCCGGCGTGCGAGGCCCTTCTCCTCGAGCCGGTCGAGCAACGCGGTCATCGCGCCTGGGCTGAGCCGTGCCCGCTTGGCGAGCCGTCCGGCGGTCATCGGCCCCTCCTGATCGAGGATGTCGATGCAGCGGTAGGCGCTGTGGTCGATTCCGAGGTAGTCGGCGACGGAGTGGTCGAGCATCTCGGTCGCGGTCTGTGAGGCCCGCACGGCGGCAATGAACTCCCGGATCAGTTCGTCTCTCAAAAGATTTGACACTGGAATAAATGCTGTGCTAGAACGTTTCCACTATCAAAGTATAGCTCCGATGGGAGGAAGCGTGAACGCGATCGAAGCATCGAACCTGAAGAAGACGTACAAGGGCGGCGTCGCCGCACTCGATGGTCTCAGCTTCGAGGTCGAGGCGGGAACGATCTTCGGCCTCCTAGGCCCGAACGGCGCGGGCAAATCGACGACGGTCAAGATCCTGACCACGCTCTCGCGGGCCGACAGCGGCGACGCGCGTGTGGCCGGCCTTGACGTCGTCCGCGATGCCGAGCGGGTACGCCGCTCGATCGGTGTCGTCGGGCAGAAGCCCGGCCTCGACCCCGAGGCGACCGGCCGCGAGAACCTGGAGATGCAGGCAGAGATTTACGGCATTCGCGGCTCGGCCCGGCGAGAGCGCGTCGAGGAGCTGCTCGAGCGGCTCGGCCTCGCCGAGGCGGGCGGTCGACTGGCCAAGACCTACTCCGGCGGAATGCAGCGGCGGCTCGACGTCGCGCTCGGGCTCGTCCACCGTCCCCAGGTGCTGTTCCTCGACGAGCCGACCACCGGTCTCGACCCGGAGGCGCGTGCCGAGCTGTGGCGGGAGATCGAACGGCTGGCCCGCGAGGAGGCAATCACGATCCTGCTCAACACGCACTACCTAGAAGAGGCCGACCGGCTCGCAGCCGCACTGGTGATCATCGACCGCGGCCGCATCGTCGCCCAGGGGAGCCCGGACGAGCTGAAGAGCGAGCTGCGCGGCGACACCGTCCAGATCGAACTGGTCGAATCCGCAAACGGCGACGCCCGCGCGACCGTGTCGCGGGTCTCCGGCCTCAGCGAAGTTGCCGTCGACGGGCGGGCTGTGCGCGCTCGAGTCGCCAACGGTGCCGCCGCGATCCCCTCGCTGATCACCGCGCTCGAGCAGGACGGTTTGGGCGTCGCCTCGGCGACGATCGCCCGGCCCTCGCTCGATGACGTCTACCTCCGCCACGCCGGC
Source organism: Gaiellaceae bacterium (assembly GCA_036265755.1). Classification (GTDB taxonomy): domain Bacteria; phylum Actinomycetota; class Thermoleophilia; order Gaiellales; family Gaiellaceae; genus DATEOR01. The sequence continues at coordinate 14,554 of DATAOL010000167.1, read as the reverse complement.
CGCTCTTTCCAGCAAGCAGACGGCGAACGAAATACCGACATGAAGGAGGTGGCAGCGTGACGGCGTTGCGACACACCTGGCAAGTCGCTTTGCGTTACATTCGGGCGCTCCTGCGCCAGCCGGCCTGGGTCGGCATCTCACTCTTCCAGCCGATCATTTGGTTGCTCCTCTTCGGGGCAGTGTTCAAGCGCACCGCCGACATCCCCGGCTTTAGCGGCGGCTCCTACATCGCGTTCCTGACGCCCGGCGTCGTCGTCATGCTCGCCGTTTCGTCGGCGGGCTGGGTCGGGATGGGCTTCATCGACGACATCAACCGCGGCACGATGGACCGATTGCTCGTCTCGCCGATCTGGCGCGGCGCCCTTAACCTTGGCAGCGTCGCCCAGTCGGTGCTCAGCATCGTCATTCAGAGCGTGATCGTGATCGGCCTCTCGCTCGCCGTCGGCGCCCACTTCCACAACGGCGTCGCCGGCGTTGTCGTGCTCGTCGTCGTGGCCGGGCTCCTCGGCGCCGTCTTCTCCTCGCTCTCGAATGGTGTGGCCGTGCTCACGCGGCAGCGTGAGACGCTGATCGGGATCGTCACGATGGTCACGCTGCCGCTCACATTCCTCTCCTCGGCGCTGATGCAGCAGAGCCTACTCCCGAGCTGGATCCGCTGGATCGCCAAGTTCAACCCTGTCAACTGGGCCGCGGAGGCCGGCCGTTCAGCGGCAGCGCCGAACGCGGACTGGGGACTGATCGCAACCCGCGTCGGCTTCCTCGCCGTGCTCCTGCTCGCCAGCGCCGCCTTCGCCACCCGCGCCTTCAACGCCTACCAGAGCTCGATCTAACCGCACTGACGAGAAAGGAGAACCGCAGTGACCATCGCAGCCCTCACCTGGCCCGAGGCGGTCGTCCACGCCACCTGGATCGCGGCTGGCGCTTTCGTCATCGCCGTGCTCATCTGGTCGATCTTCCGCACCGGACAGACGGCGATCAGAGGCGAAAGCGGACAGCGAGAGCTCGTCGAGCGCCTGCGCAGGGACGTCGACGACCTCCGCGCAGAAGTTCAAGACTAGGTACGCGACCTTCGGCTTCAGCGACAAGGCGAACCTCGACGACGGCGCCATGTGGCCGACCGCCTTCGCGCTGAAGAAGCTAACCGCCGCCGAAGAGGCGAAGATCGGCGCGCTCGTGCGGAAAGCGGTGAGCTGAGGGGTAGTCTCGCCACTGGCCCCCAGGAGCGAGGAGATGGCTGAGAAGGAGCCGATTGCCGCAGTCGGATCAGCACCCGACGACGTTGGCCTCCCGCGACCGGGGCTTGGCGCCATCTCGACGCTCGCGTCGGCTTCGAAGTTCTGTTCCTCCGGCGGGAGAACGACCGCTACCGCCTCGACCCACCATGCGGCGCGACGGCTGTCGAGGAAGGGGAGGCGTGGGGCATCCGCTACGCGCTCACACTCGACTCGAACTGGGCGACGCGCTCCGCTCATGTTGTCGGACGATCGGGACTCGGAGAGCACGAGATCCGCCTCGAGAGCGATGCGGCCGGCACGTGGCGAGTCGACATGCGTCACGCCGCGCCGAACGGGCAGCGGTGACCCATTACGAAACCGACCCACCAACCGTCGGCACCGGATGCTGCGAGAAGCCAAAGCAGGTGGGGTCAGCGTGTGGGCCGGAGCGCGGCAGCTGCGGCGATCCGCGTAAGCCGTAAGGGTGGCGGATGGCCGCCTGGCTCGGCACGATCGACAGGGTTGACGCCTCGACGTCTCACCGATTACGGCCAGCCGACGCCGGGCGCGGGCGCCTCGAGGACGAGCACCTGTCCCGTTCTCGCCTTGATGACGTCCTCGACTGCCTCGGTGCCGCGCCAGTCGGCCGTGAGCATGAACAGCGTGTGACCGTCGGGGCCGCCGAGCATCGTGGCGAAGCACGGGCGGCCGAGATCGATCCGCTCGAGCATTTCGCCACCCTCGCGGATACGGGCGCAGTCGTTCGCCATGCTCGCGCTCGAGGCCCAGATGCAGCCGTCCGCGTCGATGCAGATGCCGTCCGGGCCGACCCCGTCCGCCCAAACCCGACGGTTCGACAAGGCGCCGTCGTCGGCGATGTCGAAGGCGGTCAGCTGTGCGGCAAAAGACTCGGCTACGACGAGCGTCTTGTTGTCCGGCGTGACCACCATGCCGTTCGGGAAGGCGAGCTCGTTCGCCACCTCGCTGGCCTCGCCGTCCGGCGTGACGAGCGCGATCTTGCCGGGTGCTCTGCCGGTCGCGAGCACCTCGCTGAACTCGGCGAAGTCGAAGTTGATCGTGTTGACGTACACGTTGCCGCGTCCGTCGACGGTCATCTCGCTCCAGCCGAGCGGCGAGATGTGGCTGAGATCGGCGTGTCGGACGCGCGACCCGTCGGGCTCGACTCGGGTCAGCTCCGGCCCCGTGATGAGCATCCGTCCGTCCGGGAGCCAGTTCGTGGCCCAGCCGAGTCCCTCGGGTCCTTCTCCAACCACCTCGCTGTTGCCCTCGAGATCGACGGCAACGATCTCCCTCGTTCCCCAGTTCGAGAACCACAGACGGCCGTCGTGCCACCGCGGGGACTCGGGCATGGCCAAGCCGCCGAGCAGTACGCGAGGCTGCATGCGCCCTCCTTCGTCGTCTTTACGGATTGAGACGAGGTGGACCGTGAAGAGTCATCGGTCGGCGCTCAGTGAGCGCATCGGCGGACGGAATTCCGAGCCGGTATCGGCGCACGGCTGGTCTCGGATCCTCGCAACCCACGGCAACGGATTTCGCCTAGCGTCTTGCAGTTCTCTAAGCCGTCTCTCGGACGAGTTCGGCGAGGCGATCGCGCTGACGGTTGAGTTCCGCGGAGTGCTCCGCCAATTCAGGCTCGGTCGCCCCGCGCTGCTCGAGCAGCGCGCGAACGAAGACGAGTCCTTTGATCTGAAGGATGACGCCTTCGATCTTCTGATCCATCGTTCGTCGTCGCTGCCTCGACGTGGAGCGGCCGCGAGGCTTCGTCGGGCGATGCTCGGCTTGAAGAAGCTCGTTCATGAAAGCCATCTCAGCATTGGTCACTAAGACATGACTGAACGCACCGTAAAAACTCGGTGAGAGTGCGCCAGCTTTGACGGTGCCCGGTGTACATCTACGAGGTCGATCATTGCTGCACCCGCCAACGAGGCGCATAGCGACCCTGAGTCGTACGGATGAGCGTCCCACCTTCTCGCTGCTGCCGTTCCCCGACCCGACGACACGGCCTCAGCCGAACACTCGCTCCGGGTCGTACCTCTCCTTCACGCGCCGCACGCGCTCGAGGTTGGCGCCCCAGTAGGCGCGGTGCTCGTCGGGTAGGTCCGTATCGGGGAAGTTCGCGTACACGCCGCCCGAGCCGGAGGGGTGCACGAGCTTCCACGAGTCCGACAGCCAGGCACGCGCGGCCTCGGTCGCGGCGGAGTCGAAGCCGGCCGGGACGACGACCGAGTGCTCGAGCAGGAACAGCTCCTTGCGGTGTGGGAACGCAGTAGCGTTTGCAGGCACGCGGTTGTAGGCGCCACCCCAGGGCATGAAGTCGAGCTTCCGGGCCTCCCCGGGCCGACGTCCCCGGACGAAGAGCTCCACCAGCGCTTCGACCGCGCCGGCCGGCAGCGGCTCGCGGAAGAACTCCGACTTCATGTACGGGCGGCCGTCCTCGTCCTCCTGGTCGCCCGGGCCTCGCTCCGCGAGGTAGTTCTTCAGCGAGCCGTAGCGCATGTACGCGCGCTCCGGCGAGGCGGCGTCCGCGCCGGAGACCGACACGAACTCGTCGAGCAGCGCCGCGGTCGCGGTCTCGCTGTCGATCATCGAGCCGAACAGGTGGACCACAGGATCGGCGCCGGCCTCTCCACCGACGGTGACGAGCAGGCTCGCCGCGAGTTCGTCGGGCCCTGTCGGCGACCACTCCTGCCAGGCGGCGATCAGCGCCGATGCGCGCTCGTAGCGCCACTTGAGGTGGAACGAGGTGGCGGCGGGCTCGGGCACCGTGCGGAGCGTGAGGCGCGTGACCACGCCGAGGCCCTGGGCGCCCGCGCCGCGCAGCGCCCAGAACAGGTCCTCGTGACGCTCCTCGTCGCACTCCACCACCCGTCCGTCGGCCAGCACCACTTCTGCCACGACTAGCTGGTCCGAGGTGAGACCCCGGCTGCGGCCCAGCAGGCCAAGCCCGCCGCCGAGCGCCTGGCCGCCGATCCCGACCGTGGCGCCGCAGCCGGCCGGGATCGTGACCTCGTGTTGGGCCAGAGCTGCGTAGAGATCGCCGAGCCGGAAGCCAGGTCCCACGGTGGCCAGGCCGTCCGAGACCTCCAGGGAATGCATCGGCCTGAGGTCCAGCACCATCCCGGGGCCAGACGAGCGGCCAGCGAAGTCGTGCCCTCCGCTCCGCACCGCGACCTCGATACCCGAGCGCCGCGCGAACGAGATCGCCTCGACCACGTCCTCGGGCGTCCGGCACAGCACCACGGCCTGCGGACGCACGTCGTGGAAGCGCGGGATCTGCGGACTGCGAACCTCGTCGTATCGCGGCGAGCCGGGGAGGACGACCTCGCCCTCCAGGGCTGCCCTCAGGTCCCGCCAAGCGGTCTCGGTGGTGGCCACGTCACGCCCCTATGAAGCGATCGCGAGAGCTCACCGTGGACGCCCCGCCTCCGGGGTCGTGTGGGGCCGCAGTGACCCAGCACCGGAGCCTCTCTCGGGTCTGCGTCCTCGCCTCGGCCACGGTCAGGCCTTCGCGGCCACGAGGCCGAGTTGTCCGGCCACGGGCTCGACGCTGAGCTCCATCAGGAACGAGAGCTCCTCCGTGGGCAGGAAGCGCTTCATCTCGGCGACGACCTCCGCCCGCGCCTGCTCGGGCCTCGACCAGTCGGCGGCCTGAACTGCAGCGAGGAACGTCTCGATGTAGCTGTGCTGCCAGTCCCAGTCGGCCGGCCCGACCGGGCCGCCGTGCCCGATGTGGAACACGGCGTCACTCGGAAAGCGCCCGCGCAGCGTCTCGATGTTCGCGAGCCACTCCTGATGAAAGCCGTCTCCGAGGAAGCAGTGCTTGTGATCGTAGATCTGATCGCCGAGGAAGACGATCCGCTCGCCTTCGCCGAGCACCCACGGGCTGTCGTGCGGCGACTCGCTCGGCCCGAGGTCGATGACCGTAAATGTGGCGTCGTCGAAGGTCACGGTCTGACCGTCGCCGATCGCGGTGTTCGGGAATGTTCGCTCCCTCGCCCACTCGTCGCCGAACATGGGCCGCAGGATCCGCTCCTTCTCGTCGTCGTCGCGCGTGATCGTGTCGATCACGCCCTGCGGCGCGATGATCGGCATGTCGTCACCTGCGACCAGCTCGGTGAGGCCGCCGTAGTGGTCGGGATGGGAGTGCGTCAGCAACACCGCGCGCAGCGGCTTCCCGAGCGCCTCCAGCCCCTGCCGCATGGCGCGGCTGTCCGAGACGGTGAGCAGGCTGTCGACTGCGACGATGCTCGATTCGGTCTCGACGAGATAGGCGTTCACGAACGCCCCCTCCTGCTGGCGGGGATAACGATGGATTACTGGCGCGCCGGCCATGCTTGCTCCTTTCGTCCGTGCTGGGATGCTCGGAGCCGAGGGGGTCACGTGTCGCTCGCCAGCGTCACCTCGTAGTGACGCATCTCCTCGATGTCGTTTACGAACGGCCCGACGGCTTCGAAGAAGCTACGGAACTCCGGGCTCTTGCGGAAGCCGGAGAGATGTCCCTCTTCCGAATCCCACTCGATCCGGACCACGTGCTGGGTTGGATCCTCGCTGCAACGCGAGACCTCGTACTCCTCGCAATGCTCTGAGGCCTTGAGCGCCTCACCGGCGCGCCGATAGGCCTCCACGAACGCCTCCGCCCTGCTGTCGTCGATGCTGTAGCGAATGTACTCGACGATCATGCGTCTCCCTCCTCGTTCACTTTGCCTAGGCCGGTGCGGCTCGCGTCGAGCGGATTTCGCTCGCTCTGGTACTCGTCGTGCCGGCGGATCCAGAGCTGCCACGCCTCACCCTCGTCGCGGCCCTTCGGTGCGCGGTCGAGGATCGGGTAGTAGCCCATCAGAAACTCCACTCCCCGGCCCGTCGTCGAGTACGTGTGGTAGACGGTGCCGTCGTCGCGTACGAAGGTGCTGAACCCAAACAGTTCAGTGAGGTAACCAACGATGTCGGTGCCGCTCGAGCCGGCATTGTGCGCGACGATCGGCGGCATCCCGGCCTCGAGCATCGGCGCGATCGCCTCGCGCGTCTGCTCCTCGCTGCTCGAGAAGCCGAGGTCGAAGTTGAAGCCGGTGTGCGCAGACGAGACCCAGGGAAAGCTCCAGCCCATGCGGCGCTTATAGGCTTGCAGCTTCTCCAGCGGCGCTTGTGAGACGAAGACGAACGTCACATCCCGAGCGTGCAGATGCGGGAGCACGGCGTTGACGGCATCGGCCATCGACGAACATGTCGGGCAGCCGGCCTCGTAGCTCGGGCCGAACATAAAGTGGTAGACGAGCAGCTGGGATCGCCCCTCGAACAACTCGCCGAGCGTCCTTTCGCCCTGGTCCGTGTCGAAGCGGTACTCCTTCTCAACACGCACCCACGGCAGGTCCTGTCGCTTCCGCGCGAGCTCGTCACCGAGCCTCGTGTGCTCCTTCTCGCGAACGAGTAGCTCCTCGCGTGCCGCGAGCCACTCCTCGCGGGTTCCAATCCTGTGATCAGTCAAATTGCGGTCTCCTTTGTGTTTGTCGCAACACCTTGGCGCGTCCTGCACCGTGTGCCCCTTGAGGTTGATTAGTCGGCGGCCTGCACGGGAGCGGCCTCGACCTGTTCTTGGGCGGCTTGGCGTGGCCGTCCGAGCAGTAAGAGCGCCAGAGTTGCGCCGAGGCCGGCAAGGATGGCTACAGCGAGGAAGGCGGACTGGAAGCCTTCGGTCAGGGGGACGAGCGGGTTCGCACCTGTGTTGGCGGCGAGGTAGTCGTCGGTGCGGGTGACGGCGACGGTGGTCACGATGGCGACGCCGAGCGCGGCGCCGATCTGGAAGGCGGTGTTGCTGAGGCCGGAGGCGATCCCCGACTCGTGCTCGGGGACGCCGGCGAGGGCGGCAATCGAGGCGGTGACGAAAGCGAGGCCGACGCCGGGGCCGAAGACGAGCAGCCCGAAGAAGATGTCGCCGAAGTAGCTGCCTCCGACGGAAACCTGGGTGAGGAGGAGGGCGCCTCCGCCCATCAGCGCCATGCCGGCGGTGGCGACCGGTCGGAAGCCGACCCGGAGCACGATCGACTGGCCGAGGATCGAGCCGACGGCCGCCATCGTGGGGAAGACGAGCGAGGTGAGCCCGAACTTGATCGCCGAGTAGCCGAGCACCTGCTGGGCGTAGAGGGTGAGGACGAAGCCGAGCCCGTAGGGGAGCGTCCCGAAGACGAGCATGACGGCGTTGGCGCCGACGATCGTCCGTCGTCGGAAGATCCGGAGCGGCACGAGTGGGGCGCGGTGGCGCGACTCGATCAGCGCGAAGGCCCGGAGCAGACCGGCCGAGCCGGCGAGTTCGAGGATCGTCTGCGGGTCTCCCCAGCCGGTGTCGGGCGCCTCGACGATTGCGTAGACGAGCAGCGCGAGCGCGCCGGTGATGGTGAGCACGCCGAGGGGGTCGTAGCTCCGCGCCGTCGTGGTCGCGCGGCTCTCGCGCAGAAGCAGCGGGGAGAGCGCGAGCGCGGCCAGGCCGACCGGGATGTTGATGAAGAAAATCCACTCCCAGCCGGGCCCGTCGACAAGCGGGCCGCCGATCAGCCAGGCGGTGGTGGCGCCGATCCCGCCGAGCGCGCCCCAGATCCCGAGCGCCTTGTTGCGCTCGGTCCCCTCCTCGAAGGTGGTGGTGATGATCGAGAGTGCGCTCGGGGTCATGATCGCGGCCCCAATCCCCTGGAAGGCGCGGGCCCCGATCAGCGCCTGATCGGACCAGGCGAGCCCGCAGAGAAGGGAGGCGAGCGTGAAGACCGCGACCCCGACCATGAACACGCGGCGACGCCCGAGCAGATCGGCGGCGCGACCGCCGAGCAGGAGCAGCCCCGCGAAGGTGAGCGCGTAGGCGCTGATCACCCATTGCAGGCCCTGCGCCGAAAAGTCGAGCTCTTTCTCGATCGAGGGGAGCGCGACGGTCACGATCGCGGCGTCGAGGATGACCATGAAGAAGGCGCCGCAGAGGAGCGCGAGCGCGAACCACTTGCGGCTTTGCGACGCGTCCGTCATGCGGCTCCCTTCGCCTGACGAAGCGCGTACGGGTGGTAGAAGGCCGTCAAGGCCGCATCTCTCGGCGGCTCGAGCACAGAGCTCTCGCCGGTCTGCACGTCACTGAGGTGCACGAAGACCTCGTCGCCTTCGGGCCTCCAAAAGAGGCCGACGGTGATACCACCCGAACACCAAGAGGCAACCCGCGAGGGTCTCCACCGACATCTCGTGCTCGATGCTCTCGGCAACACCTTCATTACGTTTGGAGCGTGCCTGCCGCCGGCGGGGTGCCGCCTCGTGGAAGCCCCCCAAGGTTCCCCCTAGGCTTTCGGGCGCCCGACCCTAAGCGGCATGCAGGTGCTCCCATTCCCGCCCTTGCCCGGGAGAAAGAGCTACAGCGTTTCCGTGCCTGCCCAGGCTATGAGCCGGCCGCGACCTCACGCCGCAGGCCTTCGTCCGCGTACTCGATCAGCAGGTCGCTGACCGAGAGGCCTCGCCGCTCGGCCTCCGCGGCGAGCCGTTCGGCCAACTCGGTCGGAAGGACGACGGTGCGCCGGACGCAGTCGTCGCGCTCCCAGACCTCGTCGGGCGTCTCAGACAAGCTCCCTCCTCTCGGACTCGAAGCCGAAGGCCTGCTCCTCGAGCGGAACGTATCGCCGGAGGATACGGTCGCTCAGGAGCCCGAGGCAGCTCAGGTTCGGAAAACCCGGCCCCTGGGCGAGGCCGGCGAGCACGGGCAGGTGGAGCGGCGGGCTCACGCCGGCGACCGAGAGATCGACGTCGATGTGCCGTTCTAGCATGGCTCCGGCGACGGCGTCGTCGAACCGCTGCCGTGCCTCGACGCCGAGCAGCGTCTCGAACCAGCGAGCGTCGAAGCCGATCGCCACCACCACGAAGTCGTAGGCGACGCGCTCCTCGTCGTCGTCGTACTCGATCGTCACGATGACATGCCGTTCGCCGGCCTCGATGGCCGCAGCACGCCCGGCGAGTGTGCGAAAGCCACGCGACTGCCTCAGGGTCGCCTCGGCCTGCAGCGAGAACACGCCGCGGTCCGTGCGCTCCAGGAACTCGCGGCGGTGCGACTCGGCCAGACGAGGCCACTCGCCGGGGTCGGAGTAGAACCGGTTTTCGTCGTAGCTTTCGCCCCGCGAGTAGAGGACTCCACGGCTGGTCAGAACGTCGACGGTCGATCGCCTGTGCGCCTTCTTCAGAAGGCTGATCACCACCGAGGCCGCCGTCTCGCCGCTGCCGATCACGCACACGCTCTGGGCGATCCCCTTCTTGAGCATCCGCTCATGCAGCCAGTAGTTCTGCCCGTCGAGGACGCGGGGATGGTCTTGCGGTTGGCCGGGGACGGTGATCGGCAGTCCGCTGCCGGTCAGGACGACGCCGTCGGCGGAGAGCGCCATCCCTGGCTCAACCGTCACCGTCCAGCAGCCGTCTCCGCCGACCTCGAGCCCGACGACCTCGCCGGCGACGACCTCGGCCTCCGCACGCTCGGCGACGTCGCGAAGGTAGGCATTCCACTGGCGATGCGTTGGGCGCAGGCGGCCGCGATCCACCCAATCGGCGTACGCACCGCGCTCGGTCAGATGCCGTTGCCAGCTGAAGCTCGCCATCGCCGCGGTGACCGCGGACGAAGCGGCTCCCCAGCTGGCCGGGTACGGGAAGCCGACGTCCTTCTCGGGCGGTGTCCCGAGCGGCAGGAGACCGCTGGTGTAGCCCTGCCGCCCGCTCCAGTTTCCGGCGACGGCGCTCCGGTCGATGAGGACGACTCGTGGCGCTTCCAGGCCGACTGCCGCAAGCGCGCGCGCCTTGGCCGCGATGGCGATTCCTTTCGGTCCGGCGCCAACGACAGCCAGGGTCAGCATCACCCGAGGATAGTCCCGCGCCGAACGCTCGCGCGCCTGGCTGGCCCTCCACTCGAACCCGTCAGAGTCGGCGGCGCCTCGTCCGAGGGCCTCACGTTCCTGTTCGCAGGCCTCGAGTCGAGCATCGGCTGAGATTGCCCATGCCGCCAGTTACGAGGACGTTCATGTCTGCTCCTTCCCTGGTGTGGCTTCTACCAAAGGAGACGCAGGCACCAGGGTGCTGTGACACTTGACTTTCCTAGTTGGAAAGTCTAAGGTTACTTTCCTACTAGGAAAGTAAAGGAGAATACGATAACTAATTCCATGAGCGATGCAGAAGCGCGCGTCGCACTTCACGAGGTCGAGCGCGGGCGAGCCCGGGTGATCGATCAGATTGGCATGCCGAGGTGGTACTGGTGGGGGCTCGCGCTCTGTTGGATCGTCCTGGGCGTCCTTACGGACACGGCGAATGCCTGGGTCATCGCGATCGCGACGGTGACCTTCGGCGCGGTGCACTCGGCGGTTTCGCAACGGCTGCTGGCGGGCCGGCAGCGCACCAGTGACGTGAGGGTCCGAGCCGACGTGGTCGGAAGGCGCGCCCCGCTGATCTTCTTCGGCTTCCTGATTGCGCTCGCGGGTGTGACCACCGCGGCGGCGTTTGCGGTCTACGCGGACGGAGCCGAGCATCCGGGGACGATCGCGAGCGTGTTCGTCGCCGCCCTGGTCCTCCTGGGCGGGCCGCGGCTCATGGCCGCGATCCGAGCCCGCGCGCGTCGAGCCGACCGATGAAGGATGGAGCCGGGTTCGACGAGCTCATCCATCCGGCCACGAGACTCTCGATTGTCGCGCTTCTCGCTGCGGCGGACTGGGCTGACTTCGCGTTCGTCCGCGACGAGCTCGGCCTCTCCGACTCGGCCTTGTCGAAGCAGCTTTCGACGCTCGAGGAGGCCGGCTACGTCACCATGGAGCGGCCGCTGAGCGAGCGACGCCGACGCGTTCGTGCCCGCCTGACACCCCTGGGGCGAAAGCGCTTCACGCGCCACGTGGCTGCGCTGCAAGGGATCATCGCGGCCTCAGCCGCGGACGCCTAAGCCGTCGAGCTCTGCCGCTTCTTTGTCGCGGCCATGGGCTCTAAGAAAGTCCGTCAAGCGCCGGACGGTCGCGGTCGTGATCCACCCGGGCGCGCGGTTGGACGCTCGGTTTACGGCCTCGCGAAGCAGCGCCTCCGCCTCCTCGTCCCTGCCCTGGGCGGCCCTCACGACACCGAGTGCCATCTGCGTCGTCGCGAGCGACGTGACGTCCTGCGGCCCGACGGTCTGGATCGCCTCCAGCGCGTAGCGCTCGGCTTCTTCGATCTTGCCCCGGTGCACGAGGATCTCGGCGAGGATTCGCTGGCTCTCGCAGAGGTAGCCCCGGTCGCCGAGCGGACCCAGCATGCGGATTGCCTGGCGGGCGAGCCCCTCTGCCCGGTCGTCGTCGCCCTGGTTCATGACGAGCTCGGCAAGGTGGTTGAGCGTGCGACCTTGATCGAGGATCGCTCCAGCCTCTGCGAAAAGCGCGATCGCCGCCTCGAACAGCTCGATTGCCTCGTCCACGTCCCCGCGCAGCTCCGCGACGTCCGCGCGGATGTTGAGGGAGTCGCCCCGCGGCACGATGCCCCTGCTCTCCTCCGCCAGCCGAGCCGCCTCGAGCGCGAGCTCTTCGGCGCGGTCCAGGTCCATCTCCCAGAGGTACGAGCTCGCCAGACCGTTCGTCGCCCAGCTCATGAGGTCTTTCCTACCCGCCTCGCGTGAAGCTTCCAACGCTTTCTCGGCGTACTTGCGGGACCCGGAGAAGTCGCCGACCCACCGCGCGAGCGTGTTCAGCTGCCTGAGGGCATCGAAGCGCCCGATCAAGTCGTCGGGTTCCAGCAGGGCCAGCCCTTCCTCGATGAGCTTCCGCGACCCCGGCGTGTCGGAGTCGCGGAAGGCCGTGACCTCACCGAGAGCGATGAGCGCTCGGCCTTCGATATGCCGGTTGCCAGCCCGGTGTGCCTCGGCACGGACGCGCTCCATCTCGAGAGCGACGGCGGGAATGTCGTTGAGGCGCCACGCCGCTCGCGCGGCCTGGTACCGCCGCTCGAGCGTCGGCGCAAGCTCGACCGCCCGTAAGAGCAGTGTCCGGCCCGATCGGTTGGCCTCGCGTGCCAGCGCCCGCATGCCGGCAGCCTTTAGCGCCGCCGCGGTCTCTTGGGTCAGCTCGTCCGGTGCCACACCGTCAAGCTCCGTCCACAATGACGTCGCGCGGTCGAGGTGGTAAGCACGGATTTCCACGAGCTCCTCGACTCCACGGCTCTGCAGCCAGGCCGCGAAGGCTGCGTGGAGCTCGGCGCGGGACAGCTTGGTCAGACCGGCGTAGGCGATCTCACGAATGAGCACGTGCTTGAACCGGAACGCCTCCTCTCCGCTGATCGAGGAATGCGTCTCACGAACGATGAACTCTCGTAGGAGCAATGCCTCGAGCACGTCGTCGATATCGACGGCGTGGTTCGAGACCTCCGCGATCGCACCCCTCCAGAAGACGCGGCCGATCACCGCCGCTCTCTGAAGGACGAGCTTCGCGGCAGGTGAAAGGCCGTCGATGCGTGCCGCGATCAACGCCTGAACCGTGTCCGGAATCGGAACCCGTCCCTCCGCGCCCTCGGCGAGCATGCGGACCGTCTCTTCGACGAACAAGGGGTTGCCCTCCGTCTTAGCCAGCACGTCGTTCCGCATATCGGGTGAGAGCGCCGCCTCGGCGAGCAGCACGTCGACGAGCTCTCCGGCCTCGTCCTGCGGGAGTGCCCCGAGCTCGATCGTCGCGCCCCGCACTCGGCCTCCGCCCCACCGGGCATCGATCTCGAGCAGCTCCGGCCGGGCGAGGCACAGGATGAGGAGCGGAGCATCGCGCACCCATCGCGCGAGGTGCTCGATCAAGCCGAGCAGCGGCTCCTCGGACCAGTGGACGTCCTCGAAGCCGAGCACCAGCGCTCGCCCGGTGGCGACGCGCTGGACCCACTCCCGGGCGGCCCAGGCGATCTCCTCGCGGGGCCGGTCCATCTCGACGTCCTCGACCACTCCGGAGACGAGAGCGAGCACATCGGCGACCGCCTCATCTCCGCAGAAGGCGCGAAGCTTCTCGCGTGCTTCTTCGGGCGGATCGTTGTCGGCGATCACGGCCGCTGCCTTGATCATCTCGGCCAGCGGCCAGTACGTGATTCCCTCGCCGTAAGGGAGGCAGCGGCCCACGAGGACCGTGGCGTCCTCGAGCCCGGCGACGAAGTCGCGCGCGAGCCGGCTCTTCCCCACCCCCGGCTCGCCGTAGATCGTGACCAAATGTGCACGGCGGTCTCGAATGGTCCTCTCGAATGTGTTTCGAAGCATCGCGAGCTCCACGTCGCGCCCGATCAAGGGGGCAGAGAGCGTGCCGAAAGGTTTGCCGTCCCCCTGTGCGACCGATAGGAGGCGCCACGTCGGCACCGGCTCGGAGAACCCGCGCAGGTTTCGCTTGCCTGTCGGCGAGAGCTCGAAGGCATGAGCCCCGAGCCTGTGTGCCGCGGGCCCGACGAGGATCTCGTTCGGCTCCGCACTCTGCTGGAGGCGGGCAGCGAGGTTGACCGCCCTCCCGGTCGCGAGCGTCAAGTCCGTGTTCTCGGAAAGCACCTCGCCGGCCTCGACACCGATCCGGCACTCGACCCGGAGGTCCCCGACCGCCGCGCGGATCTCGATGGCCGCGCGAAGCGCACGCTCTGCGTCGTCCTCGTGGGCGAGCGGAATCCCGAAGGCGGCCATGACCGCGTCACCCGCATACGACTCGACCGTCCCGCCGTGTGCCTCGATGCTGCTCGAGACGAGCTCGAAGAACTGCGTCACGCGGCGGCGCGCGACCTCCGGGTCTGACGCGGCAATCAGCGCCGTCGAGCCGACGAGGTCGACGAAGACCACCGTTGCAAGCTTTCGTTCGACCACGGAAGTATGCGCGACGTCCCGCCCCTGCGGTCCGCTCGATGGCGTCACGTCGCAACCGCCTCGGTGGGCTGCCCATTACTCACTCGGAAGCGGAGATCGGTCAACGCACCGGTTCGAGCCACCTTGGTTGGCTCGAGCGGAACACGCAGACCGCCCGGAGCCGCGAAGAGGCGGACGCCATCGCCGAGGAGAACCGGGGCAAGGTGGATGACAATCTCGTCGAGCAACCCCCGTTCGAGACACTGCTTGGCGAGGTTGGCACCGAGGATGCCGACGTTCTTGTCGCCGGCGGCCTCGGCCGCGCGTGCGACCGCCGCCTCGATGTTCTCGTTGATGAACGTGCCCGTCATCCAGTCGGGGACGACCTCGGGCCGTTCGTGGGTGAGGACGAAGTACGGCCCCGACCACGCGCCGCCGTAGATGCCGCCGCGATACCGGTCTTCGACTTCGTACGTACGCCTGCCCATGATGATCGCGCCGGTGGTCTCGAGCACCTCGC
>DATAOL010000166.1:0-4436 GCA_036265755.1 Gaiellaceae bacterium | reverse complement strand
ATCTGCGAGCGCTGCGGCGTCGAGGTGACGCGCCAGAAGGTGCGCCGGGAGCGCATGGGCCACATCGACCTGGCTGCGCCCGTCTCGCACATCTGGTTCTTCAAGGGAGTTCCGAGCCGCATCGGCTACCTCCTCGACATCGCTCCGAAGGAGCTCGAGAAGGTGCTGTATTTCGCCGCGTCGATCGTCACGTCGGTCGACGTCGAGAAGCGGCAGGCCGACCTCGCGGATCTCGAGGACAAGGTGCGCGGCGAGTCCGAGCGCATCTTCGTCGACCGCGACGAGCAGCTAGCCGCGCTCGAGGACCGGCTTTCGCGCCGGCGCGACTACTTCACCAAGGGCAAGGAGCGGAACTTCGACGAGGACGACGAGTTCTGGGGCCGCGGCCTCTCGGCATGGGCCGAGGAGCAGGGGCTCCCGCCGCTCGACGAGGCGCGCAAGCTCGTCGGCGGGATGTTCACGGACGTCGCCGGGAAGATCACGACGGAGGACTCCAAGAAGGTCCGCGAGCTCGTCCGCAGCTCGGCGATCCGCGACGACCGGCAGCTCTCCAACCGGGAGCTCGACCAGGTCGCCACGGCCGCGACGCAGATCAACGAAGCGCTCGCCCCGCTGCACAAGGAAGCCGACAAGGCAACGGGCTCGAAGAAGGGCGCCGTCACGAAGCACATGAACAAGGTGCGCGACGCGCTCCTCGCAGGCGAGGCGCTCGAGGGCGACGACGCCGAGCTCGTCAAGGGCGTCGACAAGAAGAATCTCGACAAGGCCCGCGACCTCGGGAACGGGCTGCTCCTCGAGCTGCTCGAGACCCTGAGCGGTGGGGAGTCGGCCGAGGACACCCGCGAGCTCGCCGGCGACCTCTGCCTCCGGGCGGAGGGCCGGATGGACAAGGCGGATTGGGACGCTCTCATCCAGTGGTCGCTGAAGGTCAGGGAGATGTACCTCGACATCGAGTCGCGCCGCGAAGACGCCCGCGAGGCGTCCGTTGACGCGGTCAACCGCCTCGAGCAGACGTGGCAGCTCTTCCGCGACCTCGAGCCGAAGATGGTGGTCAACGACGAGATGCTCTTCCGCGAGCTGAAGGATCGCTTCGGCTCCGCGTACGGGTTCGGCGTCTACTTCAAGGGCGGCATGGGCGCGGAGGCGATCCGCGAGCTCCTGCGCGATCTCGACCTCGACGCCGAGGTGAAGTCGCTCCGCGAGACCATCCGAACCTCGAAGGGCCAGAAGCAGAGCCGCGCGATCAAGCGGCTCAAGGTCGTGAGCGCGTTCATCACCTCGGAGAACCGTCCCGAGTGGATGATCCTCGAGGCGATCCCGGTCATCCCGCCCGAGCTCCGCCCGATGGTGCAGCTCGACGGTGGCCGCTTCGCCACGAGCGACCTGAACGACCTCTACCGCCGCGTCATCAACCGGAACAACCGCCTCAAGCGGCTTCTCGACCTCGGCGCGCCGGAGATCATCGTCAACAACGAGAAGCGGATGCTGCAGGAGGCCGTCGACGCCCTGTTCGACAACGGGCGCCGCGGCCGTGCGGTGACAGGCCCGGGCAACCGGGCGCTGAAGTCGCTCTCCGACATGCTCAAGGGCAAGCAGGGCCGCTTCCGCCAGAACCTGCTCGGGAAGCGCGTCGACTACTCGGGCCGGTCCGTGATCGTCTCGGGCCCGACGCTCAAGCTGCACCAGTGCGGCCTGCCGAAGCTGATGGCGCTCGAGCTGTTCAAGCCGTTCATCATGAGCCGGCTCGTCGAGCGGAAGTCCGTGCAGAACATCAAGGCGGCGAAGAAGTACGTCGACTCGATGGCGCCCGAGGTCTGGGACGTGCTCGAGGAGGTCATCGCCGAGCATCCGGTTCTCCTGAACCGGGCGCCGACGCTGCACCGCCTCGGCATCCAGGCCTTCGAGCCCGTCCTCGTCGAGGGCAAGGCGATCCAGATCCACCCCCTCGTCTGCCACGCGTTCAACGCGGATTTCGACGGCGACCAGATGGCGGTCCACCTGCCGCTCTCCTCGGAGGCGCAGGCGGAGGCCCGGATCCTGATGCTGTCCTCGAACAACGTGCTCTCGCCCGCCCACGGCAAGCCGCTGGCGACTCCGTCGCAGGACATGGTGCTCGGCGGGTACTACATGACGTACTGCCAGACCGACCTCTCGGCGGCGACGGCGGAGGAGCTCGACCCGCGGCCGAAGCGCTTCGCGGCCGAGGACGACATCTTCCTCGCGCTCGAGTCGAAGCAGATCGGCCTGCAGGACCCGATCGAGTACCGGCGGGACGGCGAGCTCATTCTCACCACGTCCGGCCGCGTGATCTTCAACGAGGAGGTCATGCGCGCCCTCGAGGACGCTCTCGGCGAGCGCTTCGAGGGGAAGGCCGACTTCATCAACCGGACGCTCGGGAAGAAGGAGATGAACGACTTCGTCTCGTCGCTCGTCGACGTCTACGGCGTGTCATCGATCGCCGTCGTGCTCGACAAGATCAAGGAGCTGGGCTTCCACTACGCGACCCAGGCCGGGATCACGATCTCGAAGAACGACATCGTCATCCCCGAGTCGAAGGAGCAGATCCTCGGCGAGTACGAGGAGCGCGTCCAGAAGATCGAGGCGCAGTACCAGCGCGGCCTCATCACCGAGGACGAGCGCAAGGAGTCCATCGTCAACGTCTGGACTGAGGCGACCGACACCGTGGCGGACGCAATGGAGGAGACCCTCTTCGAGCTGAACCCGATCTTCATGATGGCCAACTCGGGAGCCCGTGGATCCTTCAAGCAGATCCGCCAGCTCGCCGGCATGCGCGGCCTGATGGCGAATCCGAAGGGCGACATCATCGAGCGCCCGATCAAGGCCAACTTCATGGAAGGCCTGTCGGTGCTCGAGTACTTCATCTCGACGCACGGGGCCCGCAAGGGACTGGCCGACACCGCGCTTCGCACGGCGGACTCGGGCTACCTCACGCGGCGGCTCGTGGACGTCTCCCAGGACGTCATCGTTCGGGAGGATGACTGCGGCACCGACGATTCGATCTCGCTGCCGCTGGTCGTGCCGGAGGGGCTAAACCGCTCGCTCGCCGGGCGGGTCTCGGCCGAGGAGATCCACAAGCCGCTCGCCAGCGGCAAGCCGGGCAAGACCGTGCTGCTGGAGAAGGGCGTGGAGATCACCATGCTTCGGCTGCGCGAGCTGCACGACGAGCTCGGCGAGCTCGCAGCGGACTTCCAGGTCCCCGTGCGCACGGTGCTCAAGTGCCGCAGCGAGTTCGGCGTGTGCAAGGCCTGCTACGGCACCTTCCTCGCCACGGGAGAGATGTGCGAGATCGGCGACGCCGTCGGCATCATCGCGGCCCAGTCGATCGGCGAGCCGGGCACCCAGCTCACCATGCGGACGTTCCATACGGGCGGCGTCGCCGGCGCGGACATCACGCACGGCCTCCCGCGTGTCGTGGAGATCTTCGAGGCCCGGAACCCCAAGGGCGCGGCGCGCCTGGCGGAGGTCGGCGGCCGAGTGGAGGTCGAGGAGACCGATCGCGGCCCGAAGGTCACCATCCATTCGGACGGGACGGACGAGAACGGCGAGCCGCTGTCGCCGAAGGAGTACCAGCTCCCGCGCCGGACGCGCCTGCACGTCTCGAACGGCGACGTGGTCGAGCCGGGCGACGCCCTCCATGAGGGCTCACTCGCTCCGGCCGAGATCCTCGCGCTGCACTCGAAGGCGGGCAAGGGCTCCACGCCGACCGAGATCTATCTCGTCGGCGAGGTGCAGAACGTCTACAAGTCGCAGGGCGTCGACATCCACGACAAGCACATCGAGCTGATCGTGCGCCAGATGCTCAAGAAGGTGCGTGTCGACAATGCGGGCGACACGGATCTCCTGCCCGGGCAGCTGGTCGACAAGTCCGTGCTCGAGCGTGAGAACGTCCGCATCAAGAAGGAGAAGAAGGAGCAGGCGACCTTCGAACCGCTCATTCTCGGCATCACGAAGGCCTCGCTCGCAACGGAGTCGTTCCTCTCGGCGGCCTCCTTCCAGGAGACCACGAAGGTGCTCACCGACGCGTCCATCGAGGGCAAGGTCGATCGACTGCTCGGCCTGAAGGAGAATGTCATCATCGGCAAGCTGATCCCCGCGGCGACCGGCCTCAAGACCTACCGGCGCGTCGAGATCGCGCCGAGCGAGAACGTTCCCGTCGAGGCCTACACGCGGCCGCCGACCGAGGAGCAGCTGCTCGCCGCCCTGGAGGAGATCTCCGATGGCGACGGCGCCGACCTCGGTTTGCTCGGGCTCGGCTTCGAGGACGGAGACGGGGATGGAAACGGCGCCGGGCGCGACTCGCTCGAGGCCGAGGAGGTCCCCGAGGTCGACTCGCCCCTCGACGAGGAGAGCTAGGCGGGGGCTTCAGGCTCGGATCGAACTGAACGGAGGGCGCCGCGAGGCGCCCTCCGTCGTTT
>DATAOL010000165.1:0-24196 GCA_036265755.1 Gaiellaceae bacterium | reverse complement strand
TAGGCGCCCACGGCTCGCCGCATACGGAAGTGGAACTCGTGCACGAGCTGGCGCAGGTAGGCGACACCGACGTGGATGTTTCCGCTCATCGTGTGCGGGACCTGGCGGCCGAGGAGGACCATCTCCACGTACGACCACGTCTGCGGCGTGACCTGCATGACGCCACGCGCGTCGGCCCTCGAGCGAATGCTCTGCTGGAAGCCCGACTCCTGCCAGGCGAGCGCCTTCACGAGCCTCGTGCTCAGGCCGTAGTAGCGCGCCCAGTAGTCGAGGAGCCCGCTGACGCCGCGGCCGGTGCGGCGCACCGTGCTCCTCGTCGGCTGGGGCACCGCACGGCGCACGCCGAAGGTCGCGAGCGTCTGCGGACCCACGAGGCCGTCGACGACGAGGTGGTGGCGCCGCTGGTAGCGCAGCACCGCCCGCCTGGTGTGGCCGGTGAAGCGCCCGTCGATGTGGCCCGGGGAGAAACCGCGCCGCGAGAGGAAGAACTCCAGCACGGAGACGTCCCAGCCCACGTTCCCGCGCATGAGCAGGTGCCGCCGCCCGAAGAGCGGCCGACCGAGGCGCCCGAGCTTCCCACGGGTGATCGGGCCGGCGACTCCGTCGACTGCGATGTGCGCATGGCGCTGGAAGCGGCGCACGCCTTCGGCTGTCATTGGCCCGGCGATGCCGTCGATGGGCCCCGCGTAGAAGCCGTGCGCCTTCAGGGCGACCTGGAGGCCCGGGATCTGAGGGTTTGTGACGGCATGCGCAGCCGCCGGCAGGAGGAGCGCGGCGCAGCAGGCGGCGGCGAGTGCCCTCGGACGCATCGGACCGACGGACTTCTCCGATGCGCGCTCGTTCCCTGCGCTGCTTTACCGCTTCTTAACCGCAACGTCGCCCCACATGCGACTACCTCGGCATCCGTGCGCCCCCCGGTGAGGAGGAGACTTTTTCCACCTCTCAACGGCCGAGAACGACGATCTGCACGTCGCCCGGCCCGCGGTCGGCAAGGGCCGTGCGCACTGCCTTTTTCGACGCGCCCCTGACGACGACACGGTCCGCCTGGGTGACGGCGTCGAAGCCCTTGCTGCGCAGCTCGTCCGCGACAGCTGCGGCCGGCCCGGCAGCGAAAAGGCGCTTCTGCGCGTCCGTTGCGGCGCCCGCCCCTCCGGCGGCGGCCTCCGCGCTCCGCGACGTCGCGCCCGCGGATTCCCGGCCGGGGGTCCCGTTCGAGCTGAGGACGCCGATCACCGCCGCGACCGCGATCACGGGCGTGAGGACGGCGATGAGCTGCTTCGGCGTGAGGGCGCGGCGCTTGCCCGGCTCGCGAGCCTGCGTCGGCAGGTTCATGAGCACGCCCTCGGCGCGCCGCGCCGGTAGATGCATGAACTGCGCGTCGTGCAGAGCGTCCCGCCCCATCGTCACGAGCTCGACCTGCTCCGAGCAGACGCTGCACCCGGCGAGGTGGGCTTCGATCTCCCCTCGCCGCTCGCCGGACAGGTCGTTCTCGACGTAGTCGAACAGCTCGCTGTCGTCTGGGTGTGTTTCGGCCACCATGAGCTTGGACTACTCCCCGGCCGTCCTTGTTCCCAGCAGCTCGGCGATCCGGCGGCGGCCGCGGAAGATTCGTGACTTCACGGTACCTTCAGGAACCCCGGTCAGCTCGGCGACCTCGCTGTACGAACAGCCGAGGACGTCGTAGAGCACGACCGCGACCCTGTAGTCCTCGTCCAGGTCGTCGAGCGCCCGCTGGAGCGTGCCCGAGAGCTCGCTTCTGAGGAAGGCGTCCTGCGGATCGGCGGGCTCGCGCGTCTCGTCGAGTGGCTCGGTGCGGCGCTTTGCGCGCTGGTCGTGCGCGGCGTTCAGCCCGATGCGGAAAAGCCACGTCGAGAAGAGGGCGCCGCCGCGGAAGTTCGGCAGTCCCAGCCACGCGCGGATGAAGGCCTCCTGCACTGCATCCGCCGCGTCGTCGACCGACCCGAGGGTCCGTGCGGCGAGCGTGAACAAGCGGTGCTGATGGCGCTCGACGAGCTGCTCGAATGCCCAGCGGTCGCCTCGGCGTGCCCTCGCGACGAGCGGTGCGTCAGGATCTTCCACGGATGAAGATTCTCCTCTGGCACGGCTACCTCCTGGGAGGCACGGGCTCGAATGTCTATACGCGCGCCCTCGCCCGCGCCTGGAGCCGGCTCGGCCACGACGTCGTGGTCTTCTGCCAGGAGCCGCATCCGGAGGGATACGACCTCGGCGGAGCGCGCGTCGTCCGGCCCGAGCTGGACGGCCCGCTGCCCGTGTTCGTACTCGACCGCTACGAGGGCATGCAGCCGCGCTACCTGCAGGAGCTGACCCGCGCCGAGCGCGATCATTTTGTCGAGGTGAACGCGGGCGCCATCCGTGAACACCTGCCGGCCGATTTCCTGCTCACCAACCACGTCTTGCTCGGAGCGCCCGTCGGCGCAGCGGCCGGCATCCCGTTCACGGTCAAGGCGCACGGGTCGGAGCTCGAGTTCTCCATGCGCGGAAACGAAGAGCTCAGCGCCTGGGCGCGGGAGTCGCTCGCGCAGGCCGACGAGGTGCTCGCCGGCTCCGAGCACATCCGTTCGGTGCTCGCCGACATCGTCGCCTGGACCGAGCGTGTGCGCGTCGTGCCGCCCGGCGTCGACGTCGACGAGCTGCGGCCGGAGCCGCGCGGCGACGCGCTCGCGCGCCTCATCGAGGAGGCCGGGCGCGACGGCGCGCGCGCATCGGAGCGCGACCCGGACGAAGGGAACGCCGAGCGGCTGCGGGAGTTCTTCTCCGACGATGCGCCGACGGTCGTCTACGTCGGGAAGCTGAGCGAGGAGAAAGGCGTCGCGCTCCTGCTCGAGGCGCTCCGGTCGGTGGATGCACGCGCCGTCGTCGTGGGGTTCGGGCCCGCGCGCGACGCACTCGAGGCGAGCGCTCGTGAGCGCGTGCTCTTCACAGGCCCTCTCGAACACCGCCACCTCGCTCACCTCTGGCCGCTCGCCGACGTCAGCGTGACGCCGTCCGTCTTCCCGGAGGCGTTCGGCATGGTCGCCGCCGAGGCGGCCGCCTGCGGTTCGCCGCCTCTCGTCGCGCGCCATTCGGGGCTCGCCGAGGTCGCCGCGGGGCTCGAAGCCGAGTATCCGGAGGAGCACCGCGCGCTTGCGAGCTTCGCGCCGGGCGACGCCGCGGACCTCGCCGGCAAACTCTCTGCGATCCTCGCGCTTCCGCCGTCGGAATGGGCTCGCCTCTCGGCCGGCGCGCGCTCGGCGGCGGTCAGGCGCTGGAGCTGGGAGACGATTGCGGCTCTGATACTTTCGCCGCGTGGGTGAGGCCCAGAAGCTCAGTCCCGAAGAGCAGATCCGCTCCGCGCGCGAGGCGTTCGAAGGAGGTCGAGACTTCACGGTCGCGGTCGAAGAGGAGTTCGCCATCCTCGACCCGGCCGATCTGGGCCTGGTCAACCGCTTTGAAGAATTCCAGGCCGCCGCGCAGGGGACCGAGGTGGAAGAGCACCTCGTCGGCGAGCTGATCGCGTCCGAGGTCGAGGTGCGCACGGGCCGCTGCGAGACCTTCGCCGAGGCGGCGGCGACGATGGCCGAGCGCCGGAGGCAGCTGCTCGAGCTCGCCGGCACGCTCGACGTCGCGCTCTGCGCCGTCGGCACGCATCCGTGGAGCCCCTGGCAGGAGCAGCGGATCATCGACACGCCGCACTACCGCCGAAACGACGAAGTCCTCCGCTATGTCGTCTGGCGCAACAACACCTTCGGCCTGCATGTGCACGTGGGCATCGAGGGCGCCGATCGCGCGATCCACGTGACGAACGCGCTGCGCGGCTTCCTTCCCGACCTCCTCGCGTACTCGGGGAGCTCCCCGTTCGTCGAGGGCGCGTTCACGTACCTGCATTCCGCGCGCACGGAGATCTTCACGCGCATGTTTCCCCGCTGCGGCGTGCCGGACGCTTTCCGCGACTGGGCGGAGTACGAGGAGTACGTGCGCTTCCTGTACGACACGAGGTCGATCACCGAGCACACGCAGCTCTGGTGGAGCGTCCGCCCGCACCTCGCGTTCCCCACAGTCGAGCTGCGAATCTGCGACGGCCAGCCGGAGCTCGGGGAATCCGTGGCACTCGCCGCGCTTATGTACTCCCTCACCGCCCGTATCGCCCGGGCTGTCGACGAGGGAGAGCCGCTCCCGGACCACCCCCACCGCCTGATCGAGGAGAACTTCTGGCGCGCCATCCGCTACGGCCTTTCCGGCGAGCTGATCGACCTGCGGACCGGCGACGTGCTCCCGGCCCGCGCGCGGATCGAGCAGCTCCTGGAGTGGACGATGCCCGTAGCCGAGGAGCTGGGCGTCGCCACGCACCTGACCGTGCCCGCAGCCACACCGGCTGAGCGTCAGATCGCGCGCCACGAGGCGGGGGAGACGATGCGGGACATCTACGCGCAGGAAGTCCTGGAGTCCGTTCGTGTCTGAGTCGGAAGACCAGGAGCGGATCGCTCGTGAGCTCGCGGAAGAGCTGCGGCGGCTCAAGGTCGAGGACATCCTCATCCAGACGCTCATCACGATCTCCTCAATGGGCTACCGTCGTCTGGGTCTAGCGCCCGATACGCAGGACGACCGCGACCTCGCGCAGGCCAAGCTTGCGATCGACACGATGACTGCGCTGACGCCCGTGCTCGAGAACGTCGTTCCCGCCGAGCTCATCCGCGACTTCCAGCAGTCCGTCGCCAGCCTGCAGCTCGCCTATGCGCAGGCCGCCGCGTCCGCAGAAGACGATGAGCCGGGCTGAGATCGGGGTCTTCGGCGGCTCGGGCTTCTACTCGTTCCTCGAAGACGTCGAGCAGGTCGAGGTCGAGACACCGTACGGGAGGCCGTCGGCGCCTTTCACGGTAGGCGAAGTCGGCGGTCGGCGGGTCGCGTTCCTCCCGCGGCACGGCCTGAGCCACGAGCTCCCGCCGCACGCCATTCCCTACCGGGCGAACGTCTGGGCGATGAAGGAGCTGGGCGTCAGGCGGATCATCGGACCGAACGCCTCGGGCTCGCTCAAAGCGGAGCTGCAGCTGGGCGAGTTCGTCGTCTGCGACCAGTTCGTCGACCGGACGAGCGGGCGTAACGACACCTTCTACGACGGGCCCGAAACGACGCACGTCTCCGCGGCCGACCCCTTCTGCCCCGACCTGCGCGCGCTCCTCGTCGAGACTGCCGGCGAGCTCGGCATCCCGGCGCGGGATGGAGGCACCGTCGTCGTCATCCAGGGCCCGCGCTTCTCGACGCGCGCGGAGTCGAGGTGGTTCCAGGAGATGGGCTGGGACACGATCAACATGACCGCGTATCCCGAGGGCTACCTCGCGCGCGAGCTCGAGCTCTGTTACGCGAACATCTCGATGGTGACCGACCACGACGTGGGCGTGGAGGGAGCGGTGTCCGTGTCGCACGAGCAGGTCGTCACCGTCTTCGAGGAAAACAACACGAAGCTTCGCAAGCTGCTCTTCGCGGTCATCCCGAAGATCCCGCCGCAGCCCGAGGAGCACCTCTGCGGGACGGCCCTACGCGGCGCGAGGATGTGAACCTGTGATAGAAATGCCGCGGCCGGATCCGGCATGAGTTGCCGGATCTGCGCACTTCAGGCCCCGATTTCGTGACTGACTTCTTCCAGAACCACAGCGTCCTGTTCGCCCTGCTCTGCGCCGGAGTCGGCATCGGCTGGGGGGCTGCGCTCACCGTCCGCATCCTCAAGCTCCCCGCCGGGACGGAGCGGATGCAGGAGATCGCCCGCGCCGTGCAGGAAGGCGCGTCCGCGTACCTGCGCCGCCAGTACCTGACCATTGCTGTAGTGGCCGCGATCATCTTCGTCGGCATCGGCCTCTGGAACGACCTCGGCTGGTACACGGCTTTCGGCTTCCTGATCGGCGCCGTTTTGTCGGCCGCCGCAGGCTTCATCGGGATGAACGTGGCCGTTCGCGCCAACGTGCGCACCGCGGAAGCCGCGCGGGGCGGCGTCAAGCCCGCGCTTTCGGTCGCCTTCGGCGCGGGCTCGGTGACCGGGCTCCTGGTCGTCGGCCTCGGCTTGCTCGGCGTTGCGGCCTACTACGGCGTTCTCACCGCCTGGTTCGACCAGGCCCCCGACGAAGCCACCCGGCACCTGATCGGTCTCGCCTTCGGCGGCTCGCTCATCTCTGTCTTCGCGCGTCTCGGCGGTGGGATCTACACGAAGGCCGCGGACGTGGGCGCTGACCTCGTCGGCAAGGTCGAGGCCGGCATCCCCGAGGACGATCCCCGCAACCCGGCCGTCATCGCGGACAACGTCGGCGACAATGTCGGCGACTGCGCAGGAATGGCCGCCGACCTGTTCGAGACCTACGCGGTCACGGCGGTCGCCGTCATGTTCCTCGGCGCGGTCAACTTCCCCTCGTCGGGCGTCGTCGTCTATCCGCTCGCTCTCGGTGGAGTCGGCGTGATCGCATCGGTGATCGGGACGTTCTTCGCCCGCATCGGGCGCACCGGCTCGATCATGAACGCGCTCTACAAGGCCGTCGCGGTCTCCACGATCCTCTCGGCGATCGGCTTCATTCCCGTCACGCTCGCCTTCGACGGCGGCAAGTACGACTACTGGGAGCTCTACGGCTGCGCGCTCATCGGCCTCGCGGTCACGTTCATGCTCGTCGCGATCACGGAGTTCTACACCGGCACACGCTGGCTCCCTGTGAAGGGCATCTCCCGCGCTTCGACAACCGGTCACGCGACGAACATCATCGAGGGCCTCGCGATCGGGATGCAGGCGACCGCCCTGCCGGTGCTCGTCATCGCGGCCGGGATCGTCGGCGCTGCCGGCCTCGCGGGCCTCTATGGGATCGGCGTCGCGGTCATGGCGCAGCTCTCCATGACCGGGATGATCGTCGCCCTCGATGCGTACGGTCCGGTCACCGACAACGCCGGTGGGATCGCCGAGATGGCCGACCTGCCCGAAGAGGTGCGCGGCGTCACCGACCCGCTCGATGCAGTCGGCAACACGACGAAGGCCGTCACGAAGGGCTACGCGATCGGCTCGGCCGGGCTCGCGGCGCTCGTCCTCTTCGACGGCTTCACTTCGGAGCTCTCGAACGAGGGCATCAGACCCACCTTCGACCTCTCGGACTCGTGGGTCATCGCCGGCCTCTTCATCGGCGGCCTCATGCCGTTTCTCTTCGCCTCGCTCGCAATGCAGGCGGTCGGGCGGGTCGGCGGCCAGGTGGTGGAGGAGGTGCGGCGTCAGTTCCGCGAGATCCCGGGGATCATGGAAGGCACCGGCCGGCCCGAGTACGGGCGGACGGTGAACATCGTCACGGCCGAGGCGATCAAGAAGATGATGCTGCCCGCGGCGATCCCGGTGTTCTTCCCGATCGTCGCCGGGATCATCAAACCCGAGCTGGTGGGCGGCTTGCTCATCGGCACGATCGTGACCGGCATCTTCCTCGCCATCGCCATGACGTCGGGCGGCGGCGCCTGGGACAACGCCAAGAAGCTCATCGAGGACGGCGCCTACGGGGGCAAGGGGTCCGAAGCCCACGCCGCGGCCGTCACGGGCGACACCGTCGGCGATCCCTACAAGGACACCGCGGGCCCCGCGATCAACCCGATGATCAAGATCACGAACATCGTCGCGATCCTGATCATCCCCCTGATCGCCACCATTCACGGCTAGCTGCCCGGCTTCGTTCGGCTCGAGGCGAGAGTCAGCCGGTGCGGCGGCGGCGGACCTGCGGGCCCTGGTGGCCAAGCGCTGCGTAGGCGAGGGCCTGCAGCGAGTCGTTCAGCGTCGACAGCTCATGCGCGATCCGCAGGAGCCCTTCGCCGTGGTCGAGCCGCTTGTTCAGAGCATGGAGCTCGTCGCTCAGCCGGTCGAGGCGCTCGAGGATGGCGTCGAGCTGGCGGTCGTCGAGGTTCTTAGCGTCCACTCTCACTGATCCTAACGAGGTCCTGACGCGTCTCCGCGACGTCTGTGTGCGCGCCGAGCTCGGCGAGCAGGCGCTCACGGCTTCCGGCTCCCGCCTCGACGAGCTCGACGCGACGCGCCGCACCAAGGTGGGCAAGAGCCACGCCGGCGAGCTCCGCGGGGGCGTCGGTGAAGACTCCCAGCCGCCGTCCGCTGGCCGCGAGAGCGCGCAGGGCGGCCGAGGCGTCCGCACTGGGACGGAGGTGAACCGGCGCGCGGTCCTCGGCGAAGCGCCGCAGGGCGCCTCGCCAGTCTCCGACGCCGAGCTCGGCCCAGCGGTCGAGGACCTCCGCCGCGGCGCCCCTGTCCCCTGGCAGAGCGGAGGGGTCGAGGGGTGCGATTGCCGCAAAGCGCCGTGAGGCGTCGGCGAGGAAGTCTTCCCACAGGGCTCGCGTGTCCCCGAGCGCGCCGTCGAGGTCGATCGCAACCGGCTTCAGCGCCATACGCGCGAGGCGATCACGACGCCGATGGTCACACCGACAGTGTCGATCAGCCAGTCGACCGGAGAGCCGTGGCGCCCGTTCACGAACGTCTGGTGGATCTCGTCGGTGACCGCGTAGGCCGAGGCGAGGCCGATCGCGAGCGCAGGGTGCCGCGTGGCGCGGTAGACGAGCGCCCCTAGGAGCGCGTATTCAGCCGTGTGCGCGAGCTTGCGCAGGATGAGATCCCAGACGCCGAGATCCGTGCTCAGGTTGGGAATGGACGAGAACGTGAAGATGACCGCGGCCCAGAGCACGACGGGAATCCAAGGCGTCAAGCGGGTTGCGGTCATGGGTGGGAGCGTAGTGCCCCGACGGAGGGATGCGCCGCAGTTGCGTTCCGACCGATCCATCTGGCAGTTTCTTCCTCCAAGCGTCATGGCATTCGCGGCAGACAACAAAGAGCGAGATCTACCTCTCGGCGAGATGATCGTCCGCGCCGGGCTGCTTTCGTCCGTGCAGCTCGACGCCGCGCTCGCCGCGGCGCGGGCCAGCGGGCGCCGGCTCGGCGAGGTTCTCGTGGACGACGAGCTCGTGGACGAGCGGGAGCTCGCGCAGATCGTCGCCGCGCAGGAGGGCCTCGAGTTCGTCGACCTCGGCAAGCACGATCTCGAGGACGAGGCCGTCGACCTGCTCTCGGAGTCGGTGGCGCGCCGCCATTGCGCCTTGCCGTATCGCCTCAAGGGAACCGCCGTCATCGTGGCGATCGCCGATCCCTCGGACGACGCGGCCCTCGATGCGATCCTGGCCGAGGTTCCTCGCCCCGTGCAGTTCGTCGTCGCGACGCGGGTCGAGATCGACGCGGCCATCGGCGAAGCCTTCGGCGAGCCTTTCGCGGCCGCCTGATAGCCTCCCGCCACAGATAGGCGAGCGGAAAGGGAAGCCGGTGCAAGACCGGCACGGTCCCGCCGCTGTGAGGGGAGATGCTCTCCGCCGAAGCGCCACTGGCCGAGGCCGGGAAGGCGGCGCGAGAGGGAGCCCCGAGTCAGAAGACCTGCCGTTCGCCTCCACTTCGTTCCCCTCGCGGAAGGAGGAAACGTGTTTCGTCGACCCTTTGCAGCAGCGCTGTTCGTCGTCGCCCTGGCGGCGTGCGGCGGAAACTCGACCTCGTCTTCGACGACGGAGGCCGGTGCGACTCAGGCCGCGCCGCAGGCGGCGGTTCTCGTCACGACCGACTGCGGCGCCAAGATCCTGACGGCCAAGACGGAAGTAGACGCCGGCACGAACGCCATGCGGGCGCTCGACGAAGTCTCCGAGATCGAGACCGATTCGGGCGGGAAGTTCGTCACCGCGATCGAGGGCGTCGAGCAGAACACCGGCAAGAAGCTCGCCTGGCTCTACTACGTGAACGGCAAGCCGGCGCAGAAGGGCGCTGCCGAGGTGAAGCTCGGCGCCGGCGACGTCGAGTGGTGGGACCTGCACAACTGGGAGAAGGAGTGCGCCTCGGTTCCGGCCGACGCGCAGTAGCTCTCGCGCCGGTGCCCGCGGCGGCCGTGCTCGCGGCCGCCGCGGTTGCGGCGCTCCTGCTCGACAGCGTCCTGCCGCTCGTTCTTCTCACAGGAGCCTTGCTCCTGCTGTGCTTGCAGGCGCGCGGCCGGCTGCGTCCATACCTCTTCGGCAGCGGAACGGCGGCACTCGGTGTCTTCCTCGTCTGGCCGTTTCTGCAGACGACCGGCGTCCACGTCCTTTGGGAAGGCCCGATCGTCCCGGTTCTCGGCCAACTCGACGTCACCCGCGAGGAGATCGTCCTCGCGGCTATCTCCGCGCTGCGCCTCCTGGCCGTCGGGCTGGCGTTCTCCGCCTATGCCCTTCTCCTCGACCACGACCGGCTCGTCGCCGCCGCTTCGTTCGCGCGCCGCTCGGCCCTCGCCGTCGCCCTCGCAACGCGGCTCGTGCCGACGCTCGAGCGCGATGCCGCCGGGCTTGCCGAGGCCGTCCGGGGGCGGGGCCTGGAGGTCGCCGGCGTGCGGGGCCACGCTCGCCTGCTCTCGCCGCTCGTTGCGGGCTCCCTCGAACGGGCCGCGAACCTCGCCGAGGCGATGGAGGCGCGCGGATTCGGAAGCACGCGGCCCTCGAAGGCACCCGGCCCGGCGTGGCGCCTGGCAGATCAACTCGCGCTGGCTGCGAGTGCCTTCCTCATTCTCGTGGCGGCGCTGTGGCTCTAGCCGAGGTAGTCGGGCTCGGTTTCAGCTATCCGGACGCGGAGACGGCAGCGCTCACGGACGTCTCGCTCCGGGTCGAGCCCGGTGAGGTCATCGCCCTGCTCGGCCCGTCGGGCTCGGGAAAGTCGACGCTCCTGCGCGCGCTCGCGGGGCTCGTGC
Organism: Gaiellaceae bacterium; assembly: GCA_036265755.1. Taxonomy (GTDB): domain Bacteria; phylum Actinomycetota; class Thermoleophilia; order Gaiellales; family Gaiellaceae; genus DATEOR01. The sequence goes on along the minus strand of DATAOL010000165.1, from coordinate 13,439 downwards.
CGCATTTCCACGGAGGGCGCTTCAGCGGCTGCGTCCGCGTTGCCGGCATCGACACGCGCCGCTCCCGGCCGTCGATGCTTGCAGGGACGACGGCGGCGGTGTTCCAGGACCCGGAGGACCAGGTCGTGATGGCGCTCGTGCGGAACGAGGTCGCGTTCGGTCTGGAGAACCTGGGTGTTCCCTCCGTGGAGATCTGGCCGCGAACGGAAGCGGCTCTCGATGCCGTCGGCGCCCTCCATCTCGCGGAGCGCCGTACGGCGGAGCTCTCGGGTGGAGAGCTGCAGCGCGTCTGCCTGGCCTCGGCGCTCGCGCTTCGCCCCCGGCTTCTGCTTCTGGACGAGCCCACCTCGCAGCTCGATCCGGACGCCGCGGACCGGTTTCTGGCTCTCGTCTCGCGCCTCGACACGAGCGTGGTTCTCTCCGAGCAACGGACCGGGCGCGCGCTTGCGCTCGCAAACCGCGTGCTCTTCATGGAGGGAGGCCGGATCCTTGCCGACGCGCCGCGGGAGGAGGGCCTCGGCTGGCTTGCGGAGCATCGACCCCACTACCTCCCGCCGCGAATCGCCGCCAGTCGCGTTGGCGCCGGTGGAGAGACCCTCTGCAGCCTGCACGGGATCCGCTTCGCGTACAGGGCGGGACAGGAGGTCCTCGGCGGAGCCTCGCTGGACGTCCGCCGCGGCGAGGTACTGGCGCTCGAGGGTCCGAACGGCTCGGGCAAGACGACGCTTGCGAAGATCGCCGCCGGCCTCCTCCGCCCTGCGGCGGGCACGGTCGAGCGCGCCGGCCGTGCCGGATATCTGAGCCAGGATCCGGGCCGCTACCTCGTCCGCGACCGGGTGCTCGACGAGGTCGGGCTCGCAGTGGACGGGGACGAAGCGAGGGCACGCGCCGCGCTGGAGCGCGTCGAGCTCGCGTGGGCGGCCGAGCGGCATCCGCGAGATCTCTCCAGCGGCGAGCGCGAGCGGCTCGGTCTGGCGGCCGTGGCCGTGGCGGAGCCCGACCTCCTCGTGCTCGACGAGCCGACGCGCGGCATCGACCCCGACCGCAAGGCCCTGATCGCCCGCTGGCTGGCCGAATACGCCGCCTCGGGACGTGCGGTGCTGGTGGCTACTCACGACCGCTCGTTCCCCGCCGACCGGCGTGTGTCGCTCGAGAGCGAGGCTCTCCTTGCCGCGTAAAGTCACCCTGCTCGCCTCGGCTGCCGCCCTCGGGGCCGCGGCCTGGGCGGCCCTCGATCCCGACCGCGGCGGGCTCGCTGTCCTGCTCGCCGGGGTCGCGGTCCTCGTCGCCGGGGCGGGCTGGCTCGAGGGCGGGACCGAGTCGGCCAAGGACCTCACGCTGATCGCGACGGTCGCCGGGGTGGCGGCCGCGGCGCGGGTCCTCTTCGCTCCGGTGCCGGGCGTCCAGCCGGTGACCGTCGTGACAGTGGTAGCCGGGGCGGCACTCGGCCCGCGGCGCGGCTTCGCGGTCGGCGCCCTGGCTGCCCTCGCCTCGAATTTCTTCCTGGGGCAGGGCGTGTGGACGCCGTGGCAGATGCTGGCGTGGGGAGTCTGCGGCGTCGTCGGAGGGCTGCTGCCGGAGCTGACGCGCAAGCGGGCCTCGCTCGCCGCGGTCTGCTTCCTCCTCGGACTCGGCTTCAGCGCCTTTCTGGATTTGTGGGAGTGGTACGCCTTCTTCCCGCATACTGGATCGGCACTCGCGCTGCAGATGGCACGGGGGTTCCCCTTCGATATGGCGCACGCGGTCGGGAACGTCCTGCTCGTACTGGCCGCCGGGCCCGAGCTGCGGCGCGTGCTCGAACGCTACGAGCGCCGTACGCGGGTCGAGATCGCCTGGGCGTAAGATCGGCGCGTGGCTCGCGCGGTGATCCTGACGGTCGGGAACGAGATCGTCTCCGGCGACACCGAAAACACGAACGCCTCGTGGCTCGCCCGCCGGCTCGCTCAACTCGGCGTCGAGGTCCGACTGATCGCTGCCGTGCGCGACGAGATCGACGAGATCGCCGCATTCCTCCGAGCGGAGGCTCCTCGCGTGGAACACGTCTTCGTCACGGGTGGCCTCGGCGGCACCCCCGACGACATCACGCGTGAAGGCGTCGCCGCCGCGTTCGGGCGGGAGTGTGAGGAGATCCCCGAGGTGGCCACCACGTTACGAGCGCGGTTCGAGCCGCGCGGCCTCGGCGACTACGCGGCGCGGTGGGCCTGTCTCCCGCGCGGTGCCGAGCCGGTCATGAACCCGCTCGGAGGCGCGCCCGGGTTCGTTGTCGACAACGTCCTCGTCCTGCCGGGGCTCCCCAGCGAGATGGAGGCGATGTTCGAGACCGTGGCCGAACGCTTCACCGGCCGGCCGATCGGAGCCTGGCGCCGGAGCTACCGCACCGGCGAGGGACAGATCGTCGGCATCCTGGAGGAGGCAACGCGGCGCTACCCGGCGGTCGTCGTGGGCAGCTATCCGCGGTTCCTGGACGATGGGCCCGAGGTCACGGTCGTCCTCAAGTCGGCCGATGAAATCGCGCTGGCCGCGGCATCCGCGTGGGTGGAGTCCGCGCTCTCCGGCCGCGAATCCTGACGACTCAGTCGGTTCGGTGCAGCTTGATCGCCGGCGCAGACGAGCGGCTACGATCGGTGCCGTGGCCGTCACGTCGCCCGATCAGTACCTCGCGGACCTGAATCCCGCCCAGCGGGAGGCGGTCCTCGCGACCGAGGGGCCCGTCCTCGTCGTTGCCGGAGCGGGCTCCGGCAAGACGCGAGTGCTGACCTATCGGATCGCGCACCTCGTCGCCGCTGTGGGCGTGAAGCCCCAGGAGATCCTCGCGATCACGTTCACGAACAAGGCTGCGGGCGAGATGCGCGAGCGACTCGGGTCCGTCGTCGGCGACATCGCGCGGACGATGTGGGTGATGACGTTCCACTCCGCCTGTGGGCGCATCCTCCGCCGAGAGGCTCCGCGGCTCGGCTACCGCTCCAACTTCACCATCTACGACCAGGCCGATCAGGTGCGCCTGGTGAAGCAGTGCCTGGAGGAGCTCGACCGCGACCCGAAGCGCTTCGTCCCGCGCGGCATCCACGCTCAGATCTCCAACGCGAAGAACCAGCTGGTCTCCCCGGAGGAGTACAAGAGCCGTGTCGCGTCCTTCTTCGACCAGACGGTCGCGGACGTCTACGAGCTCTACCAGCGGCGACTCCTCTCCTCGAACGCCGCCGACTTCGACGACCTGCTCATGCTCACCGTCGAGGTGCTCGACCGCTTCCCCGACGCGCGCAAGAAGTGGCAGAAGGCTTTTCGCTATGTGCTCGTGGACGAATACCAGGACACGAACCACGCGCAGTACCGCCTCCTGCAGCTCCTCGCCGGGGAGCACAGGAACGTCTTCGCCGTCGGAGATCCCGACCAGTCCATCTACGCCTTTCGCGGCGCGGACATCCGCAACATCATGGAGTTCGAACGCGACTTCGGCGGAGCGAAGCAGATCGCGCTCGAGCAGAACTACCGTTCCTCCAACGCCATCCTCCGCGCCGCCAACGCGGTCATCTCAGAGAACCGCGAGCGCAAGCCGAAGAACCTCTGGAGCGAGCTCGGCGAAGGCGATCCGGTGCGCGTCATCGAGGTGGAAGACGAGCATGCGGAGGCGCGCTTCGTCGCCTCCGAGATCGCCGGCCTCGTCGACGAGGGCTTCTCGGGCTCGGAGATCGCGATCTTCTACCGGACGAACGCGCAGTCGCGGGTGCTGGAGGATGTGCTCGTCCGGCAGGACATCCCGTACCAGGTGATCGGCGGGCCGAAGTTCTACGAGCGAGCCGAGATCAAGGACGCGATCGCCTACCTCCAGGTGATCGACAACCCGTCCGACGCCATCTCGCTCATGCGCATCGCCAACCGGCCGCGCCGCGGGATCGGGGACGCCTCGCTGGCCCGTCTACAGACATACGCGGACGCGCACGGGTTGCCCCTCTGGGAGGCGCTCGAGCACCCTGAGGAGGCGGGCTGCGGCGGCGCGCCGCTGAAGGCGATCGACCGTTTTCGCACGCTCATGCAGTCGGCCATGGCCGGAGCGCCCGAGCTATCCGTGCCCGGGCTCCTCGAGCGCGTGCTCGAGCAGAGCGGCTACCTCGAGGCGCTCGAAGCGGAGCGCACGATCGAGGCCCAGGGTCGCACCGAGAACCTCATGGAGCTCCTCGGTGTGGCGCGCGAGTACCAGGAGAGCGTCGAGGAACCGAGCCTGTCCGAGTTTCTGCAGCAGATCTCGCTCTACTCCGACCAGGACGCGCTCGAGGAGGAGCGGAGCCTCGTCACGCTCATGACGCTCCACAACGCGAAGGGCCTGGAGTTCCGTGTGGTCTTCCTGATCGGGATGGAGGAAGGTGTCTTCCCGCACTCGCGCTCGATCGAGGAGCAGGGCCTCGAGGAGGAGCGGCGCCTCTGCTACGTGGGGCTCACGCGCGCGCAGGAGCGGCTCGTCCTTACGCACGCGGCGGCGCGGTCGCTCTGGGGATCGCGCGGCTACAACATGCCGAGCCGCTTCCTCGACGAGCTTCCTCAGGAGGAGATCGAGCGCGACCGGCTGCGGCCGTCGTCCTGGACGGGCTACGGCGCACCGACGGTGACCGTGCGGCGCGACGTGCCGTCGCTCTCCACGGGCGACTCCGTGCGCCATTCCACCCTCGGGGAGGGTGTCGTCACCGCGATCGCCGCGGACGGCATCGTCACCGTGCGCTTCGCCGACGACGGCGTCGAGCGGCGCTTGATGCTCGAGTACGCCCCCCTCGAGAAGGTCTGAGGGTGGAGGTCCGGCGGGCGACGAGCGAGGAGATGCTGGCCGGGATCGCGCCGGTCTCGCACTACTTCGGCAGCGCGCCGACCGAGGAAACTGCCGGGCGATTCGCGAGCGTGCTCAGGCCCGAGCGCATGCATGTCGCGGTGGAGGACGGCGGGATCGTCGGAGGTGCGAGCGCCTTCGAGCTCCAGCTCACGGTTCCGGGAGCGGTGGTGCCGGCCGCAGGGGTGACGGTCGTCGGCGTTTTCCCGACGCATCGCCGGCGCGGGATCCTCACCGCGCTCATGCGGGCGCAGCTGGACGACGCGCACGAGCGGAGCGAGCCCATCGCGACGCTCTGGGCCTCCGAGGGCGGCATCTATGGCCGCTTCGGCTACGGACTTGCTGCGCTCTGCGGCGACGTCGACATCGATCTGGGCCACGCGCGCTTCCGTGCGCCTCTCGAACGGCGCGGCTCCTTCCGCCTGCTCTCGCACGAGGAGGCGCTCGACGTCATCCCGCCCGTGTACTCGGGGGTGGCCGCCGAGACGCCGGGCATGTTCGCGCGCACACGCGAGTGGTGGGAGGCGCGCGCTCTCCACGATTCGGAGTCGCGCCGCGACGGAGCAGGCGAGATGGCGCACTGCGTCTACGAGGAGGACGGGCAGGCGCTCGGCTACGCGCTCTACCGTCTCAAGTTCGGCTTCGACAACGGGAGCTCCGTGGGCGAGGTGCGGGTGATCGAGGCGATGGGGACGACGCCGCACGCGACAGCTGCCATCTGGCGCTTTCTGCTCGACATCGACTGGATGGCCACTCTTCAGGCCTGGCTCCTCCCGGTCGACCATCCGCTCTTCTTGCTCCTCGAGGAACCGCGGCGGATGCGCTTTCGCGTAGGCGACTCCCTCTGGGTGCGCCTGGTCGACGTCGGCGCCGCGCTGGGGGCACGCGCGCGGCACGATGGCGACGTGAGGATCGCGGTCGAGGATCCGTTCTGCCCCTGGAACAACGCCACCTTCGGCGCGGACGGGTCGAAGACGATGGACGAGCCGGAGCTGCGCCTCGGGGTCTCCGACCTCGGCAGCGTCTACCTGGGCGGATTCACGTTCGCGCAGCTCGAGCACGCCGGGCGACTCCGGGAGCTCGCCGAAGGCGCTGTCGCCCGCGCCGACGCGATCTTCCGCACCGACCGGGCGCCGTGGTGCCCGGAGATCTTCTGATCCGCACCCCACGGACAAGCGGCGAGGACGTCGCGGCAACGGGCTAGACTCGGCCGTTGGCACCGGCATGAGCGCTGCTCCCTTGCCCACCCTTGACGCCGCCCGGTCCGGATCGGGTGCGACCTTCGAGCACCGACCTTCATTGGACGGCATGCGTGCCATCGCGGCACTGCTCGTCATCCTCTTCCATGCGGGCGTCCCATCCCTGAGCCACGGCTACACCGGAGTCGACGTCTTCTTCGTCCTGTCAGGCTTCCTGATCACGTCGCTACTCGTGCGCGAGCTCCTCGAGACGGGGCGGCTGCGCTTCGTGGCGTTCTACGCCCGTCGTGTGCGGAGGCTTCTGCCGGCTGCGCTTTTCGTGCTCCTCGCGACTGCGGTCGCCTACGAGGCGGTGGCCTCGCCCGTCGCGGTTTCCCAGAACAAGGGCGGGTTCATCGCGTCGGCGCTGTATTTCGCCAACTGGTACTTCCTTGCGCAGTCCCAGGACTACTTCGCGGAGGAGGCACACCGGAGCCCGGTCCAGCACTACTGGTCGCTCTCGGTGGAGGAGCAGTTCTACGTCGTCTGGCCCGCGCTCGTCCTCGGGCTCGTGCTCCTCAGCCGTCGCTATCGCTTCCGGCTGGAGTGGGCCGCGGGCGCCCTCGCGGTGACAGGAGCGGTTTACGCCGGAATCCTCGCAAAGAGCAACCCGATGGCGTCGTACTTCGGCACAGGGGCGCGGGCCTATCAGCTGCTGCTGGGCGCGGCGATCGCCCTTCTCATCCTCCGCTGGGAGCGCTCGAGAAGCCATCGCCCGCCACCGCGCTACCGGATCGCAGGCCCGCTCGTGGCCGCCGCAGGTCTCGTACTGGTTCTTCTTGCCGGAAGCCCGTTCCTTGGTACGGAGTCGCCGTACTGGCACGGGATCGGTGCCGCTGCGGGAACCGGCGCCCTCCTTCTCGGCCTCGAACTCGCCCCGCTCTCGCTCACCGGCCGCGTGCTGGCCTGGGGCCCAGCCCGCACGATCGGCCGCTGGTCGTACGCCGCCTACTTGTGGCACTGGCCCGTGATCATCGTGGGGGACGAGGCAGGTGCCCTGCCCCATGCCTGGTTCCCGCGCACGCTGATCGTCGTCCTTCTGACGCTCGCCCTATCCGGCGCGACCTTCCACTTCATCGAGCGGCCGACTCGCAGGATCGGCCTGCGGAGCTCGCCGCGACAGCGACTCGTCGCGGCGGCCGGAATCGCCATGGCGGTGACAGCCGCGCTGGTCTTCTCCGCGGTGCTGCAGGTGGACGCGCGCGCCGAGGCCGTCCTGAAGACCGCGGACAAGGACGCAGGGAAGCCGGTGATCGTGAAGGGGCAGGGAACGGGGGCGCCGACGATGCTCCTCGCCGGGGACTCGCACGCCCACTATCTCTATCCGGCCTTCGCGGAGCTCGCCTCCAGGCAGGGGTGGTCGCTCGTCCCTGTGACGAAGGACGCATGCCCCTGGCCTGCCGTGCAGGCGACGGCCGATCGGGAGGCTATCCAGTGCGACGACATGCGCACCGCCATGCTGCAGGCCGCTGCCCGATATCACCCGGAGATCGCCGTCCTCATGTCGCGCTCGATCGTGAAGCGTCCGCTCCTGATCGACGGGGACATCGTCGACCCGGGCGCGCCGGGCTGGCTGGACGAGGTCAAGAGGGGGACAGAGGAGTTCCTGGCGCAGCTCCGTCCACTCGTCGGCGCTGTCGTGATCGTGTCGCCGCTTCCCGAGACGGAGGAGCCGATGGTCGACTGCCTAGCCTCGGGCGGCGACGCCGGCAGTTGCTCGGCGCCCGCCACGCATCGGCCGGGAACGAGCGAGCTCGACGCGTACTGGCGCACCCTCCCGGGGGTGAAGACGATCAGCCTCGATCAGCTGATCTGCCCGGACGGCACCTGCCCGGCCGTCGTCGACGGCATCCCGACCCACCGCGACACGAATCATCTCACCGTCGGCTACTCCCGGCACCTCGCTCCGAAGCTCGACCGCTACCTCCGTTCTCTCGGCGTCGACCTCGGTGCAGGAGCGGTCGAGACCGGCTAAGTTCCGCGGAACTTCGCGGCTTTCGCTACTATCCGCCGCCGTGTTCGTCCGTATGGCCCTATCGGGCCTTTTTGTTTGCGCCTTTCTTGCCGCTCCCGCGGCGGCCCAGCTCCCGGAACCGGTTGAAACCGTGCCCGACCGGAAGCTCTTCTACGTGCCGCTGAACGGGAATCTCGGCTCGCCCTTCGGCTACCGCTGGGGGCGGATGCACGAGGGAATCGACATCGAGGGCTGGGCGCACACCGAGGTTCACGCCGCCATGGCCGGGACCGTCACGAAAGTCGGGTGGCTCAAGAACTACGACGGCTTCGGGCTCGTGATCAAGCTGCAGCACGACGGCGGAATCGTGACGATGTACGCGCATCTGGCGAAAGCGCTCGTCCGTCCGGGCGACCGCGTCGCCGAGGGGCAACTCATCGCCAAGGCGGGCTGCACGGGATCGTGCACGGGAGTCCATCTCCACTTCCAGGTGTGGGTCGACGGGAAGCTGACCGATCCACAGCGGTTCCTCGGGAACCGCGTCAGGTTGCGCTAGCTAGCCGCGGTTGTGGCAGACGACCTCGACGTTTAGGTCGTCGGGGTCGAGGACGAAGGCGCCGTAGTAGCCGAGGTGGTAGATCGGCCTTTCGCCGGGCGCACCGTTGTCCAGGTAGCCCGCCTCGACAAGTGTGCGGTGAAACTCGTCGACGGTGGCGTTGTCGTCGGCCGGGAAGGCGAGGTGGAGGTTCTCTGTCGGCGAGCCGGAGAGGACCGAGAAGGACGCGTTACCGGCGGAGAAGCCGGCGCGATCGGGTGAGTCGTGGTACAGCTCGAAGCGGCCGAACGGGGCCACGAGCTCGTAGAAGTGTTTCGAGGCGGCCACGTCGCGGACGCGGATCCAGAGGTGGTCGATGGTGCCGTCGCTCCGTAGCCCATCGGAGTAGTGGACCGCCTCGGCGCTGTTTCCGTCAGGGTCGAGGAGGAAGCCGCCGTAGTAGTCCCCGCCGTACTCGGGCCGTGGACCGGGCTCGCCGTCGCTCACGTAACCCGCATCGACTCCTACGCGCCAGAACTCGTCGACCTGCTCCCGCGACGCAGCGGGAAAGCCGATGTGAAGCCCACGCGTCACCCTCGAATCGTGCTCGCCGGCCCCAATCGAGAGCTCGTCCCATTCGTCGTAGAGCTCGCCGGCGTGATCGAGGCGGATTCCCAGCACGGAGAGGACGGTCTCGTAGAAGCTCCTGGAAGCCGCGCGGTCGGAGACCCGGATACCGACGTGGTCGAAGATGCGTGGACTATGCCCGAACCCGCGCGTCGGTAGTCTGGCGTGAATGGAGAGGCGAACGCTCGGTCAGGGGCTCGAGGTCTCCGCGGTGGGGCTCGGGTGCATGGGGATGTCGGAGTTCTACGGCGCGCGCGACGAGGAGGAGGCGCTCGCGACGATCCATCGCGCGCTCGACATCGGCGTGAATTTCCTCGACACAGCCGACATGTACGGGCCGTTCACGAACGAGAAGCTCATCGGGCGGGCGATTGCGAGCCGCCGCGACGAGGTCGTGCTCGCGACGAAGTTCGGCAACGTGCGCGGCGAGAACGGAGAGTGGAAGGGCCGCCGGGGCGACGCCGCCTACGTCCACGAGGCTTGCGAGGCCTCGCTCACGCGGCTCGGTGTGGATCACATCGACCTCTACTACCAGCATCGCGTCGACCCGGGCACGCCGATCGAGGAGACGGTCGGCGCCATGGCCGAGCTTGTCGAGGTCGGGAAGGTCCGCCACCTCGGACTCTCCGAGGCTGCCCCGACGACCATCCGACGCGCTCAATCCGTTCATCCGATCTCCGCGCTCCAGACCGAATACTCACTGTGGACGCGCGATCCTGAGGACAAGATCCTGCCTACGATCCGCGAGCTCGGGATCGGCTTCGTCGCCTACAGCCCGCTCGGCCGCGGCTTCCTCTCAGGGCGGATTCAGTCGGTGGAAGACCTCGATCCGGACGACTTCCGGCGCCGAAACCCTCGCTTCGAGGGCGAGAACTTCGACAGGAACCTCCAGCTCGTCGAGCGTGTGCGGGAGATCGCCAAGGAGAAGGGCGTGGCTCCGGCGCAGCTCGCCCTTGCGTGGGTCCTGCGCCAAGGGGGCGACATCGTCCCGATCCCGGGCACGAAGCGCGTCCGTTACCTGGAGGAGAACGCGGGCGCCGCGGACGTCGAGCTCTCCGAGGACGATCTGGCGCGGATCGAGGAGGCGTTCCCCAAGGGCGCCACGGCCGGGGACCGCTATCCGGACATGTCGACGATCGACCGCTAGTCGTCAGTCCCGCGGGCGCACGTCGACGACGATGCCGGAGTTGGCGTCGATGCGGACCTCCTGCGAGCCGACGTCCACGCTGTAGACGATCCGGTCGCCGAAATGCTCGAGGTCGACCTGGCCAAGCTCGCCCTCGGCGACGCGCTGGGCGGTCGCGTCGGCGTCGGCCAGCGAGACGGTCGTCTGGGGGAGGAGATCCTTGCCGTCGTCGAGGGACCCGGGCTGGTAGTAGGCCCCGTCGTCGAAGATGAGCCCGCGCGCACCGCCGACCGCGTCGGTTGCGAAGACGAGCGTCAACGCTGCGACCACGGCGACGGTTGAGAGTAGGAGCCAGCGCTTCACGTTTCCTCCTTGTTCCGGGTGAGCCCACGCTAGCCCTGCCCGATGAAGCGGTGATGAGAGCGGTCGGCGGGTCTCTCATCTTTCTCTCATGCGATCACAATGAGAATCGAACCATGCGTGTTCTGATGGTCGAAGACGACGTGAAGATGGCCGGGCTCGTGCGCCGCGGCCTGATGGAGGACGGCCACGCGGCCGACGTCGCCTCGACGGGCGAGGACGCCGTCTGGATGGCGCAGGCGCACCCCTATGATGCGATCGTCCTGGACGTCATGCTCCCGGGGCTCTCCGGCTTCGAGACCTGCAAGCGGCTGCGGAACGCGGGCGTGTGGTCGCCGGTGCTGATGCTTACCGCCCGCGACGGGGTGGACGATCGGGTCGCCGGCCTCGACGCGGGTGCGGACGACTACCTGACGAAGCCGTTCTCCTTCGCCGAGCTGCTCGCGCGTCTCCGCGCGCTCTCCCGCCGCGGAAGCTCCGAGCGGCCGGTCGAGCTCCTCGTCGACGACCTGCGCCTCGACCCGGCCTCGCGCCGCGTGTGGCGCGGAGACGTCGAAGTCGCGCTCTCTCCGAAGGAATTCGCGCTTCTCGAGACATTCATGCGCCGCCCCGGGCAGGTGCTCTCCCGGCTGCAGCTCCTCGAGCACGTCTGGGACTTCGCCTACGAGAACCGCTCGAACGTCGTCGACGTCTACGTCCGCTATCTGCGCGAGAAGCTCGACCGCCCGTTCGAGAAGAGCTCCTTCGAAACCGTGCGCGGCGTCGGCTACCGCCTGCGGCAGGAGGGGTCATGACCCGACTTCCGATCCGCGTTCGCCTCGCCCTCTACTTCGCGCTCGCGATGGCCGTGGTGCTGGCCGCAGCCGGCTGGTTCGCCTACGCGCGCGTGAGCAGCGACCTCGGCTCGGCGCTCGACCAGGATCTGCGGGCGCGCGGCCAGGACCTCTCCGCGCTCGTCGCGAGCGGCGGGTCCGTCGCTTCGACGCAGGGTGCGCTGATTGAAAACGGCGAGTCCTTCTCGGAGGTCGTGGACGCCGAAGGCCGGGTCCTCGACGCGACGCCGCCGATCCGAAGCATCCTGCTCACGCCGACCGAGCTCGCGGCTGCGCGCAGCCATCCGGTGCTCACCGATCGCTCCGCGGTGCCCGGCCTGGACGAGCCCGCCCGGATGCTTGCGCTTCCCGCCGTTCGTCAAGCGGAGAAGGTCGTCCTCCTCGTCGGCGCGACGAAAGAGAACCGGGCCGAGACACTCAGCAGCATGCGAGCCTCGTTCCTCATCGGCGGACCCATCGCCCTCGTGCTGGCGGCGCTCGGCGGCTATCTGCTCGCGGGTGCTGCTCTGCGGCCGATCGAGTCGATGCGGAGGCGCGCGGCCGACATCTCGACGACCTCGCTGGACGAGCGGCTGCCCGTTCCGCCAGCCGACGATGAGGTCTCCCGCCTCGGCGAGACGCTGAACGAGATGCTCGCGCGCCTCGAGGACGGCCTCGAACGCGAACGCCGATTCGTCGCCGATGCGAGCCACGAGCTGCGAACCCCGCTCGCGCTCCTGAAGACCGAGCTCGCGATGGCCCTCAAGCCTGGCCGCTCGGAGGAGGAGATCCTGGCCGCGCTGGGGTCGGCGGCCGAACAGACCGACCGGCTCTCGCGGATGGCGGACGACCTCCTGCTGCTTGCGCGCGCCGAGCAGGGTGAGCTACGCCTGAAAACGGAGCAGGTGGACGTCATGGACGTCCTCGAGGACGTCGCCGGCCGCTTCCGCAGCGAGCGGAAGATCTCGGTTTCGCCCGGCGAGCCCCTCGTGCTCACCGCCGACCGGCTTCGCCTCGAGCAGGCGCTCACGAACCTCGTCGACAACGCGTTGCGCCACGGGGGCGGTGCGGTCACGGTGTCGGCCGTCCGCGACGACGGCACCGCCGAGCTACACGTGGTGGATCAGGGCCCCGGTTTCGGGCCGGACTTCCTTCCGCAGGCCTTCGAGCGCTTCACGCGCGCGGACAAAGGCCGGGACGGAGACGGCAGCGGCCTCGGCCTCGCCATCGTGGCGACGATCGCAAGGGCGCATCACGGTGCCGCCCGCGCCGCGAACACGCCCGGCGGCGGGGCGGACGTATGGATCTCGCTGCCGCTCCACTGAGCGTCCTGAAGAGCGCCAGAATCAAAAACGGTGCCGCGTCTGACCGAAGGTGCCTTTCGCGAACGCGAACACCTTGGCCGGCCTCACCGAGAAAACGAGTGCCGTGTTGCCGTCGTGGTGAAAAGCCCCGTCCCGAGCCTCGTATCTCCACCTTCCATCCCATTTGCTCGTCCACGCCTCCGCGAGCTTCGCCAACTGCGCGGGTTCGGTGACCTGAACTGCCTCTCCCTCGACAACGACATCGAGGCCCTTGTCCCAGTCGTTGCACCCCGTGGTCAAGATGACGTGGCGATTGCTCTGCAGGTTCACAGCCTTCTGCTCCTCGGGTCCGGTGGCGAAGTGAAGGGCTCCGTCGAGCCAGACGGCGACCAGCGGCGTGACGTGCGGTCGACCGTCGACGCGAACCGTCGAGATCCAGAACAACTCGGCTGATTCGAGAACGCGGCGAGTCGTTTCCCATCCGATGGGGACGGCCCTGGGATCACTGAATCGTGCATCCAACTCAGTTGTTGGCTCGCCCATAGTGGCTCCTTTGCTCGCGGCTGAGCTGCATTAGTTGCAAAACGTCTCTGCTTCGATCGCTACTCCTCTTCGCCAACCCTCTCGAGAACAATTCGACCTCCCCGCAGGACGGGCACCAGTACAC
>DATAOL010000164.1:0-5278 GCA_036265755.1 Gaiellaceae bacterium | reverse complement strand
ACGGCGCCGAGCACGTTGCCCCCAGCGAGTTGCTCGAAGAAGTCCTTGATCAGGTTCTTCTCCGTCAGGCGCTCGATGAGCTCGATTTTCTTGATCGCGACGGCAGTCTGGTTCGCGGCTGCGCGCGCGAGGTCGACTTCGGTTGTTCCTTCGGCGCTGATCAGGCCGAGGAGCTCGTCGTCTGCGACGATCGGCACCGCCACGCTTGCGAAACGGCCGCTTCGTGCCATCTCGGGGCCGAGCTCCGTGAGCCCGATAGACGCCGGCGCCTCCTCTCCCGCGGGAGCCGAGGCGCGAAGGTGGAGCACCTCGGAGCCCGCGTCGAGCAGGTAGAGGTGGCAGGAGCGGCTCCTCAGAAGGCGCCGCGTGTGCTCGGCGGCGGCGGGCAGCAGGTCGCCCAGCTGCTGTGCGCGCGCGAGCGTCTCGGCCAGCTCCGTCAGGTGCTCGAGCTCTCCGACACGCCTCACCGTCTCCTCGAACAAGCGCGCGTTCTCGATGGCTCCGGCGACGAGCGACGCGCTGGACGTGAGGACCTCGACCTCGGCCGGCGTGAACTCGCGGGGCGCCTCGGAATGGAGCGAGATGACGCCGATCACATCCCCGGCTCGGCCGACGATCGGCACGCAGAGGAGTGACTGGAAGCGCTCCTCCTCGAGCTCCGGAACGAACTTGTTCCGCACGTCCGACATCGCATGCTCCGTGAAGGCCGGCTCCTTGTTCTCCGCCGCCCACCATGCGACCCCCTCGCCGCGCTCGAGCGCGATCTCCCCGGCGAGGGCCGAGTACGGCGTCGAGGCGGCGCGCAGGACGAGCCGCTGCCCGTCGTCCTCGACGAGGTAGACGAAGCACGCGTGCACGGCGCTCGCGTCGGAGAGCAGCCGCACGACCGCGTCCAGCACCTCGTCCAGCTCGAGCGAAGAACCGACCGTGGAGATGATCTCGTAGAGGATCCGCTCGCTCGTCGGCGCCGTGCGCGTACCCACGACCGGATCGTATGCGCTCGTCGCCGAAGAAACTAGCGGGCGGCGGGCTTGAGCGCCGAGCCGACCGGCTCGATGCGGACGGCCGAGGTCTTGTACTCCGGCGTGCCGATCAGGGGATCGCCGACGTCGTGCGTGAGCCAGTTCACCTTCGCCTGCGCGAAGTGGAGGGCCATCCAGACGAGACCGGGATAGACGCGCTCCCCGATCGCTGCGCGCGCCTCGAGTTCGCCCCGTCGTGAGACGAGCCGCACCCAGTCGCCGTGCTCGAGGCCGAGCGCCCTCGCGTCGTCGGGGTGCATCTCCACGAACGGGTCCTCCTGCTTCTGGACGACGCCTTCCTCGCGCATGGTCATCGTCGCCGAGTTGTAGTGATAGAGCGTCCGCCCCGTGGAGAGGACGAACGGATACTCCGAGTCGGGCTGCTCGATGGGCGGCTGGTACTCGACCGGGTAGAACTTCCCCTTCCCGCTCGGCCGCGACGGGCTGGGCGAGTGGAGGAACGGCGTCCCCGGATGCTCGCGGTCGGTGCAGGGCCACTGGAGCCCGACTTCCTCGATCCGGTCGTACCGGATCCCCGTCCAGAGCGGCGAGAGGTCGGCGAACTCGTTCCAGGCGTCCTCGGGCGTCCGGTACTCGGGCCAGGTACCGCCGAGCGCCTTCGCCATGTCGACGACGATCTGCCAGTCCTCCCGCGCCTCGCCGGGGCACGGAACGGCTTTCCGCACCCGGTTCACGCGGCGCTCGGTGTTCGTGAACGTGCCGTCTTTCTCGGCGAAGCTCGAGGCCGGGAAGACGACGTCGGCGAGCCGCTCGGTGGTCTCGTTGAGGAAGAGGTCCTGCGTGACGAGGAACTCGCAGTGCTCGAGGCCTTCCTCGACGTGATGGGCGTTCGGCTCGGTCTGCGCCGGGTTCTCCCCGATGAGGTAGAGCGCCTTGATGCGGCCGTCGTGGAGGCCGGACATGATCTGGTCGAGCCGGTAGCCGGGCGTCTCGGGCACCTCGACGCCCCAGGCCTCCGAGAACTTCTGGCGCACGTCTGCATTGTCCGCCGGCTGGTAGCCCGGGAAGTACGCGGGGTTCGCGCCCGCGTCGTTCAGCCCCTGCACGTTGTTCTGCCCGCGGAGCGCGTTCAGCCCCGTCGACTCGTAGCCCAGATGGCCGGTCATGAGGACGAGATTTGAGAGCGACCAGATGTTGTCGACCGCGCAGGCGTGCTCGGTGATGCCGAGGGTGTAGAAGACCGCCGCGTGCTTTTCGGTGGCGTACTCCCGCGCGGTCGCGACGATGTCGGCCGCCGGGACGCCGGTCATCTTCTCGGCCTCCTCGGGGGTGTAGCGCGAAACCACCTCGGCGACGGCGTCGAAGTCCTCGGTGTGCTCGCGAATGTACTCCTCGTTCTGGAGCCCCTCCTTGAGAATGACGTGCATCATCGCGTTGACCAGCCACACGTCCGAGCCGGGGCGGAGCTGGAGGTGCCGCTTCGCAAGCTTCGTCAGCCAGATCTTGCGCGGGTCGGCGACGACGAGGGTCGCGCCCTGGCGCGCTGCTTTCTTCATGCGGAGCGCGAGCACAGGGTGAGCCTCGGTCGTGTTCGATCCGATCACGAGGATGAAGCGGGCGTTCTCGATCTCGGGGATCGAGTTGGTGGTAGCTCCTCTGCCCAACGACCTGACCAGGCCGTAAAGAGTCGGAGCGTGTCAGGTGGCCTCGCAGCTGTGGATCGAGTTCGTCCCGACCACCGAGCGTGCGAGCTTCTGGATGAGGAAGTTCTCCTCCATCGTCAGGCGCGCTGACGCGAGGAAGCCGATCGACTGCGGGCCGTGCTCGGCCTTCACACGGTTGAGGCCGGCGGCCGCGGCCTGCAGTGCGTCGTTCCAGCTCGTCTCGTGCAGCTCTCCGTCCTCGCCGCGCACCATCGGCTTCGTCAGCCGGTCGGGGTGATGGACGAAGTTGAAGGCGAAACGGCCCTTCACGCAGAGGTTGCCCTCGTTCGAGACGTAGTGCGGCTCGGAGGTCACCTTCATGATCCGGTTCGTCGCCGGGTCGACGTTCAGGTCGAGCTGGCAGCCGACGCCGCAGAACGTGCAGGTCGTCTTGGTCTTCACCAGCTCACGCTCCTGCTGCTCCGTCCCCTCCAGGAACTTCTCGAAGATCGCGCCGGTGGGACAGACGGAGAGGCAGCCGCCGCAGAGCTCGCACTCCGTGTCCAGCCACGACCGGTCCCAGGTGGGGACGATGCGCGCGTGGGGCCCGCGCCCTTCGAGCGAGAGCGCGGAGCATTGCATGACCTCCTGCGTGTAACGGACGCAGCGGTTGCAGAGGATGCACGCGTCGGGCGTGTAGCCCATCAGTCGGTTGCGGTCGTCGTAGTCCTGGCGCTTCGCGTCGGGGAGGACGAACGGGGCCTCTGCGTCGAGCTCGTCCGCGAGATCGACGAGCTCGTTGGGCCGCCCGCCGGGGTTCGGGTCGAGATGCTCCGCGAGGAGCATCTCGGTCAGCGTCTTGCGGTACGCGGGCACGGACGAGTTGGTGGAGACCACCATGCCCTCCGCGATGCGCGTCGCGCAGGCCGGGAGAGGTCGCGGCGAGCCCTCAACGCCCACGACGCACATACGGCAGCCGCCGTAGGGGTCCAGCTTGTCGTCGTGGCAGAGGGTGGGGATGAAGACGCCGTGCCGCGCGGCGGCGTGAACGAGCAGCTCGCCCTCGGGAGCGCTCGCCTCGCGGCCGTCGAGCGTGAAGCGGACCATCGACGTCATCTTATTGCGGGCTCACCGAGAGGCTCGAAGAGGTCGGGCCAGTGGCGGAACGCGTTGCGCATGGGGAAGGGCGCACCCTGGCCGAGCCCGCAGATCGACGTCGCCGCCATTGCATCGAGCCACTCCTCCGCCTGCTCCCGCGTCATGACGGCCTCGCCGTGCTCGAGCTGCTCGACGAGATGGTGCATGCCGCGGTTGCCGATGCGGCACGGCGTGCACTTCTGGCACGATTCCTCCGCGAAGAAGCGCATCGTCTCCGCGAGCAGCCGAAGCGGTGGGTAGCTCTTGGGGAAGACCTGAAACCCGGCCGAGCCCGCGCCGGCATTCCATTCGCGGAGGCTTTCACGAGTCAGCGGCACGTCGAGCGCATCCGGCGGCAGGATGCCGCTCGCCGCGCCGCCCGGCACGACCGCGCCGATCTCCTCCGTGGCCCCGCCCGCGTAGTCGTCGATCAGCTGCCGGCCGGTGACGTCGAGCGGCGCTTCGTAGCAGCCCGGCACCTCGACGGCGCCCGTCACGGACCAGAGCCGGACGCGCGGCCAGGCCTCGCCGCCGTCACGGAGGATCGCCGGAATGTGGGCGAGGGTCTCCACGTTGTTGATCAGCGTCGGACGGCCCAGGTAGCCCACCTGGCTCGGGAAGGGGGGCTTGAGGCGGGGCATTCCGCGCCGGCCCTCCATCGACTCGAGCATCGCCGTCTCCTCGCCGCAGATGTAGGCGCCTGCGCCGATCACAATCTCGACGGCTGCGCTGTCGAGAAGACCTGCTTCATGGTATTCCTCGATCGCCTGGCTCAGGCGCCGGCGAGCGGTCGCATATTCCTCTCTCAGGTAGATGAAGCCCTGCTCGGCCTCGGCGAAGCGCATTGCGATCAGCATCCCTTCGAGCATGAGGTGCGGACGCAGCTCCATCACGTAGCGGTCCTTGATCGTGCCCGGCTCCCCCTCGTCGGCGTTGACCACGACGTAGCGCGGGGCCGGCTCCTTGGCGACGGCTTCCCACTTCAATCCCGTGGGGAACCCCGCGCCGCCGTAGCCGGTCAGCCCGGAGGCCTTCAGCTCCTCGACGATCTTGTCCCTGGAAGGCAGGTCGCGGAGGCGGGAGAGACCGCCGCGCGCCTCGTACTCGGCGAGCGTCTGGTCTGCCTGCTCGAGACCGAGCGACGCGCCGGTGTTCGTCCGCCTTGTCACCTCGGGCTCGACGGCGTCGCCGCGCATGAGGACGGGCGCGATGTCGCAGTGACCGAGGCACTCCACCCCGAGAACCGGGATGCCGTTTGCGCTCTCCTGCTCGCGGGCGAGCAGGTCCCGGGAGCCGAGGCAGTCGCAGACCGGGCCGATGCAGACGCGCACCGCGTCGAGGGGCACCTGCAGGAACGAGTAGAAGGAGACGACCTCGTGCACCTCGCCGCGCCGGATGTTCATGTGATCGGCGAGCGCGTCGGCGAGCTCGGGCGTGACGGGACCAACCTCGCGGCGGATTCGCCCGAGATTGTCGAGCAGCCGTGTGCGTTCCTTCGGCAGCTCGGGGAGCAGC
>DATAOL010000163.1:0-13779 GCA_036265755.1 Gaiellaceae bacterium | reverse complement strand
AGACCGAGCTTGACCGAGAGACCGGGGTGCCGGAACTGGTTCATGCGGCCTCGCGGAAGCGGTAGCCGACTCCGCGCACGGTGAAGAGGTACTGGGGCTCGCTCGGGTCAGGCTCGATCTTCTCCCGCAGGTGTCGTACGTGGACGTCGATCGTGCGCGGGTCGCGGTACTCGGAGCCGCCCCACAGCGCCTCGAGGAGCGCCTGGCGCGAATAGACCCTGCCGGGATTCGCAGCGAGGGTCCGCAGAAGCTCGAACTCGAGATATGTGAGCTGGACGTCCTTGCCCTCGACCTCGACGGAGCGCCGCGCGAGGTCGATGCTCACGCCCTCGACGCTGATGGTGTCGCTGCGCGCGGCGGCGGGGGGTAGCTGCGCGCGCCGCAGGGCCGCTCGCACGCGGCTGCGAAACTCGCGGATGGAGAAGGGCTTCGTGATGTAGTCGTCGGCGCCGAGCTCCAGCCCGACGACCTTGTCCAGCTCGTCGTCGCGCGCAGTCAGCATGAGGATCGGAACCGCGCTGCGAGCTCGCAGCCGGCGGCAGACCTCGAGCCCGTCCAGCTTCGGGAGCATGACGTCGAGGATCACGAGATCCACGTTGTTCTCCTCGAAACGCTCGAGCGCTTCTTCGCCGTCGCGCGCCTGCACGACGTTGAAGCCCTCGTGCTCGAGGGGGTATGTGAGGAGCTTCTGGATCGACTCCTCGTCGTCGACCAGCAGGATCGTTGCGCTCTCGGCCATGGCCTCCTCAAAGGATAGGCCGAGGGGGACGGGGACTAGACTGGCGCGGGCGCAATGGCCGTTCCCCCAGAACGCCGGCGACC
The DNA here is from genome assembly GCA_036265755.1 of Gaiellaceae bacterium. GTDB lineage: Bacteria > Actinomycetota > Thermoleophilia > Gaiellales > Gaiellaceae > DATEOR01. The sequence continues at coordinate 12,957 of DATAOL010000163.1, read as the reverse complement.
CCGGCGCGGGTCGCTCGAGCGGCCCATCTCAGGCCGCATCTACCGGGCCGCCTGGCTTGCGGTTGCCGTACCGCTTCTCGTGGCGGCTTTCAGCATCAGCCAGCCGGTCGCGCTGCAGCAGCCGCGCCTTCCGCCGTCGTTCGACCGCACGACTGCGGTTCAGTTCGCCACGGAGCTCGCGCGCGATTACCCGGACCGCCGCCCCGGGACGACAGGCGCCGAGCAGGCGGCGAACTGGGTAGCGGCTCGCTTCCGGGACTACAACTTCACCGTGCAACGGCAGGAGTTCACCGCCGACGTCCCGGGCCTCGGCAACCAGCATTTCGTCAACCTGATCGCGACCGCTCCCGCGAGGGTCGCCGTGAACGTGGCACGCTCGCAGGAAGCCATCGTCGTCGTTGCCCATCGTGACAACCTGGGCGGTTCTCCAGGTGCGAACTACAACGCATCGAGCACCGGCGCGCTCCTCGAACTCGCGCGCGACACGGGGAGCGCGGCGCTTTCGCACACGCTCGTCCTCGTCTCCACCGATGGCGACGTCTTCGGCTCCCTGGGCTCAACCGAGTTCGCGCAGGACTCGGGCCTCGGCGACCGCCTCGCCGCGGTCATCGATCTCGACGCGATCGGCGGACGCGGGGTACCGCGAATCCACTTCGCGGGCGATACGCCCCGAACTCCCTCCTCGACGCTCGTGGCAACGGCCGAATCCAGCATCCAGGCACAGGCGCAGGCAACGCCGATCCGCCCGAACGCGCTGTCGCAGCTGATCGACCTTGCCTTTCCGTTCAGCCTCTACGGCCAGTCGCCGTTCATCGGCCAAGGGACGCCGGCCGTCACGCTGAGCACCGCCGGGCCGCGGCCGCCCGCCGCCGAAGGAGACACGCTCGCCGCCCTCGACCAGGTGCGCATGGACCAGATGGGCCGGTCGGCGCAGGCGCTGCTCGGATCGCTGGACTCCGCCGCCGACGTTGCGAGCGGAACCGACTCCTACGTCTGGACCGGGACGCGCCTCATCCGCGGATGGACGATCCAGTTCTTTCTGCTCGCCTGCGTGCTCCCGTTCCTCGCCGCCACCGTCGACCTCTTCGCGCGCTGCCGGCGCCGCCACATCGCGCTCGGCCCCGCGTTCCGGAGCCTGACCAGCCGTGTCGGACTCTGGGTCTGGGTCGGACTGCTGCTCGCCTTCTTCTCCTTCACGGGGATCTTCCCGAACGGGGAGGCGCGCCCGATCTCGCCCGAATCCACGGCTGCAGGGGACTGGCCCGTCCTCGCACTGATCGTCTTCGCGGGGCTCGTGGCCGTCGGCTGGCTCGTGACCCGGCCACGCCTCGCCCCGAACGGGCCCGTGGAGCGAACCGAGGAGTTGGGCGGCCATCTCGCCGCCATGCTGGCGCTCGGCGTCATCGCGCTCGTCGTCGCCGCCCAGAACCCGTTCGCGCTCATCTTCGTCCTTCCCTCGCTGCACGCGTGGCTGTGGCTCCCGCACGCTTCCGAGCGCGGGAGGGCTGCCGCGCTCGGCGTCTACGCGACCGGCTTCATCGGGCCGCTGCTTCTCCTCGGCTCATTCGCGTTCCGGTACGAGCTCGGCTTCAACGCCGTCTGGTACCTCATCGCACTCACCTCGGTCGGCTTCGTGCCGGTGACCCTTGTCGTCGCGTTCCTCGCCTGGGGTGCCGCCGCGGCGCAGACGGGGGCGATCGCCGGTGGGCGCTACGCTCCCTACCCGGCGGCCGACGAGCGGCCGCGGCGTGGGCCCATCCGTGAGTCCATCCGCCAGGCAGTCCTTTTCAGCCGTCGTCGCCGCGGCGGAGGGCCCGTGGAAGACGTCGAGTCCGCCGACGAGGGCTAGAGCTCGAGATACCGCGCGGCGGAGCCGGCGGCGAGCTCACCTTCACCCGCTTCGACCGCGATCAGCGCGTCGGCCTTCCCCGCGCGGGCGATCATGTGCGACTCCTGTCCCTCGATCGGATCGAGCAGAATCCGGTCGCCCTCGCGGCGAGAGCGCGCGCGGACGAACTCGTCCCGCTCCCGATTCCGGCGCACCGTGGTCGCGAGGACGCCCTGGCGATACGAAGGCTCCGGGTCGGGCAGGCCGAGCAGAGCCCGCACGGCGGGGCGGACGAAGAGCTCGAACGTGACGAGGACCGACACCGGGTTTCCCGGCAGGTTGAAGACGAGGTGGTCTCGCCTCGTCCCGAAGGCGACCGGCTTGCCGGGCTTGACCGCGACCCCCCAGAAGACCTCTTCGACCCGAAGGCCGGCCTGAGTCTCCCGCACGAGATCGTGCGGGCCGACGGAGGCCCCGCCCGAGGTGATGAGCATGTCGAAGCCGAGCAGGGCCCGCTCCATCGCCCGCTCCAGCTCCTCTGCGTCGTCACCCACGACGCCGAGCTGGGCAGGGACGGCGCCGGCAAGCTGCAGCGCCGTGGCAAGGAGGAGGCCGTTCGACTCGTAGATCTCGCCGTGGCCGAGTTCCTGGCCGGGAGGCTTGAGCTCGGATCCGGTGACGAGGATGCCCACGCGCGGGCGCTTCGTGCATTGCACCTCGTGCACTCCCGCCGCAGCGAGGGCGCCTACTTGCGCCGGGCCGAGCGTAACGCCCGGTTCGAGGACGACATCGCCCGCCCGGACATCGCTTCCCCTGGGACGGACGTTGCCTCCCTGCGCGACGGTCTCGTGGATCTGGATCGTACCGCCGGCGTCGTCGACCAGCTCCAGCGGGACGACGGTATCGGCGCCGTCGGGCACCGCCCCACCGGTCGAGATGGCCATGGCCTCACGCGTGGACAGAGCGCAGTCTGCGGGAGCGCCCGCGGCGATCCGGCCGACGACCGGCAAGGTGGCCCCGACCGGGGCGTCACCGGCTCGAACGGCGAAGCCATCCATCGCAGAGCTCGGAAAAGGCGGGAGATCTGCGAGCGCGGCTGCGGGCTCGGCGAGCACCCGGCCCGCTGCCCGCTCAACCGGAATCCGCTCCTGGTCCAGGCGCTTCGCACGCTCCAGGACGAGGCGCTGCGCGTCCGCGACGGAGATGAGCTTCGTGGCCGTGCTCACGGCTCGAAGGCTATAGGGGCACCGCGTTGCGAAGGAGGTAGCCAGTGAGGCCGAGTGCCAGGAGCCGAGCCGCCCGGTCCTCCTCGAACGCCGCCAGGGGTACAGCCCACACCGCGTACCAGGCGATCAGCCAAGGCGTCGCGACGAGGAGGAGGCCCGCGCAGAGCCCCAGTCGAGCGCGGCCCCGCCATGCCTCCCAGAGAAGCCACGCGTAGGCGATGACGAAGGCGGCGGCGAAGAGGCCTACGGCTACGTCGTGGGGGATGCCCAGCGATGCGAGCCGAGAGGGAAAGCTGTAGTGCGCGCCCTCCCGCAGGTTCTTTGCCAGCGGGCCGAAGGCGTGCAACCAGGAGGCGCCGTAGCGCCAGGTGGCGATCGCCGCCACAACTGCAGCGGCAACGGCGAACCCGAGGTGACCGACGCGACGATCTTGAGCATGCGCCTCGAGCGCCCTCAGTGGCAGAAAGATGACGGCGACCCACTTGATGGCGATGGCTGCGACCCACGCGGCCCCCGCCCACTGTCTCCTCCCGGCTGCTCCGAGGGCGAGGGCTCCGAGGACGCCGACCATCATCCAGGCATCGTTGTGTCCGCCACCGCCGAAGTGCACGGCGAGCAGCGGGTTCCAGCCGACGAAGGCGGCCGCGAAGGCCTGCTCGCGCGCGAGACCCGCGGCGAGCGCGGTGAGAGCAAGCATGGCGGCGGCCCCCAGCGCCTTGTAGAGCCACGACGCGACCCCCGGCGAATCTCCTGCCACGGCGGCATGCCCCTCGGATGCGAGCGTGAAGACCGGGCCGTACACGGTGATCGTCTCCCGCCAGTCGGCGCCCATCCGCTCGTAGGCGGGATCGTCCGGAAAGGCGGACGGCTCGGCCGCGTACGGGTTCGAGCCATGGACTGCCCCGAGGCGTCCGTAGTCCCAGTAGGTGTAGGCGTCGGTCGAGAGGAGGAGAGGGGCGACGAGCGGCACGAGCTGGATGGCCGCCGCTAGCGCCAGCACGGGCACGAGCCACGAGACGGACCGACGCAGGAGCCAGAGCCCGGCCAGATAGGCGACGAACGCGCCACAGAGGGAAGCGAGGTAGAGCCACGACCAGCGCGTCGTCCCGCCCGCGTGGTCGGGACTAAGGGGCGAATCGGCCGGCCAGGTGAACGAGACCGCCGCGGCCAAGAGGAGAAGGCAAGCGCCGCCGGCGGCCCAGGCCGCCCGCCCGCTTCCGCTCAACCCGTGTCGGTTCCCACAACCGTCGTCGTCGGCGGAGGCGGAGGGGCCTCGGTCGACGTCGCCGGAGGAGGCGGCTCGTCGTGGCCGTTCTTGTCCTTCTTCGTCGACGTCCCACCGGACGGGGTCGGCGGAGCGCCGAAGAACTCGTACTGACCGTGGAACGGCTGCCAGACGACCGGGTTGTTCGGCAGCGGCCAGTCGGCCGGCGGGTTGTGGCCGAACGCACCGGTCATGAAGAGGCGCCAGATCGTGGCGGGAAAGGTTCCGCCGGCGACCCGGATCCCGTGCACCGAGGTCATCGGGATCTTGGCGTTGGGGTAGCCGACCCAGACGACGGTAGATGCGGTCGTCGTGATTCCGGCAAACCAGGCGTCGCCGAAGTCGTCTGTGGTGCCGGTCTTGCCGCCCGCCGGGAAGCCGGGGTTGGCGCCCGTCCCCGTACCGGCCTGGACGTTCATCTTCAGGATGCGGGCGACCTGGTAGGCGACGCCGTCCGAGAACACCCGCCGCTGCTTCACGCGGCCCCAGCCGGCTCCCCGGTCGACTTCTCCGCCGGGAAGGATCACCTTGCGGATCGCCATCGGCTGCGAGTAGACGCCGCCGTTTGCAATCGTGGCGTAGGCCGAAGCCATCTCCAGGACGCCGACGGAGTTCGAGCCGAGCCCGATGGACGCGACCGGCTCGAGCTTCGTCCTGATCCCCATCGCATGGGCGAGCGTGACGATCTTCTCGGGGCCGAGATCGAGCGTGAGCCGCGCGAAGACGCTGTTGTCAGAGCGAAGCGTGGACTGTGTGATCGTGGATGGCCCGTAGTAGCTCCCGTCGTAGGTGCTCACGTCCCAGGCCTCGCTCGACGGGTCGGGCTGCCAGTGGAAGGGGGCGGACATGTACATCGTGCTGTCCGGGTTGATCCCCTCCCGGATCGCCTCGGTGAGCACGAAGGTCTTGAAGGACGAGCCAGCTTGCCGGCGCCCCTGCGCGGCGAGGTTGAACTGGTTGTTCTTCTTGCCCGGGATGTTCGCGGTCATCGCCCGGATGGCCCCGTTCTTGGGGTTGATCGACACGAGCGCCGCGGCCGGGTCGGTGCTCAGGTTGAGGGTGTTCTTCATGGCGTCGACGGCGAGCTTCTGGAAGCGAGGGACGATCGTCGTGTAAACCTTCAGGCCGCCGCCGCGAACCGTATTGGCGCCGTACTTGGCGATCAGCTGCTCGCGGACGAAGCTGAAGAAGTACGGCTCGCGGATTCGCGTGTAGATGTGACCCGCGTGCAGCCGCAGCGACGATGAGACGGCCTTCTGATACTGCGCAGCGGTGATGTCACCGGCCGAGTACATCGCGCCGAGCACCTCGTTCCGGCGAGCCGCGGCCTCGGCCGGGCGCTGGAACGGGTCGTAGACCGAGGGCGCCTGCGGGAGGCCGGCGATCAGCGCCGCCTGCACGAGCGAGAGGTCGGCGGCGTGCTTCGAGAAGTACGTCTGCGCCGCCGCTTCGATGCCGTAGGCGTGGTTTCCGAAATAGACCTGGTTCAGGTAGCTCGCGAGGATCCAGTCCTTCGTGTGCGCCTTTTCGACCTTCTGGGCGAGACAGGCCTCCTTGATCTTGCGGTCGAGAGAGACCTCCTTGCCGATGTAGAGGTTGCGGACGAGCTGCTGCGTGATCGTCGAGCCGCCCTGGACGATGTGGCCGCTCTTGATGTTCTCGACCGCGGCGCGGACCACGCCTTCCCAGTCGATCCCGCCGTGCTCGTAGAAGCGGCGGTCCTCGACGTCGACCGTCGCACTCGTCACCCAGTGGGACATCTGGTCGAGCTCCACCGGCTGCCGGTTCCGCTCGGCCGGGATCGCTCCGAGGACCGAGCCGTCCGCGGCGTAGACGAACGAGTTCGCGCCGATCGCAACCGGCTTCAGGGACGTCAGGTTGCAGTTGTTGAGGACGCCTGCAGCGCCCGTGACGGTGGCGGCGACGAACGTCGCGATCGCTCCCAGTACGACAACGAGCGTGAGCAGGATGGCGAAGCGCCGCGAGGTGATCTTCTCGCGCTTGCGCCGATGGCGGCGGCGCCTGCGCCGGTGCGCGGGATAGAGCGGCGCACCGCCGTTGCCGTTTTTCGGCATCAGGCGTAGATCCCTTCTGCGCGCAGACGCTTGTAGGCGCCGTCACGAAGGTTCGTGGTGAGCTTCGCCGCCTGGCCGAGGCTCCGCGCCCAGGCCTCGACGGTGAAGACGGCGGACGCCGTCTCCAACTCGGTCAAAGTCGCAACAGGGGTCTTCTCAGGCATTGCTTCCGGCGCTTTGCGCGCCTCCTCCAGGAGGATGTCGCGTATCCGCTCGAGATCGCTTCCAAGCGGGACGGGAACGGTGATCTGGGCTCGGTGCTCGAAGCTTCGCAGCGTCGCGTTGCGAATGGTATCGGAGGCCATCCGGGTATTCGGCACGTAGTAACGCGGCCCGTCGGCGGCCCGAACCAGCGTGTAGATGAGGCCGATCTCCTCGACCGTTCCGGAGGCGTTCCCGACCTCGACCTGGTCGCCGAGCCGAAGCGGCTGCGTGAAGGCGATGAGGATCCCGGCGACGACGTTGGACAGAGTCGACTGCGCAGCGAAACCCAGAATGAGGGCGATCACCGCCGAGGACGCGAGGATCGAGCTCGCGACTGCCTGCACCTGCGGGATGACGAGGAGGGCCGAGAGGACGCCGATCGCGACCACCGCGGCCACGGTGGTCCGGCGAATGACGCTGTAGCGCGTCATCGCGTCCGGGGTCAGCTTCAGTCGGCGAACGAGCGCGCGGTCGATCACCTTCGCGAGTACGAGGGTGAGCAGGATGACGATGCCCGCGATCAGGACGTGCTGCCAGAAATCGCTCACGGACGACAGTTCTCTAGAACGGCAGCGGCTTCCTGCCCGCGAACCCGTCTTCGAGCCCGTGCCAGTGGGCCACGCGCTGCTCGCCGAGATGCCAGCAAAGGAGCACCAGATCACCGCTTTCGGGGTGGCGCGCAGGAAAGTCGACGAGCCCGCGGTCGAGATCCTTCACCTGGACGCCGGCTTCTTCGAGCTCCGCGACGAGCAGGCCGATCTCGCCCGCGACGCCCTCGACGGCTGCCTGGGACTCCTCGACCCGCTCCGGGTCGAGCCCACCCCCGTTGCCGGTCACCTTCCTGCGGACCTCGGCCAGCCCGCGGCCTTCGGCCACGAAGCGCCGCCGCGCATCCACGAGCCGTTCCACCAGTGGGCCGACCACGGCGAGAGCGTCATTCGCTTCCTCCTCGGTGAAGAGGCGCATGCATGTTGAATAGTGCCGTTCGTGCGTCTCTCCCAGTTGGTTCCCCTTGTCCTTCTGGCCGCCGCGCTTGCCGGAGCGGGGTGCGGCGAGCGCAGCGAGCCGACCGGAGCCCTCGGACAGACGTACCCGGTCACCATCCAGGGCGCAGGCGACCAGCCCACCGTGGTCGACGGGCGCGCACGACGCATCGTCGCGCTCGACCCGGGTGGAGCCGAGCTCATCGGGGCTCTGGGGGCGGGAAACCGGCTCGTCGGCGTCCCGACCGGCGCTCGCGTCCCGGACGCCTCCCGCGCGAAGAGGGTCGTCAGCCGAACCGGGGGGATCAACGTGGACGAGGTGATCGCGCTGAACCCTGACCTCGTCCTCGCGACGCCGACCATCGACCAGATCGACCTCGGCCGGATCGAGAAGGCGACGAAGGCGGCGGTCTACGTCCAGCCCGCGGCGTCCCTCAAGAACGTCGAGGAGGGCGCCGTCGACCTCGGCTTCCTGATCGGTGAGCCGGCGAAAGCGCGGCAGCTCGTGGGCCGGATCGAGCGGAAGGTCGGCTCTGTCCAGGAGCGGCTCGCCGGCGTCCAGCCTGCCTCCGTCTTCGTCGACACCGGCTTCTTCATCACCGTTCCGGAGCGCTCGCTGCTCGGGGATCTCGTCAAGCGAGCCAGGGGAGAGAGCGTCGCCGGGCCGAGCCCGGGCCCCGGCCCTTACCCGCTCTCCGATCTGCGGCAGGCCAACCCGGAGGTGTTTCTCGCCACCTCGGACAGCGACGCCAGCCTCCAGTCCCTCAAGGCCAACCCGGTCACCGCAGGCCTCAAGTCGGTGAAGGACAAGCGCGTCGTCATTCTCCCCGCCGCGCTCGTGAACCGCGCAGGCCCGCGCGTAGGAGCAGCGCTCGAGGCGGTTGCACGAGCGCTCCATCCGGATGCGTTCCAGTAGCGCGGCCGACTTCGACGCGGTCACGATCGATGCCTTTGGCACGCTCGTCGAGCTGGAGAACCCGGTCGCCCGTCTCCGGGCCGCGCTCGCCGAACGCGGGGTCGAGCGGGACGACGGGTCGGTGGCCAAGGCGTTCGCGGCCGAGGTCGAGTATTACCTCGTCCACAAGGGGGAGGGGCGTGACGAGGCGACGCTCACTGACCTGCGCGACCGCTGCGCGGGGGTCTTCCTGAGCGGGGTCGCTCCCGAGCTGGACGCGACCGAGTTCGCACCCGCCTTCGTCGGTTCGCTCGTCTTCCGCCCGCTCGACGGCGTCGTGCCGGCGCTCGGCCGTCTGCGCCGAGCCGGCCTCGAGCTCGCCTGCGTGACCAACTGGGACGTCGGCATCGGCGAGCAGCTCGAGCGCGCCGGGCTCGACACGTATCTCTCCGCGATCGTGAGCTCCGCCGAGACCGGCGCGGAAAAGCCCGACCCGCGCGTGTTCGCCGAAGCGGTCACCCGTCTCGGCGTGGAGCCCGGCCGGACGCTGCACATCGGGGACGATGAAGCCGACCGGGCCGGAGCCGAGGCAGCGGGGCTGGCCTTCGAGCCGGCGCCGCTCGCTACGCTCCCCGAGCGGCTCGGCCTATGAAGAGACTCGGCTTCTCGACTCGCGCGATACACGGGCGACCCGGACGGGAGGGGCCCGGCGCACCGCTCGTGCAGCCGATCGTGACCTCGACGACCTTCTCGTACGAGGACGCCGCCACTTTCGGCCGGGTCATGAGCGAAGAGGAGTACGGATTCCTCTACTCGCGCCTCCGCAACCCCACGGTGGAGGACCTCAACGACGTGCTCGCCGATCTCGAGGGGGCCGAGGCGGCGCAGGCCTTCGCCTCGGGCATGGGGGCGATCTCGGCGGCGCTCATGATCTCCCTCGAGCCAGGCGACACCCTCCTCTGCGCGAAGCAGCTCTACGGTGCCACGTACGCGTTCGCGGAGGAGCGGCTGGCGCGCCTCGGCATCGAGGTCGTGCACCTCGACGTGACGGATCACGAGGCATGGCACCGGCCGGCGCGGGTCCGCTACATCGAGACGATGTCGAATCCGGGCCTGCCTGTCGCGGACATCCAGGCGATCGCGGAGACAAAGGGCGACGGCCTCCTGATCGTCGACAACACCTTCGCTTCCCCGCTCCTCTGCCGCCCCCTAGAGCTGGGCGCCGACGTCGTGTGCGAATCCGCCACGAAGTACCTGAACGGTCACCACGACGTGACCGCCGGAGTGCTCGCGGGCACCGCCGAAGCCGTCGCGCGTGCGCGAGCGTGGGTGATCGACACCGGCGCCGTCCTCGATGCTTTCGCGGCCTACCTCCTGCGAAGGGGGTTGAAGACGCTCTCGCTTCGTATGGAGCGCCACTGCACGAACGGCCTCGCGGTCGCGCGCTTCCTCGAAGCCGACGAGCGCGTCGAGCGCGTCTACTACGCCGGACTCGAGAGCTATCCACAGTACGAGCTCGCCCGGCGCCAGCTGGCCGGCTCGGGTGGGATGCTCGCCGTCGAGCTCCGCGGGGGCCGCGCCGCAGGAGAGGCGTTCATGGACAACCTCGAGCTCTGCGCACGTGCGACGAGCCTCGGCGGCGTCGACACGGTCGTCTCTCATCCCGCATCGACGAGCCACCGCCAGTTCACGGAGGAACAGCTCGCGGCCGCTGGCATCACGCCGGGGCTCCTCCGGGTCTCCGTAGGGTGTGAGGATGCAGACGACATCGTCGCCGACCTTGGCAACGCCCTCGACCGGCTTTAAGCCGGTCCCGTTCTTCGGCTGGTCGGCGCTCGCCATCGCCTTCATCGTCGCGGGCTTCGCGAGCCAGGCGTCGGACTCGGGCGACATGTCCAACGTCCTCTACGACTACGGCTTCGCCGTCGGGACGATCGTCATCTACGCCGTGCTCATCGGGCTCACACTCGCGATCGCTCTCGCGTACCCGAGCCCGCGCGTCGCGCTCGGAATCCGCCCCTTCGGCTGGCGGTGGGTTGGCATCGCGGTCGGCCTCATCGTCCTCGTCCTCATCCTCGCGAGCGCCCTCGAGCCGCTCCTCCATGGCGGGCGCGACCAGGGCCTTTCTCCGAAAGTGTGGGAGCCCGACCACGCCGGCGCCTTCGTTCTCAACGGCCTCGTCGTCTGCACGCTCGTTCCCTTCACCGAGGAGCTCTTCTTCCGCGGACTGGGCGTGCGTGCGCTGCGCTTCGCCGGCGGCATCGCGGCGGTCCTCGTGACGGGCCTCGTGTTCGGGCTGAGCCACGGGATACTCGGCGCGCTGCCGCCGCTCGTCCTCTTCGGAATCGCGCTCGGCTGGATACGTCTGCGCACGGACAGCGTCTGGCCCGGCGTGATCGCACACGGCTTCTACAACGCCGTCGGGATAACCGTCATCTATCTGCAGCTGGCGTACTGACCGGACGGTCTGATGAAATGCGCGCGTGCGCCGGGGTTTGGTCGTTCTCGCTCTCGTTCTCCTGGCGCCCGCACCTGCGTCCGCGGCCATCACGCTCGCTCCGCACCCCGCGACGCCTCGGTACGGCTCGGACGTCATACTGAGCGGCGTCGCGGCTGCGCACGACCACGTCCAGCTCTTCTACGACGGCGCCGCGACCGGCATCACCGTTCAGGCGGACGGGGGCGGCAACTTCGCCTTCGTCTTCCCGGCGACACAGCCGGGCGCCTACCGCGTCGAGACCGCGACCGACTCGTCGAGCCCCGTGAACCTTCATCTCAAGCCGATCCTCAGGCACCGGCGGAGCGGCCTCCCCTATCCGGGCAATCGACTGACCCTGCGAGGCAAGCTCCGCCCCGCCTCCGCCGGCTCGCTGACCCTCAAAGTGGGAGTCCGAAGCTGGCACGTGCGAATTCGCGCCCGCGGCCGCTACATCGCGGTTCTGCCCACGGATCGACTGGGACGCCACCGAGCAAGGCTCGTCGTCACGCCGCGCGCCGGCTTTCGAAAGGTCGTGGCACGAGCCCGCTACAACATCCGCTCGCCCTACCTGGCCGCTGGGTCGGCGGGCACCGCGGTCCTCGCGCTCGAGCGGCGCCTGAGCGCCCTTCGCCACGTGCTGCGCGGCGCTCCGGACCGCTATTACGCGAGCGACACGTACGAGGCGGTGCTGGCATTCCAAAAGGTGCACGGCATGGCGCGCACCGGCCGGGTCACGCGGGACGTCTGGGCGGTCCTCGCTCGGGCGGAGATCCCCAAGGCCCAGGTGGCCAAGGGAGACCACGTCGAGGTCAGCAAGACCAGACAGGTCCTCTACGAGGTGAGACACGGCAAGGTCGTCCGGATCGTGCACGTCTCCACCGGCGCCACCGGCAACACACCGGTGGGCAGATGGCACGTCTACGGAAAGGTGCCGGGCCTCAACTCCCACGGCATGTACTACTCGCTCTTCTTCACGGGCGCCTTCGCGATCCACGGATACGCGTCGGTGCCCCCTTACCCGGCGAGCCACGGCTGCGTCCGCACGCCGATGTGGTTCGCGCCCGGCTTCTACAACCGCTGGGCCGTGGGCGCGGCGGTCTATATCTTCGCCTGATGCCGGGCGATCCAGGCTCCGACCCGCTCGTGAGCGAGCTCCGAGCCCAGATCACCGCGACCGATCTCGAGATCCTCGCGGCGGTCAACCGCCGGCTCGCGCTGGTCGACCGTCTGAAGGAGCACAAGGCCGCGCAGGGCTACGACTTCCTCGACAAGGGCCGGGAGGACGCGCTCCTCGCGGAGCTGGAGCGCGCGAACGGCGGGCCGCTCTCTGCCGACGGACTGCGAGAGCTCCATGCGGAGCTCCTCGACCTCACCAAGCGCGAGCTCGGCTAGACCTCCGCGGAGAAGTCGTCGGGCTTGACGTCGTCGAGGAACTTCTTGAACTCCTCCACCACCTGCTCCTCGTTGACGTCTTCGTGCTCGAACTCGATGGCGCTCTCCTCGATCACGGCGTCGTCCGCGAAGATCGGGGCATCGGAGCGAACAGCGAGGGCGATCGCGTCGCTCGGACGCGAGTCGATCTCGATCTCGCTCCCGTTGACCGCCACGGTGATGAGCGCATAGAAGGTGTTCTCGCGGAGCTCGGTGACCGCGATGCGGACGACGCGCGCCTCGAGCTTCTGCAGCATCTCCGTCAGCAGGTCGTGCGTCATCGGCCGGGGGGTCGAGGCTCCTTGCAGCTTCATGAGAATGGCGGCCGCCTCGGGGTGGCCGATCCAGATGGGCAGGAACTTGTTCCCGTCGGCGGTCTTCAACAGCACGATCGGCTGCTTGCCGACCATGTCGAAGCTCACGCCGTAGATGACCATTTCCTGCATCGCGTCTGGGCCTCGTTCTGATTCTAGCCCCGCACCCTCGATGCCCAGTCGTAGGTGGAGAAAACGTCGCCGAGCCAGCAGCGGCCGGCTTCGAGCCGAGCTCCGGCCTCGCGTAGATGGGCGATC
>DATAOL010000162.1:0-14939 GCA_036265755.1 Gaiellaceae bacterium | reverse complement strand
GGCGTGCTCACGTCGCCGCTCCCGTTCGCGTACCTCCCCGGCGGAAAGGCGACCCAGGGCGTCGGCGAGTCGTTCCGCGTCGCGGAGCCGCCCTTCGTCGTCGCCGAGGGCTTCGACTCACTTTCCACGTTGCCCGGGCTTCGCTCCTTCTACCGGACGTACAGCTGGGTCGTCCCGCTGCGGCCGGCGAGCGTTCATCCCTGGGACATCGACGACTTCGAGGCCCGCACGGCCCGCGCGGAGTCGACCCTCCGCGCCCGCTCGCTCTTCCTCGACCTCTCCGCGCCGCGGGCCGAGCTCGCCGCGGCGCGCGAGACCGGACGGGTCGCCGGGAGGCGGCTGCTTCTCGTCGGCGGCCAGGTGGCCGCGCTCCTGCTCGCCTTCGCCGTCCTGGCCGCCGTGGGGATGAGGCGGGACGTCGACGCTGAGCGCCGGCGGCTGACGTGGTTCGGAGGACGGCGGTGGCAGATCTTCCTCGTCACGGCCGCGGAGACTGCCGCCGTCGCGCTCGTCGGCGCATTGCTCGGCTGGGCTCTCGGCTCCGCCCTGACGGCTCTCGTCGCGGACCGGGCGGGCTCGCCGCCGGGCGCCGTCCTCGCCCACTCGGCGCTCGCCGGCTCGGGGCTCGCAGCAGCAACCGGGCTCGCCATGGCGGCCGCCCTCGTCCTCATCGTCGTCCTGAGCGTGCCCCCGCTCTCCATGGGCGGCTGGACGTTCACGCCGCTCGACGCTGCCGCGCTCGGTGCTCTACTCGCGATCCTCCTCGCGCTCGCGCGGGGAGACGCGGACGCCCGCACGCTCGCCGCGGATGGCGGGACGGGCACGCTGCTCCTCCTCCTGCCGGGCCTGGTCACCTTCGTCGTCGCCGTAGCCGCGGCGCGCCTGCTCGTCCCCGGGCTGCGCTTGCTCGAACGGGCCGCCCGCGGAAGCCGGATCCACGTGCGGCTCGCCGCTCTCTCCCTGGCCCGCAGCCCTGGGCGGGCCGCGGTAGCCGTCACGTTTCTCGTCGCCAGCCTCGGCCTCGGGCTCTTCGCGGTGATGTACCGCTCGACGCTGGACGACGGGATCTCGGAGCAGGCCGCCTACGCGGTGCCGGAGGACTTCACCGTGCGGGAAGACCTCTCGCCGGCCGGGCTCGTGGCGCCGCTGGAGGCGGCTCCGGTCTCCGGCTACGAGAAGCTCGGCGTCGATGTCACCCCGGTCATCCGGCGGACCGCGAGTGCCGGCGACATAGGGCAGGTCGCGGTTCTCGGCGTGCCCGCGGGAACGATCGCCTCGCTCGACGGCTGGCAGGGCCGCTTTTCGTCCCTCTCGCGCGGAGACATGGTCGACCGCATCCGGCCCGCGCGCGTCCCGGCGCTGCGCGGCCCCGACGTCCCGCTCGACGCCGGCGAGCTCGACGTTCCCTATGCGCTCCGTGGCGGCGCGGTGAAGCTCGCTGTCGTCGTCCTCGGACGCGACGGCCTCTTCAGGCGGATTGACCTGGGGACGGCGACCGGCACGGGCGGGACGCTCAACGCTGCGATCCCGGAGCCCGCGAAGGGTGGAAGGGTCGTGTCGCTCGAGCTCTCCCGCGCCTTCTCGGCGGAGGGGCATGGTGACTTCGCGCGGGTCGACGGCGTGCTGACGCTCTCCCCGCTCAGAGCAGGCTCGACGGTGCTGACGGACTACGGGGGCTGGCGCGGGCTCGACGGGGTGCGCGCCGAGGGAACGACACTGCGGTTCCTGCTCACGAACGAGGCCGCCGAGCCCCGCTTTCAGCCTCCGCAGGCGACAGACTCGAGCCCGCCCGCGGTCGTCGCCACCCCGCGGCTTGCCGCCTCCGCGGGCGCCGGAGGGATCCTGCCGCTTCGCTTCTCCGGCGGCGCGGTCCCAGTTCGCGTCGTCGGGACGATCAGGCGCTTCCCCTCCGCGTCCGGGGACTTCATCCTCGGCGACGAGGCCGCGTTCTTCGTCGCCATGAACGCCGCCAGCCCGGGGACGACGACCGCGAACGAGCTCTGGCTCGCCGGCCCGGAGTCGGTGGGCGCGAAGCTCGAGCGGCCCCCGTTCGCCGCGACCGCCGTCTCGTCGCGCGCGGCGCTCGAACGCCGGCTGCGCGCCGATCCGCTTGCGCACGGCTCCCTCGCGGCTCTCACCGGCGCAGCCGTCGTCGCCTTCCTCCTCGCGCTCGTGGGGCTCGCCGTTCTGCTCCTCGGGGACGCGCGCGACGACCGCCGCGAGCTCTTCGATCTCGAGGCGCAGGGCGCCGGGCCGCGAACGCTGCGCCGGCACCTGCGGCTGCGCGCCCTCCTCGTCGCCACGCTCGGCCTGGTCGGAGGGGTCGCTGCCGCGGCGCTCCTCGCCGTGCTCGCCGTCGACCTCGTCACGCTCACGGCCGGGGCCGCGCTGCCCGAGCCGCCGCTCGCGCTCACCGTCGACTGGCGCTTCGTCGCGCTCTGTTGCGTGGGCTACGCGGCGCTGACCGCTGCCCTTGTCGCCCTCTCCACGCGGAGAGCGGTATGAGCGCCGTCGAGGTACGCGATCTCTTCCGGGTGTACTCGACGCCGGAGGGCCACGCGGCCGCCCTGCAGGGCCTGACGCTCGACGTCCAGGAGCGCGAGCTCCTGGTCGTCCTCGGTCCGAGCGGCTCGGGCAAGTCGACGCTCCTGCGGGTGCTCGCGGGGCTGGAGCGGCCGTCCGCGGGTTCCGCGCGCATCTTCGGTACGGAGCTCGGCCGCCTTTCCACGCGCCGCCTGGCCGACCACCGCTCGCTGACGACCGGGTACGTCGAGCAGCACTACTCGCGCTCACTGGACCCAGAGCTGACCGCGCGGGAGCTCGTCGGCGTTCAGTCCGGGCTCGCAGGCGCGCCGAAGGAAGGGCGCCTGCGCCGGGCCGACGAGCTTCTGGAGCGGGTCGGCCTCGCCGACAAGCGGGACGCCCGCCCGGCGGAGCTCTCCGGCGGGGAGCAGCAACGCGTCGCCGTCTGCGCCGCGCTTGCGCACCGCCCGAGACTCCTCCTCGCGGACGAGCCGACGGGTGAGCTGGATGCTGGCAGCGCGGGACTCGTGTACGAGCTGATCGGGGAACTGGCGCGCGAGCACGGGTGCACGACAGTCGTCGTGAGCCACGACGTCGAGTCGACGGCTGTCGCGGACAGGACGGTCCGCGTCCGCGACGGGCGCGTCAGCGAGGAGTCGGAGCGAGGCGACGGCGAGACGCTGGTCGTCGCCCGGGGCGGCTGGGTCAGGCTCCCGGAGGAGCTCCTCGCGCGCGCGCGGATCGGAGGCCGCGCCAGGGCCGTGCTCGGCGACGAGGGGATCGTCGTCACGGCGGCCGGCGAGCGGGCCCAGGTGGACGGCTCCACGCCCGCCGAGGCTCCCGAAGGCGTCCGTGCAGCAGACGGCGCGGTCGCGAGCATCAGCGGGGTCGGAAAAACCTACGGGAAAGGCGCGGCCGAGACGCTCGTCCTCGGCGGCCTGGACGCGGTCTTTCCCGCGGGCCGGCTCACCGCCGTGACGGGGCCGTCGGGCTCGGGCAAGACCACCCTCCTGCACCTGCTCGCCGGCTTGCGCGACCCGAGCGCGGGAAGCGTGACGGTGCTCGGCCTCGACTTGGCCGAACACGGGCGAGAGGAACGAGCCGCCCTCCGGCGGAGTGCGATCGCGGTCGTCGAGCAGGACCCCGGCCTGACGCCCTTTCTGAGCGCGCGGGAGAACGTCGAGGTCGCACTTGCGCTGCGTGAGCTGGACTTGGTCGAGGCACGGCAGCGGGCCCTCGACTCCCTGGCGGCCGTCGGGCTCGCCGAGCGCGCGGAGCAGCGCGTCGGCCGGCTGTCGGCCGGGGAACGCCAGCGCGTTGCGATCGCCCGGGCGCTGGCCGCCGACGCCCGGCTGCTGCTCGCCGACGAGCCGACCGCCCGGCTCGACGAGGCGAACGCGCTCGCAGTTGCGGCGCTTTTTTCCCGGATCGCCCGCGAGACCGGCGCTGGGGTGGTCTGTGCGACGCACGACCCGTTGGTCGTGGCCGAGGCCGATGAAGTCCTTGCTCTCTAGAGGGCTAGCAGGAAGCGCCGTCGCCGTTCTCGGGCTCGACTCCCGGCAGCCGCTCGAGCAGCACGGAGAGGCTCGCCAGCTCGTCCGGGTCGAAGCGCTCGACGAACAGGCGATGGACGCCTGCGAGGTGCGTCTCGCGAGCCTGCGCGAGCTTCTCGCTCCCGGTCGGCGTCAGCTTGGCGTAGACGACGCGGCGATCGGTCGCACACGCCTCGCGGGTGACGAACCCCGAGCGCTCGAGGCCGTCGAGGAGCCTGGTGATCCCGGACGGAGTCAGGAGCACGCTCGACGCCAGGTCGACGCGCCGCATCGCATGGTCGGGTGCCCACGAGAGATGGAGCAAGACCTCGAAGTCGTTGATGGTCAGGCCGTGGTCGGCGACGAGCTCGGCGTTCAGCTTGCCGACGATCGAGGAGTGGGCGCGCAGGAACCTGACCCACGTGTCGAGCTCCGCGCCGCGCGAGACCGTCGGAGTGCTCACCCGCCAAGCCTACAACGCTTCGCGCCCTGGTCCGGTACCTCACGGCGTAGGTAGCCTGCGGGGCATGGCCGACGAGCACGGGATCGAGGCCGAAGAGCTTGTCCGGGAGTTCAAGAAGGGCCCGCGCGCGGTCGACGGAATCGACCTCGTGGTCCATCCGGGCGAGATCTACGGCTTCCTCGGCCCGAACGGCGCCGGCAAGTCGACGACGGTGCACATGCTGACGACGCTTCTGCCGCCGACCGCCGGCACGGCTCGCGTCGCCGGGTTCGACATCGTCCGCGAAGGCCCACAGGTGAGGGCCCACATCGGCGCGGCCCTACAGGAGGCGGCGCTCGACCCCCTTCTCACCGGGCGCGAGCACCTGCGGCTGCAGACGACGCTGCAGGGCCTTCCACGCAGCGAGCGGGCCGGGCGCGGAGAGCTGCTCCTCGAGCGCGTCGGGCTGTCGGAGGCGGCTGACCGCAAGGTGCGCGGCTACTCCGGCGGCATGAAGCGGCGCCTCGACCTCGCCCTCGCCCTCGTGCACTCGCCCCGGATCCTCTTCCTCGACGAGCCGACGACCGGACTCGACGTCCAGAGCCGAAGCGCCCTCTGGGCGGAGGTGCGGCGGCTGGCGCAGGACGACGGGGTCACCGTCTTCCTGACGACGCAGTACCTCGAGGAGGCCGACGTCCTCGCCAACCGCGTCGGCATCATCGACCACGGGCACATCGTCGCGGAAGGCACCCCCGCCCAGCTCAAGGCCGAGGTGGGGAGGCCGACGGTCGAGGTCGTTCCCACCGACCCGGACGACTGTGAGCGCGCCGCGGCGATCATCGCCCGCTTCGGCGAGCCCTGTGCCGCGGCGCAGGGAGTCGCCGTACGGCTCCGGAGCGGGGAAACGGATCTCGTCGAGATCGTCCGCGCCCTGGACGCCGACGGCGTCAGGGTGGAGCACCTGCAGCTGCACCAGCCGTCCCTGGACGACGTCTTCCTCGCCAAGACGGGCCGCTCTCTCGAGGGTGCCGGCGAGGACGAAGAGGAAAGCACCGAGCTCGCGTTCGAGCCCGCGTGACGCACGGCTTCGCAGACCAGGTGGCGGTGCTGGCCCGCCGGTCGGTGGTGCGCACATCGCGGCAGCCCGCAAACGTCGTCTTCCCTCTCGTCTTTCCGCTCCTCCTCCTCGCGGTCAATTCGAGCGGGCTCCGGTCCGCAACGAGGCTGCCCGGGTTTCCGACCGACTCCTATCTCGCCTTCGCGCTGGCCGTCCCGTTCATGCAGGGCGCGCTCTTCGCGACGATGAACGCCGGAACGGATCTCGCGCGCGACATCCAGACGGGCTTCCTCAATCGCCTGGCGCTCACCCCGATGAGAAGCCTGGCGCTCCTCGCCGGCCAGCTCGGCGGCGTCATGGTGATGACCCTCGTTCAGGCCGCGGTGTGGATCTGCGCCGGCCTCATCCTCGGTGTGCGCTTCGAGTCGGGCCCGGCCGGAATCGCTCTCCTGGTGGTCTTCTCGCTCCTCATCGGCCTCGGGTTCGGCGCGCTCGGCGCGTTCCTCGCCCTCCGAACCGGCTCGGGCGAAGCCGTGCAGGGAATGTTCCCCGTCTTCTTCGTCTTCCTCTTCATCTCGTCGATGGCCATGCCGCGGAACCTGATCGAGATCGACTGGTTTCGCACCGCCGCGACGGTCAACCCGGTCTCCTATCTCCTGGAGGGGGTGCGGAGCCTGATCATCATCGGCTGGGATCCCGAGGCACTCGCGCTCGGGTTCGGCATCGCGGCGGTCCTCGCCACGATCGCGGTGACGCTCGCGTCGATGGCCCTGCGGACGAGGTTGACGCGCTCGTGAGGACGCTGTCCGTCGCCCATGGGGTCGCGTGGCGCGTGCTCCACAACGTGTTCACGAACCCGTCGCTTCTCATCCCGTCGCTCGTTTTCCCGCTCTTCTTCTTCGTCGCGTTCGCGGGCGGGCTCTCGCGGATCGCCGACGTTCCAGGCTTCGACTACCCGCCCGGCTACACGGCGTTCCAGTTCGTCTTCGTGCTGCTCCAGTCCGCAGCCTTCGGCGGCGTCTTCACCGGCTTCGGCATCGCGCGGGACTTCGAGAGCGGCTTCGGGCGCCGGCTGCTCCTCTCCGCGCCGCATCGCACCGGCATCGTCCTCGGTTACGCGGCCGCGGCGCTCGTCCGCTGGGTCGTGACGGCGGCCTTCGTGACCGTCGTCGCGCTCATCGCGGGCATGGAGGTCGGCGGAAGCGGGATCGATGTCGTCGGCCTCTACACGTTGGGCCTGATCATCAATCTCGCCGCTGTGCTCTGGGCCGCGGGTGTGGCGCTGCGCCTGCGGACGATGCAGGCGGGACCGGTCATGCAGATGCCGGTCTTCCTGGTGCTCTTCTTCGCCCCCGTCTATGTGCCGCTCGCCCTCCTCCAGGGCTGGATCCACGATGTCGCGCGCGTCAATCCGATCACGCGCGTGCTCGAGGCCGGGCGTGGCTTCCTCGCTGGGACGCCGACCGAGGTTGGGCTCGCCTTCGGCGTCGCGGTCGCTCTCGTCCTCTTCTTCTCACTCTGGGCGCTGCGCGGACTGCGAAGCGCGGAGCAAGCGGGGTAGCTCCGGCTCGAGCCAGAGCAGTCCGGAGACCGCATCGATCTTCCGGGTGAGGCGGTATTCTCAGCCCTCGGAAACGGCAGGGCGCCAGGGCCTGCCGACGAAGAGAAGCCCAGTGCTGTCGCTCGACCTCATCGCCCGTCTGGTCGTCGCGGTCGCCCTCCTGTGGGCGGGCGTTTCCAAGGCCGTGTCGCGGGACCCATCGCTGCTCGCGCCGTACGGCGTGCCGCGGGCCTGGCGCGGAGCCGCCCTCGCGACGCTCGCCGGTGCCGAGCTCGCGACGGGTGCCCTCCTGCTCGCCGGGGTTCCCGGAGCCGGGATCGCCGCCTTCGCCCTCGGCTGCCTCTTCGTCGGCGCGCTCGCGAGCGTCCGGGCGCGAGGGATCTCGCGCCTTCGCTGCAGCTGCTTCGGTTCGAAGGAGCGCAGCACGGACTTCCTCCTCGCGCGCGCGGCCGCCTTCACGGGCCTGGCCGCGTTCGGCGCCTTCGTAGACGTCGAGATCGGCTCGCCGTCGACCGATGCGCTCGTCGCTGTCGCGCTCGCCACGCTCGCCGTGGCCGTCGTCGTCCTGGCCGTGCTCCTGCTCGCCCTCTACCGGCAGGTGGGCGTCCTGACCCTGCGGCTCGGACCGGGCGTCGCGCTCGAGCTCGCGGAGGAGGGCCCACCGATCGGCGAAGAGGCTCCGGCGCTCGAAGGGCTCCACCGGATGGGCGAGGAGCTCGTGGCCTTCTTCAGCCCTGACTGCCGCCTGTGCCGGGAGATCGCCCCCGGTGTCCGCGCCTTCGCGCGGGAGGGGATGCCTGTGAGAACGGTCTACGAGAACGAGGAGCCCGATGCGTTCGCGCGCTGGAGCGTGCCGGGCACGCCGTTCCTCGTCCACGTCGTCGACGGTTTCGCCGCTGCGAAGGGCACAGTGAACTCACTCGAGCAGCTCGACGGGCTCGTGGCGCTCGGCTCGGCGAGGATGGAACATGCGCCGGCCTGACTCTTTCCTCGACGCCGCCGCTCGCTCGCTGTCGTCGCGCCTCGCCTCCGGGATGACCAGGCGGTCGTTCCTCGGGCGCATGGGCGGTGCGGCGCTCGCGGCGACCGGCGGCGCCGCCGTGGCCGCCGCCGTCAAGCCGGAGAAGAGCGAGGCCTTCCATTTCTGCGGTCACATCTGGACGACGGGGTCGTGCCCGAACCCGCTCGGCCTGCCGCGCATCGACCGGGACGGCTACCCGCTGCGCCCCAGCGACGGCCACCCCATCGACAATCTGGGCCGCCCCGTCGATTCGGCGGGCTATGCCCTCGACGGAGCCGGTGAGCGCCTCCTCGGGCCTGACGGCGACGTGCAGCCGCGCGCTCCCCGCAGCCGTCTCTGCGAGGAGTGGACGCATGAGCGGTACGGTCTCGCCGATGCCGGCATGCAGGGCTCGTGGTACCGCTGCTGTAGCGGCCAGATCCGCAAGCTCGTGGACTGCTGCTCCCACAGCCGGAAGCGCATCAACGGCGACGCCTCGCTGACCGGATACTGCTTCGACGGCAAACGCGTCTTCTGTGTCCTCTACTACGACTCGGGACTGAAGTGCTAGTCGTCGCCGCCGCACTCGCGGCGACCGCGCTCCTCGCCGGAGTGTCCGGCGCCTGGTCGCCCTGAGGCCTCTCCATGGTCGAGACCTTCACTCCCGCCGTGTGCGGGAGCCGCGCCCGTCAACGCCTCGCGATTGCTCTCTTCGCCCTGGGCGCGCTCGTCGCCTCAGCTGCGCTCGGCGCCGCCCTCGGCCTCGCCGGCGGCCTGATCGGGACACGCCCGGCGCTCATCGCGGCGGCCGTCGTCGCCTTCCTGGCCGCATTGCGCGAGACAGGCCTCGTCCGCTTGCCGCTGCCGCAGTCCCGCCGCCAGGTGCCGGAGCGATGGCGAAGCGAGTTGCCGCTGCCCCTCTGGAGCGCGGGCTACGGAGCAGGGCTCGGCGCGGGCTTCCTCACGTTCCAACCAGTCGCCACGTTCTGGGTCGCATGCGCCGCTGCGCTCGCTCTGGGCCGGCCTGCGCTTGCCGCGCTCTGCTTTGCCTTCTACGGAGCGGGAAGGGCTTTCATGACGATCTGGCCCCGCCGTCGCGACGATGCGCCCGCGGCAGTCGAACGGCTCGTGGCGCGCAGCGCGTTGGTGGGCAGGATGAACGCGGCCGTCCTCGTGCTCGCCGTCGTCATGCTCGCGCTCGCGCCCGCCGCCGGCGCGGGAGTCAGCTCCTTGGGACGCGGTTTCGACCCGTCGGCTGACGCCAAGACTCTCGCCCGCGCGCGGATGATGGGCTCGGGGGCTGTCGAAGTCGTCGTCGCGCCGCCCGCGCCCAAGCCTGCGGTCCCGGTGAAGCCCGCGAGCGCTCCGTCCCTGGACGGGAACCTTCTCGCGTACGCGGACTCGGGCGGGATCAGGGTGATCGACTGGCGCAACGGGAATCTCCAGCGCCACATCGCGGGACCGGTCTCGGATCCGGCTCTCGCCTGGCCTCTCCTCGCGTTCCTGCGCGATGACGGCGATCACGAGCGGCTCATCCTCGCCGACCTGACGAACCCGTCGAATCCCGTTCTGAAGCGAATCGCGACGGTGCGTTCGGTCGACGATCTCGGACGTCCGTCCCTCCGCGGAGGCCGGCTCGCATGGCATCGCATCCGGCACAGAGGGTCCGCGATCTTCGTCTACAACGTCGCAACCGGCACGCGCCGCGTCGTCGAGCGGACGAGGATCTGGCAGGAATCGAACCCCGCGGTGAGCGCCACGCGCATCACGTGGGTCGAGGAGCGCCCGGCAGGCTCCTATCTGCGGGTGCGCCGGCTCGGCGGGGGCCACACCCGCACGGTGACGCACGTGAAGGGGAACAAGACGTTCCTCTGGACGACCGCGCTCGTCGGGCGCACCGCATATGTGACCCGCTGGACGCCTGCGAGCGGCCGCTCGGCCCTCTTGCGCGTCGATTTCTAGCTCACTCTAATGAGGGACGCATGGATCTAAAGTCCGTCGTAAAGTGCGTCAGGGCGAGATTTGCCCTCTAGGGAGAAGGATCGAGCGGAGGAGAATTAGGTTGCGGCAACCGGGACGAGCGGCACGCCTGTCGGTCTGCACACTTTTCATCGCGCTCGCGCTGGTCTTTTCCAGCGCGGCGGGCGCGGCACGGTATCTCGTGGTCTACAAGAGCGAGAACACTCCGAAGGGCGCGGTCACGGCAATTCAGCGCGCCGGCGGCGAGCTCGTGCGCTCATACGACGACATCGGCGTGGTGGTGGCCGATTCGCAGCTCGAGTCGTTCGCAGCCGTCCTCGGCAGCGACAGCAAGGTGGACGGCGTCGCGCCGCTGGAAGGCATTTCGTTCGGCCTCGAGCACGATTCCGCGGACTGGGAGGGCGACCTGCCCAACATCCCCGCGACCGATGCCGACACGTTCTCTGCCCTGCAGTGGAACATGCGGCAGATCCACGCGCCGGAGGCCCACGCGGTCACCGGCGGCAGTCCGACGGTCACCGTGGGGCTCCTCGACTCCGGGATCGACTACACGCATCC
Organism: Gaiellaceae bacterium; assembly: GCA_036265755.1. Lineage (GTDB taxonomy): Bacteria > Actinomycetota > Thermoleophilia > Gaiellales > Gaiellaceae > DATEOR01. The sequence continues at coordinate 4,286 of DATAOL010000162.1, read as the reverse complement.
CGACCTCGCGCAGAACGTCGATTTCGCGGACAGCGCTTCGTGCGTGACGGGCGTTCCCGACACGACGCCCGAGGCCTGGAAGGACGACAACGGCCACGGGACGCACAACGCGGGCACGATCGCCGCGGCCTCGAACGGGTTCGGGATCGTCGGCGTCGCACCGAACGTGAAGATCGCGTCGGTCAAGGTGGCGCAGCCGAGCGGGCTGATCACTCCCGCCGCAGTCGTCTGCGGCTTCATGTGGTCGGCGGTGCACCACATCGACGTGACGAACAACAGCTACACGATCGACGTGGGCGGGACGACGGCCGCGGATCCGCTGGACTTCTTCTGCCACGACGATCCCGCGCAGCAGCCGCTCATCAAGGCGGTCAAGCGCGCGGTGCGCTACGCGCTCAAGAGCGGCGTCAGCGTTGTCGCCTCGGCGGGGAACAACAACATCGACCTCGCCCATCCGCCGCTCGGGAACGAGTGCATCAGACTTCCGAGCGAGCTCCCGGGCGTCATCGCCGTCACGGCGACCGCGCTGTCGGGCCAGAAGGCGAGCTATTCGAACTACGGCGTGGGCGTCGCGGACGTCGCGGCCCCCGGCGGAGACGCCGTGCCCGCGCCCCCGGCCGGCTTCGTGCTCTCCACGTGGCCGTCCTACCTGCAGGTTCCGCGGCTGCTGCAGGATCCGACCGCGCCTGGGCCCGCGTTCTACCGCTTCATGGCGGGCACCTCGATGGCGGCCGCCCACGCGAGCGGAGTCGCGGCGCTGATCGTCAGCCGCTACGGCGACCTGAAGCGCGGCGACGCGTCGATGCGGCCGGGCAGGGTAGAGGCCTACATGCAGCAGACGGCCACCGAGGTCGCCTGCCCGCCGGATCCGACGGCCTGCCAGGGCGGCGAGGGCTACAACGGCTTCTACGGTCACGGGATCGTGGACGCCTTCGCAGCCGTCACGCGCTGACCCGCCCCGCTTCCAGCTGAATGCGAAAGGCCGGGAAACCGGCTCTTCCTCCTAAAGGCCGAAGGCTGGCAGCTCGAGCGCGCGCTCGAAGGCGGCGCGGTCGTGCACCGGTTCCCCGTGGGAGACGACGACGTGCTCGAAGGGAAGGCCGAGCATGGCGCGGAGGGCCGGCAGCACGCGCTCCTCGTGCCAGGGAGTGCCCCAGACCCGGAGCTCGCCGTTCCGCTCCGTCAGCGCGTCCGCGAAGACCAGTGCGCGCTGCTCCGGAAGCCAGAGAGGCGTCTCGTTGCGGCCGCGCCCGTCGTAGATCGCACGCAGGCCTCCGGGAAGCTCCGTTCCCGGCTCGACCGGCTCGAGCCGGGTTTCCGGGATGTCGTCCGGCCAGAAGAGGCTCGGCCCGTACGCCCGGGCGCCGTAGCGGCGGACGAAGAGGTCGACGTCGCGGACATGGTCCGGCTTCAGGACAATGGCAAGGGTCGGCGGCGAGGCGTCGAAGCGCGTCCACACCTCGTCCTCCTCCCGCGGCGCCAGCGGGTCGAGCACGGCGACCTCGCCTCCGGAATCGACGCACGCGGAGGACACCTCGGGCGCCCAATCCGCGCCCGGATGCCAGTCCGGATGCCGCACCCGCCAGACCCAGAGCCCGGGGGCCACGTCGAGAACCTGCGTGCTCGCCGGTTGCATGCCTCCTTATACTCGGGAGGTGCCCGAGATCGCTCACATCTGGCACTCGCCGAAGCGCCGCGAGCTCATGGAGGAGCTCCAGAGCGCTCAGGTCTTCGAAAACGAGGGCGTCGAGGGCTGCGCTCACCGTCGCGGAGGCAAGCGCAACGTCCTTTTCGTGGCCGCCGAGGACCTCGAGTCGGTCGGTGTCGACCCCGGCCGCGTGAAGGAGAACTTCACCGTGCGCGGCGCGGACGTGATGAACTGGCCGGTCGGCCAGCGGCTCTCCATCGGCGACGCCGAGTTCGAGATCTCCATGGTCTGCGACCCTTGCGATCTGATGGAGGAGATACGTCCCGGCCTCCAGGCCGAGCTCGAGGGCAAACGCGGAATGCTCGCCAAGGTCGTGAAGACCGGCCGGGTCACACAGGGCGACCCGGTGACGCTTCTCTAGGCCGCCTTCACCGCCGCGACGAGCTTCTCGACGGACGACTTCGCGTCGCCGAAGAGCATCGCCGAGTTCGGCTCGTAGAAGAGGTCGTTGTCGATCCCGGCGAAGCCAGGGCTCATGCTTCGCTTGAGAACGACGACGTTCGCGGCCTGGTCGACGTTCAGGATCGGCATGCCGTAGAGCGGGCTCTCCGGGTTGTCGCGGGCCGCGGGGTTCGTCACGTCGTTCGCGCCGATGACGAGCGCGACGTCCGTTCGCGGGAACTCGGGGTTGATGTCGTCCATGTCGTAGAGCTGCGGGTAGGGCACCTGTGCCTCGGCCAGGAGGACGTTCATGTGCCCGGGCATGCGCCCCGCCACGGGGTGGATGGCGTACTTGACGTCCACGCCGCGGCCCTCGAGGAGATCTGCGAGCTCGCGCACCGCGTGTTGCGCCTGCGCGACCGCGAGGCCGTATCCGGGGACGACGACGACGCGCTGCGCGTAGGCCAGCATGACCGCCGCGTCGTCGGCCGTCACCTCGCGATACGAGCGGCCGTCGGTGTCCGCGGCGGTGGAAGCAGCGCCGCCTGCCGGCGCCCCGCCGAAGGCGCCGAAGAGGACATTCGCGATGGAGCGGTTCATCGCGCGCCCCATCATGATCGTGAGGAGCGTTCCCGAGGCGCCGACGAGTGTGCCGCCGATGATGAGCGCCGTATTGTCGAGGACGAAGCCCGCGGAGGCGGCCGCGAGCCCCGTGAACGCGTTCAGGAGCGAGATGACCACCGGCATGTCCGCGCCGCCGATCGGGAGCACGAGGAGAACGCCGAAGAGAAGCGCTCCGAGCAGGAGGAGCACCATCCAGATCCCCTGCTCCGTCGTGCCCGCGGCGATGCCGAAGCCGAGCAGAAGCGCGAAGAGGATGCCGTTCACGAGCTGCTGTCCGGCGAAGGTGATCGGCCGGCCCGGCAGGACCTCCTGCAGCTTGCCGAAGGCGACGAGGCTCCCCGCGAAGGAGATCGACCCGATGAGCGCCGAGAAGAGCATCGCGCCGATCGAGTCGCCGGAGAGGTGACCCGCGTCCGGCGCGAGCCGGTGGTACTCGGCCGCGGCGATCAGGGCCGCCGCTCCACCGCCGACGCCGTTGAAGAGCGCCACCATCTGCGGAATGGCGGTCATCTTCACGAGCCGAGCCGAGGCGACGCCGATCACGGTGCCGACCGCCATCCCGCTCACGATCAGCCAGTAGCTCGTGATGTCGGGGTCGAGAAAGGTGAAGACGATCGCGATCGTCATTCCCGCGGCGGCGATCCAGTTGCCCGAGCGTGCGGTCGGCGGCGAGGACAGCCGCCGGATGCCGACGATGAGGAGGATCGCGGCCACGAGGTACGTGAAGTTGATCGCCGTCTGGGAAAGCGAGAGCGGGAGGGTCATTCCGAATCCGGCTTCGACGGCTTCCGTTTGAACATCTCCAGCATGCGGTCGGTGACGAGGAAGCCGCCGACCACGTTGATCGTCCCGAAGACGACCGCGACGAACGCGAGCGCCTTCTCGAGGTCGGAGTCCGTCGAGCCGGCGATCAGCATGGCGCCGACGAGCACGATCCCGTGGATCGCGTTCGTGCCCGACATGAGCGGCGTGTGCAGCATCGTCGGGACCTTCGAGATGATCTCGAAGCCGATGAAGACGGCGAGGACGAAGACGGTGATGTCGCTGAGGAGCTGCGCGTTCATGGGGCCACGGGCTCCTTCAGCACCTTGCCTTCGTGCGCCACGCAGGTCTCTCGCGTGATCTCGTCCTCGAAGTCGAGCCTCAGCTCGGAGCCGCCGCCGAGGAGATGGTTGAGAAACGTCCAGACGTTCCGCGAGTACATCTGGCTCGCGTGTAGGGGCATCGTGCTCGGCAGGTTGAGCTCGCCCACGATCGTGACGCCGTTCTCGACCACCGTCTCGCCCGGCTTCGTCAGCTCGCAGTTTCCGCCAGCCTCGGCAGCGAGGTCGACGATGACCGAGCCGGGCCGCATTCCACGCGCGGCCGCCTCGGTGACGAGCAAGGGCGCAGGGCGTCCGGGGATGAGCGCGGTCGTGATCACCGCGTCCGACTCGGCCACGTGGTGGGCGATGAGCTCCAGCTCGCGCTCGTGCTGGTCGGCTGCAAGCGCGACGGCATAGCCTCCCTGGCCTTCGGCTCCCTCGACGTCGAGCTCGAGGAAGCTGGCGCCGAGGCTCTCGACCTGCTCTTT
>DATAOL010000161.1:0-5967 GCA_036265755.1 Gaiellaceae bacterium | reverse complement strand
CTGGATCGCGTCGTCGGCGTTCAGGGAATCCGACGCGCCCGTGTTCTGCAGCTGGTCGACGTACTCCGGGATCTTCGCCTTGAGGGCCTTGGCGCCGTCGACGAGCGACGGGACGATCGCGATCGCGAAGAAGAGGACGACACCCGCGATGACGAGGAAGGCGAGCGCGGTCGCCCAGCCCCGACCTAAGCCCCTGCGCGTGAAGATCCTGATGAGCGGCTCGATCGAAAAGGCGAGGAAGCCCGCCGCGACGAGCCAGACAATCGTCTCCCGCACGAGCCAGATCCCGATCAGAGCGGCGCAGACGGCGAGCACGACCCCGAAGACCACGAGCGTGGCCGAGGCGAAGTAGCGACGGTTCGGCCGCCCTTCGGGGATTTGGAGGGGTGGCCCGATGGAGGCCATAGCGGATTAGGGTTTCACCGAAAGGAGTTGGGTTCCTGCCGACAGACGATCCCGTTACTGAGAAGCGGTCGCTTCGCGATCGCAGCGCGGCCGCCCGCGCCCGCGGCCTCGAGCTCCGCGAGCAGCTCGAGGGCCAGAGGCCGCAGCACGCGTCGGTCGAGGTCGCCTTCTGCTGGCTCCAGCGCGACAAGGACATCGCCGGTGGCGTTCTCGGCGGCGGTCTCGCCTACCGCTTCTTCTTCTGGATCCTCGCGTTCTCGGTCCTGCTCGCGGGAGGGCTTGGCTTCGCCTCCGCCTTCGGAGCCGACGTCGCGGGAGACGCACGGAATGCCGGGCTCGCTAACTCGCTCGCGTCGACGATCGCCACCGCGGCCAAGGAGTCCCAGACCGGCCGCTGGTGGCTGGTGATCACCGGCCTTTTCCTCTTCACCTGGTTCAGCTTCGGCCTCCTCCGCGCGCTCCGGCTTGTCTCCGCTGCCGCCTGGCGCATCCCGGCTCCGCCTTTTCGAAGCGCCCACAAGGCACTGGTGGTGGTCGCTGCTTCGCCGCTGGTGGTTCTCGCCCTCACCGCCGCCGCGGGCTGGGCCCGCGAGCACAGCTCTCGGCCGCTGGGAGCACTCGCGACCCTGCTCGTCGGGGCGTTCTTCGGAGCTGCCTGGCTCTGGGTCTCGATGAAGCTACCGGCCCGGCCCGGAGTCACCTGGACGGCGTTCATCCCGGGCGCCGCCCTCTTCGCGGTCGGCGTCGAGGCGCTGCACGTCTTCACCGTCTACTACCTGGAGACGAAGCTCGCCAATGCGAACGAGCTCTATGGCGTGCTGGGCCTGGCGACGACGGCGCTCTTCTACTTCTTCCTCATCGGCCGTGGCGTCGTCTGGTCGGCCGAGCTGAACGCGATCGTGTGGGAGACCCGCTCCGAGCTTTCTCGCAGCCAGACGCGGGTGTAGGATCGCGGCTGATGGACTTCTGGCACACGTTCGTCGTCCTGGCGGTCTTCATCCCGCTCACGATCCTCTGGGTGACGTGCATCGTCGACCTGATCTTCCGTCGGCACGACATGACGGGTGTGAAGCGCGCGGTCTGGATCGTGGCGATCATCGTCTTCCCCGCTCTCGGCGCGATCGCCTACATCGCCTTCGGCGGCATCACGCCGCAGCACATCGACTCCGGCGCGATGGTCTCCTCGCCGCGCGACGACGCGCTCCGCACGACGGGCCGCGCCCCCTAGCCGCTCCGACGCCCGGAGTATCATCGGCGCCGACTCAAACCAGAGGAGGGCTGCACCCGATGACGCAGTACGACTCCGAGCCACGCGTTTCCGCCTGGGCGATCGGCGGCATCACCTTCGCCGGCACGCTCCTGATCCTGATCGGGGTCTTCCAGGCGATCGACGGCCTCGTGGCGATCTTCAACGACGAGTTCTTCGTGGTCACGAAGCACTACACGTTCGATCTGGACGTGACCGCCTGGGGCTGGATCCACCTGCTCCTGGGCATCCTGCTCATCTTCATGGGCTGGGGGCTCTGGGCGGGGAAGACGTGGGCGGCGATCGGCGGGATCACCCTCGCGATGCTGAGCGCGATCGCCAACTTCTTCTTCATCCCGTACTACCCGGTGTGGTCGCTCATCGTGATCGCGCTGGACGTCTGGGTGATCTGGGCGCTGACGCGGCCCGGCGCGATCAGAACCTAGAGAACGGCCCGGGGCGGCGGCGTCGCCGCCCCTCAGGCCCTTTCGCCGGAGCCGAGCTCCCGCTCGATCCGCTCGAGGCGCTCCTCCACACGCTTGAGCGCCGTCATGACCTCGTCCTCGCCCCGGTCGGCGAGCTCCACGTTCGCGCGCGCGACGAGCACGGATGCCACAGTCGCCGTGATCAGCGACAGGAACCCGATACCGACAATCATCGTCGCGGCGGCGATGATTCGCCCGCTCACCTGGGTGGGTACGACGTCCCCGTAGCCCACCGTCGCCACCGTCCCGATCGCCCACCACATCCCGATCCAGACGTTCGGGAAGTCCTTCTCGTCCACGATCGCGACAAGGATGCCGAGCCCGATCACGAGAGCGACGGTCGTGAGGATGAGCCGGAGAATGATGTGGCGGCTCGTGAGCACCCGCTCGATCTGCCTGGGCAAGATCGGTGAAGGAGCGGGGCGCATGGCGCGAGGCTACAGCGCCGGCAGGTCGGCAAGCCCGCGTTGAATACCGCCCCACCCGTCACTAAACTCGGCGGCTCGACTCCAAGGGAGGGCAGATGGACACCGAACGCGCGCGGCCGGCCGCCGTCTCAGGCTGGTACCCCTTCGCCGGGACGATCTTCATCCTGGTCGGGTGTGTCAACGTGCTGCAGGGCCTGATCGCGATCTTCAAGGACGACTACTTCGCGGTCACGAAGGGCGGTCTCCTCTTTGCCGACTTCACGTACTGGGGGGTGTTCTGGCTCATCGTCGGGATCATCGACATCCTCGTCGGCGTCGGGATCCTGAACGTTCGCACGTGGGCGCGGACCGTCGGCGTGATCCTCCTCATGCTCAACGTCATCGTGCAGTTCGCGTTCATCGCGGCCTTCCCGATCTGGACGGTGGCGGCGATCGCCCTCAACATCGCGGTCATCTTCGCGCTGATGAAGCCCCTCGACGACTACACCGCGCCGAGGATCCTGGAGTGACCGCCACGCTCTTCGCCGCCGACTACCCCCTCCTCGACGTGTTCTGGACGATGCTCGTCTTCTTCGCGTGGGTGATCTGGTTCTGGCTCCTGATCAGCGTGCTCGGAGACGTGTTCCGCCGCCACGACCTGTCCGGCGGCGGGAAGGTGGGCTGGACGCTCTTCGTCATCTTCCTGCCGCTGCTCGGTGTCCTCGTCTACCTCGGGACGCAGAGCAAGCACATGGCCGAGCGCAACGTTCAGCACGCCCGCGCGGCGCAGGCGCAGATGGACGACCGCGTGCGCTCCGTCGCGGGCGGGGGGGCCGCCGCAGAGATCGAGAAGGCGCAGCAACTGCTCGACGGCGGCGCCATCTCGCAGGTCGAATTCGAGCAGTTGAAGCAAAAGGCGCTCGCCTAAGTCCGCCGCGAGGCCACCGGGCCGCCCGCGGGCCGGGTCGCTCTTCCACCACCCTCCTTGACACAGTCGAGCAGAGGCAGTAGGTTGCTGCCGTCAGATCCGTCGAGCCCTCGGGTTCGTCGGATCTGGCGTTTTAAGCGAGCTTTTCGGAACGGAATTTCCCGCTCCGAGCGAAAACGCCGCTTGGCCCTCCCGCCTCCAGACGCTAGCCTCGGCCCCGTGCTCCGGTGCATCGAGTGTGGCGCCGAGACCGACTCCTTCGAGCCGGGCTGGCGGACCCTTCTGCGCTTCGATCCGGAGCAGGACAGCTTCGAGAAGGCAGTCAGCTACTGCCCCGATTGCTCGGTGCGGGAGTTCCAGTTCCCCAGCCGCGTCTCACCGCGCGACTGATTTCAGTCTCGGACTTGACACCTTCGCCGTGACTGTTTAAGGTCGTCCCGTCAGATCCGTGGGCCCTCGGGTTCGCGGATCTGGCGTTTTAACGGGGCGACGCGACGGCCTATCCTTCGTAGCTCACCTTCCTCTCAAAGGAGGCCCGATGCGCGCGATCGTCGTTCACGAAGGCGGCGGCCCGGAAGTTCTCAAGCTGGAAGAGGTGCCAGACCCCGCTCCGGACGACGGACGCGTGCTGGTGCGGGTCGAGGCGGCGGGCGTCAACCACTTCGACATCACCCAGCGGATGGCGCCGGAAATGTCCGGCGCGACGCCTCCGTTCACGCCGGGACTCGATGCCGCGGGCACGCGGGTCGACAACGGCGAGCGTGTCCTCGTCACAGGATCGCCCGGCGCCTATGCGGAACTGCTTGCGGCACCGCCGGACAACGTTCGCCCGATCCCGGACTCGCTCGACGCCTCCAAGGCCGCAGGCCTCGGCGTCGCGTACAAGACCGCCTGGGCAGGCCTCATGGATGCTGAGCTCCGGGAGGGAGAGACGCTCCTCGTCCAGGCCGGCTCGAGCGGGACAGGGCAGGCGGCGATCGATATCGGGCGCTACCTCGGCGCGAAGGTGTACGCAACCGCTGGGTCCTCCAAGCACGACCGCCTGTCGGAGCTCGGAGCGGATCCGCTCGCCTACGACGACGAGAAGCTCGCGGGGCTCGGGGCCGACGTCGTCTTCGACCCCGTCCTCGGCGACGCGTTCGAACGGAGCCTCGCAGCGCTCAAGCCGACGGGCCGGCTCACGACGTGCGGCGCGCTCGGCGGTCCCACCGTTTCGGTGAACATGTGGACGGTGGTCGGCAAGCGGCTTCGGATCATCGGCTCGGGCGCAGCGTCGGTGACCGCGGACGAGCTCGACCGGATCATCGAGCTCGTCGGGAGCGGGGACCTCAGCGGCCCCGCCGTCGACCGCGAGCTTCCCCTCGAGCAGGCGAGCGAGGCGCACCGGCTGATCGAGGAGCGCCAGACCTTTGGCAAGGTCATCCTCAAGCCCTAGGGGTGGAGCTCGAGTTCGAGGACCGGTTCGAGGGCGAGGCGCTCGACCCAACTCGCTGGCTTCCGTACTACCTCCCTCACTGGAGCAGTCGCGGCCAGGCGGCAGCTCGCTACGCGCTGGGCGAAGGCGTCCTCCGGCTTCTGATCGAGCATGACCAGGAACCCTGGTGCCCGGAGCTGGACGGCGAGATTCGCGTCTCGTCGCTGCAGACGGGTGCGTTCTCGGGCCAACTCGGAAGCCCAATCGGCCAGCACCGCTTCCACCGCGACGCGGTCGTGCGCGAGGAGCAGGAGAACGTCCTCCTCTACGGGCCGCGGTACGGCCGGATCGAGCTTCGCGCCAGGGCCTCAGCCGACCCCGCGACCATGGTCGCGCTCTGGCTGATCGGCTACGAGGACGAGCCCGACCATTCGGGTGAGCTCTGCGTGTGCGAGATCTTCGGCCGGGACGTCGCCGATGACCATGTAGGCGTCGGGATGGGCATCCACCCTTTCGGCGACCCAAAGCTCCGGGACGACTTCTCGCGGAACATGGTGGACATCGACGCACGGGAGTTCCACGTCTACGCCGCCGAGTGGGAGCCGGGCGGCTCGGCGTTCTCCGTCGACGGCGAGGTCTTGAAGACGGTCGAACAGGCTCCGGACTATCCGCTGCAGCTCATGCTCGGCGTCTACGAGTTCCCGACCGACGACGAGCGAGACCCCGCCGGCTACCCCAAGGAGTTCGTCATCGACTACGTGCGCGGCTCTTCGAGAACGGCCTGAGACCGTCTCCGGGCGCGCCCGCACCATGGAGGTTGCTTGCGGCTGCGTCAGTCACGACAGGTCGTTCAGGATCCACTGGAGGGTGATGGGCATGGCCAGGTCGAAGTAGACCATCCCGTGAGCGGTACCGGGTAGGACGACGAGGTCACTCGCGGATGCCGCAGCGTGGAGTCGGCGCGCCATGAACAGCGGCATCCATTCCGCCTCGGAGTGGATGATGAGACCCGGCGCCGTGATGGAGTGCAAGGCCGGCGAGGCGCGGATCTTCTTCCGACGCGTGGGTGCGAACCGCTCGAC
>DATAOL010000160.1:0-3405 GCA_036265755.1 Gaiellaceae bacterium | reverse complement strand
TGAGCGAGTTCGCCCTGGTTGGCTCTGAGCGAGGCGCGCGGGTCGTGACGGGTCGCTGCTGGGAGGAGGGCGGGGCACCGCCTTACTGGCCCTGGCTTCAGGTCATCCGCGCACTGGGTGGCGCCCTGGAGGAGCTGGTCGTCTTCACCAACTCGACCGGGGCCTCGCGCTCGACACCGCCCGCCGTGATGCCGGAGGGCGGGCGCCTGCGCCTGTTTGACGTGGTGGCTGCTTTCCTGACCGAGGCGTCCTCCGACGGGCCCATCCTCGTCGTGCTGGACGACTTGCACGCCGGTGACAAGCCGTCGCTGTTGCTGCTGCGCTACTTGGGAGACGCGCTGGCCGACGAACAGATCCTGCTCGTGGGGTCCTACCGGGAGGCCGACAAGCGCGTGCGCAAGATGTCTGACGTCTTCGCCGAGCTCGCCCGGGTCGGGCGGCGGATCCCACTGGGGGGCCTCGCACCGGCGGACATCGAGTCCTACGTCGCGACGGTGACCGGCTCGGCTGTGAGTCGCCGGGCCGTCGCGCGGCTGCACGAGGTGACGGGAGGCAATCCGTTCTTCCTCGGCGAGGTCGTCCGCCTCCTGGCCGCGGGTGAGAGCCTGGAGGACCGCGCCGGGGAACCGCTCCGGCGCATCCCCGAGGAGGTTCGAGCCCTGATTCGCCGCCGTGTGACGGACCTGCCTCGCGAGGCCGTCGCGGCCCTCCGGCTGGCGGCTGTCATCGGACGCGAGTTCGACCTTCGTGTGCTCGAGCGCGCGAGCCGGCTGAGCCGCGCCCGCCTGACGGCCGCGCTCGCGCAGGCGGAGGCCGTCGGCCTGATCGCCGAAGTCGCCGCGTCACCGCGTCGTTATGCGTTCACCCACGACCTGTTGCGCGAGACGCTGTACGGCGATCTCGCTCCGCGCAGGCGCGCCGAGCTCCACCAGAGGTTGGGTCGCCTGCTCGAGAGCGCGCACGTCGACGACCTCGATCCGCACCTCTCCGAGATCGCGCATCACCTATTTCTCGCATCGCCGCTCGGCGATGCGGACCAGACCGTCGAGTACCTCGTCCGCGCAGGCGATCACGCGTGCGCCGTGCTCGGCTACGAGGATGCCTCGATCCACTTCGGGCATGCCCTGGAACTGCTCGCGGCTCCCGAAGGCGCCTCCGCCGAGCGGGCAGCCGATCTGCTCCTTCGCCTCGGCGACGCGCAATGGCGCTCCGGGGACGGCGGCGCTGCGCGGCTGACATTCGAGCGCGCGATCCACGCCGCGCGCCGCTCGGGAGAGCCGGAGCTGCTTGCGCGAGCGGCGATCGCCTACGTGACCGCGCTCGGCGGGTTCCTTCTGTACTCGCGATTCCCGCTCGGCAGCACCGGCACCGGGCTTCTCGAGGAGGCGCTCGCCGCCCTTCCGGTCGGCGACAGCCCGCTTCGCTCCCGTCTCCTCGCCCACCGCGCTCTGGAGATGTGGTCGGGCTCCGAGCCCGCCGAGCGGCGTGTGGCGATCAGCGAGGAAGCGATCGCGATGGCACGCCGCGTCGGCGATGCAGAAGCGCTCCTCACGGGTCTCCACTCCCGCCACTGGGCGCTGACTGGTCCCGGACGGGCGCGCGAGCGTCTGGCGCATACGGAGGAGATGCTTCGGGTGAGCAAGGAGAGCCTTAAGCCCGAGACGGAGTTCCTGGCGCACGACGCACGATTGCATTGCTACCTCGAGCTCTGCGACCGGTGGGGCTCGGAGACCGAGATCCAGGCGACGACAGCCATCACCGAGCAGATCAGGCAGCCCTTCCATCGCTGGCACACGGTGCGCCTGCGCATTCTCGGCCCGACGCTCGACGGCCGCTTCGCCGATGCCGAACGCCTGTCGCAGGAGGCGGCTGAGCTTGCGCGGATGCTCCAGAGCGAGTACGCGAGCTACGTCTCCCGCTATGCGCAGATGCTCGGGATCCGCTGGGCGCAGGGCCGCCTGCGGGAGCTCTGGCCCGAGATCCAGGACCACGGCGAGCGCTTCCCATGGGTTCCGAGGTGGCGCGACGCGCTCGCCGCCGCCGAGCTCGGCGACGGCGAGGCGGCCCGGCGCGAGCTCGAGCGCCACGCCGTACGCGACTTCGCCGAGCTCCGGCGCGACGGGAACTGGACCGTTCACGTGTGCTGTCTCGCGGATGCGTGCGTGCTAGTCGGCGACGAGCGCCATGCCCTGCGGCTGTACGACCTCCTGCTTCCCTACGAGGGCGACAACGCCGTCACCTACAGCAAGGAGCCGTTCGGGCCGGTCGCCCTGCGGCTCGGCAAGCTCGCGGCGCTGCTCGAGCGGTGGGAGGCCTCCGATCGGCACTTCGCCACTGCACTGAGCCGCTGCGAGCAGCTCTGCGCGCGGGCGATCCGCGCCCGCGTGTTGCTCGAGCACGCTCAGGCGCTGGCCGCGCGGGGCGAGCGAAGTGACCCCGAACGCATCGTCGCGATGGTCGCGGAGGCCGCGGATCTCTGCCACGAGCTCGGTATGACCGATCTCCTCGAGCGCTTCTCGGCCCTGCGCCGGCACTCGTTGCCGCCGTCGGGCGAGGAGGCGGTCTTCCGGAACGAGGGGGAGTTCTGGACCATCGCGTACCGAGGGCAGATGTTCCGCCTTCGCGACGTCAAGGGGCTTCGCTACATCGCATCGCTGCTCGCGACGCCCGGTCGGGAGATACACGTGCTCGAGCTGGTGAGCGCCGGGAGCGAGCGTCGGGCCGCCACCGTCGCCCGGCTCGCCGAGGACGACCTTGTCGCGTCGTGGCCGTCCGACCGCGATCCGCTGCTCGACGACCAGGCCAGGAAGGACTACGGCCACCGGCTCGAGGAGCTCGATGAAGAGCTCGAGCAGGCGCGCGACTGGGGCGATACCGAACGCGCCGTCCGCCTGGAGGGCGAGCTCGAATTCCTGACCCAGGAGCTCGCGCGGGCGGTCGGGCTGCGCGGCCGCGACCGGAGATTCGGCTCCCCCGCCGAGCGAGCGCGCATAAGCGTGACGAAGGCCATCCGGACCGCGATCAGGCTCATCGACAAGCAGTGCCCGGAGTTGGCGGGGCATCTCGACGCGTCGATCCAGACCGGGCGCTGTTGCTCCTACGCCTCCCGCAGCGCGCCTCCACCCAGCTGGTCGCTCTGACGCCGACCGGGCGTTCGCGCACCGGCCCTGGCGCCCGTCAACCGGCTCGGTGACGGCGCGCGGAACGATCGTTCCGTCGCGATGCACGCTTGGCGATCGAGGACGCCGCCCACCTACCGAAGGAGCTAGGTCCCATGGCGCACCACGACACGCCGCATTCATTTCATGCGTCTCCGGCCGACGCGCTCAACGCGCCGCCGGAGGAGTTTCTCTATCTCGCCTGCCTGCACCAGGGCACCGGCGTCGAGAAGCCCGACTTTCTCGC
>DATAOL010000159.1:0-5459 GCA_036265755.1 Gaiellaceae bacterium | reverse complement strand
CGGGTCGTCGCGCGCCCGCTCGGCACGGGGCACGCGATTCCGGCAGGAGGCGCGATCCTCCAGGCGCGAGGGGATCGCCGGCGTCCGCTCCTCGACGAGGGCAAGGTCGGCAACTGGGTGAAGCTGCATGTCGGCCTCACCCCGTGGTGGACGGGCGTGAAGGACGCCATCGGCGGAGGTCCGCGGCTCGTGTCCGGCGGCGTGCCGGTCTTCCAGGCCGACGAGGCCTTCCTCTCCTCTCAGCTCCTGCCGCGCAACCCGCGCACGGCTGTCGGCCAGCTGGGCAACCATCGAATCATCCTCGTCGCGGTGGATGGGCGGACGTCCTGGAGCGCGGGCGTGACGAACACGCAGCTCGCCCGCTTGATGGTGCACCTCGGCGCCGTGACCGCCATGGCGCTCGACGCCGGCGGCTCGACGACAATTGCCTTCGACGGCCGCGTGCTCAACCACCCTTCGGATGGAAGCGAGCGGCCGGTCGCCGACGCGCTCATGGTCACCTACTACGGCATCTACGCGCGCCCGGCGCGGCTGTCGCTCTATTCCCCCAACGGGGACCGCGTCGCTGACGTCCAGCGCCTGTACGGCAAGGTCGTGCGGACGTCGCGCGTCGTGATGAAGCTCGTCCGCGCCTCCGATGGATTCGTCCGCTGGAAGTGGACGGGGACCAGGCGCCCGGGGACGTTCGTCAAGGAGTTCCGGCGGAGCCTGCGGGACGGGAGGTGGCGCTGGGAGGTCTCGGCGGTGGATTCACGGGGCCGGTCGAGCCAGATGACGCGCGCCTTCGTGACCAACTCGACCCTCGGCCACCTCGCCCTCTCGAAGCGACTCATGCGCCCGACCAGGCGCGGCGGCAGGCTCGACATCTCCTTCCGCGTGGCGCGGCAGGCCGATGTGGCCGTCTTCGTCCGCACTCTGGGCGGAGCGGTCGTCCGCCGGCTGGTCTCCTCTCACCTCGGCGCGGGCCGCTACGCGGTGCGCTGGAACGCAAAGAACGGTCGCGGCCGGGTCGTCCATAGCCGCCGCTACCTGATCCGCGTCCGCGCGTCGAACGCGGTCGGCGTCGTCGCGCTCTCCAGGGGCGTGCGCGTCGTCCGCCGCTTCTAGCCGGTCGCGCCTGCGCCGCAACTACACTCGCCGGAATGACCGGGTCGGTCACCTCCGCGATCGGGGACTACGGGCTGTATGCCGTCTTCCTGCTGATGCTCGTGGACGCCATGTTCCCGGCGGCGAGCGAGCTCGTCATGCTCTACGCGGGGGCAGTCGCCGCCGGCGCGTTCCCGGGGCACGACGTCACGCTCTTCGGAGCCCACATCGAGTCGACCTTCTGGGGTTACGTGGCGATGGCCCTCGCAGGGACGCTGGGCTATCTGGTCGGCTCGCTCATCGGCTGGGGCATCGGGCGCTACGGAGGTCGTCCTTTCCTGGAACGCCGCGGTCGCTGGGTACACGTGACCCCTGAGAGCCTCGACCGGGCCGAAGCTTGGTTCGGCCGCTACGGCGACGGCGCCGTGCTCGTCGGGCGCGTCGTCCCGGTCGTCCGCTCGTTCATCTCCATTCCCGCGGGAGTCATGGAGATGCCGCTCGCCCGCTACACCGTCCTGACGGCCGTGGGTTCGGCGGCCTGGTGCTTCGGTCTCGCCGGCGCGGGCGTGGCGCTCGGCTCGAGCTGGGAGCACTTCCACGAGCAGTGGCGCTACGCCGATTACGTCATCGTGCTCGCGCTCGGGCTCGGCGTCGCGTACGGCGCCTATCGGTTCCTCCGCCGGAGGGCGCGGCGCCGCGGCGTTGGAAGCCCGACCGAAGGATAGAGTGGCGCCCGTGGCGATCCCCCTGACGGACGTGAGGGCGCAGTACGCGCCGCTTCTCGACGAGCTCAAGGATCGGATCGCCGAGGTGCTCGACTCGGGCCAGTTCATCCTCGGGCCGGAGGTCCGCTCGTTCGAGGAGGAAGCCGCTCGTTACCTCGGCGCCGGCGAGGCGGTCGGCGTCGCGAACGGGACCGACGCCCTGGTGATCGTCCTCGACGCCCTCGGGGTGGGGCCGGGTGACGAGGTGATCTGTCCGTCGTTCACCTTCTACGCGACCGCCGAGTCGATCGCCCGTCGCGGCGCTTCGCCGGTGTTCGCCGACATCGAGCCGGAGTCGCTCAACCTCGATCCGGACGATGTTGCCACGAAGGTCACGGAGCGGACGAAGGCCATCCTGCCAGTCCATCTCTTCGGCCGGCCGATGAACGTCGCCGCCCTAGCGGATGCGGCGCCGGTCGTCGAGGACGCCGCACAGGCGTTTGGAGCGAGCGTCGACGGGCGGCGCGTCGGTTCGCTCGCGCCGGCCGCGACCTTCAGCTTCTACCCGACGAAGAACCTCTTCGGCCTCGGGGACGGAGGACTCATCACGACGGCCGAGTCCGAGCTGGCGGAGCGGATCCGCCTCCTTCGGTTCCACGGCTCCAAGGACAAGCAGACCTTCGAGGCGGTCGGGTACAACTCGCGCCTCGACGAGCTGCAGGCCGCCGCGCTGCGCGTCTTCCTGCGCCACGTGGACGACTGGAACGCCGGCAGACGGGAGGCCGCCGCGCGGTATGCCGAGCTCGGCCTCGGCGAGGTCTGCGAGCTGCCCGCCGACGAGGCGGGTCACGTGTACCACATGTACGTCGTGCGCACGTCCGAGCGGGAGCATTTGACCGCCGCACTCGACCGGGCCGGCATCGGCTGGGCCACGTACTACACGACCCCCCTCCACCTGCAGCCGGCGCTCGCGCCCTTCGGCTACGCCGAGGGTAGCCTGCCCGAGACCGAGCGCGCGGCCCGGGAGACCCTCGCGCTGCCGATCTGGCCGGCGATCACGCAGGAGCAGCAGGAGCGGGTCGTCGAATGCCTGCGCGCAGCCTCGAGGGTCAAGGCCGCCTGATGCGGACGCTCAACCGGCACCGGCTGTGGCAGGCGGTCGTGGACTCCGGTCTCATCGCACTCGCCTGGTTCCTGTCGTTCGAGATCCGCTTCGACTACAGCGTCCCGCGCCGCTACGAGCACTTCGTCTCGGCCGAGGTGATCCTCGTCGTGGTCGGCCTGACGATCTTCACGTTCGTCGCCTTCGGCCTGTACGACCACTGGTGGCGCTATGTCTCGATCCGCGACATCTGGCGGTCGCTCCTCGCGGTCACGGTTGGCTCGGTGGTCACTGCGACGGCGATCTACTTCTGGGACCCGCTGCCCGGGTACCGCCTGCCCCGCGGGATCATCGTCATCGACTGGCTGATCCTCGTCTCGCTCGTGGCGGGAACGAGGCTCGCCGCCCGGACGATCTTCGAGCGGCCGGGAAGGCGCCGTCTCGTCACGCGCGGACGCGACGTCCTCCTCGTTGGGGCGGGCGACGCGGGCCAGCTGATCCTGCGGGAGATGCTGAAGAACCCGAACCTCGGCTATACGCCGCTCGGCCTCGTCGACGACGACCCGCGCAAGAAGAACCTGCGCCTGCACGGGGTCCGTGTCCTCGGCACGACGAATGACCTCGGGCACCTGCTGCGAGACAACCGTCCCGACGAGGTCATCATCGCCATTCCGTCCGCGGCCGGCGAGACACGACAGCAGATCGTGAACGTGTGCCGCGACGTCGGCGTTCCCGTGAAGACGCTGCCTGCCGTGCACGAGCTCATCTCCGGCGATCCCAACCTTGCGCGCCAGCTCCGCGAGGTGCAGGTCGAGGACGTGCTCGGCCGGGAGGCCGTCGACATCGACCTGGACGCCATCGCCTCGTACGTGAGCGGGGAGACGGTCCTCGTCACCGGCGCGGGCGGGTCGATCGGCTCCGAGCTCAGTAGGCAGATCGCCGCCCTCGGCGCGGAGCGCATCATCCTCGTCGACCACACGGAGAACGCCCTGGTCGGCATCGAGCGCGAGCTGGCGTACGAGCGGAACTTCAACGCGACCGTTCCCGTGCTCGCCGACGTGAAGAACCGCCCCAAGATGCGGCGGGTCTTCGATCGCTACCGACCCGCCGTCGTGTTCCACGCCGCCGCGTACAAGCATGTGCCGCTGATCGAGGCCAACCCGGTCGAGTCCGTGCGGAACAACGTGTTCGGCACAAGCGTCGTCGCCGAGGTCGCCTCGGAGTTCGGGTGCAAGCGCTTCGTCCTGGTCTCGACGGACAAGGCCGTGAACCCGAAGAACGTGCTCGGCCAGACGAAGGCCGTGTGCGAATGGATCGCCGAGGCCGCGGCGGCGCGGGAGCACAACGGCACGCAGTTCATCTCCGTTCGGTTTGGCAACGTTCTCGCCTCATCGGGAAGCGTCATCCCGCTCTTCCGCCGTCAGATCGCGCGCGGCGGTCCGGTCACCGTCACGCATCCGGAGATGACCCGGTACTTCATGACGATCCCGGAGGCCGTGCAGCTCATCATCCAGGCCGGAGCGATCGGCGAGAGCGGCGAGATCTACGTCCTCGACATGGGCCCGCCCGTGCGCATCATCGACCTTGCCCACAACATGATCCGGCTGTCAGGCAAGGAGCCGGAGGTGGACATCGAGATCGAGTTCATCGGCGTCCGGCCCGGCGAGAAGCTCCACGAGGAGCTCTGGGCTCGCGGCGAGAACGCCGAGCCGACCTCCCACCCCAAGATCCTTCGCTGCGCGAGCACCCCTGTCGACCCCTTGTGGCTCGAGGACGAGCTCGCCGAGCTCGAGCGCCTCGTCGAGGCGGGCGAGACCCTCGACGTGGTCAACCGCCTCGGGCAGATGGTGCGCGCCCCTCACCGCGTGGCGGACGAGGCCGCCGCTCCCGAAACCGTCTAGAGATGCCGAGGGCCGGCGGTGGCCGGCCCTCGAAGCATCGGATTCGTCCGCCTGCTAGCGGTCGTACGGCTGGTTGAAGTTGCCGCCGGTCCGCTGAATGGCGATCACCCGGCTCTGGAACGGCGGATCTGCCTGCACCGAGAGGTACAGGATGTGGTTGTCGTTCGAGAACCACGGGCCGGTCGGTTCCAACCGGTTCGGCATGCTCGCCACCCGAACGAGGTTCGCCGCGCCGGTCTCTCCCCGCGGAAGCACCCAGATCTCGTTCGAGCCGCCCGCGAGGGCGAACTCAGACGAGCCGTGGTCCTCCATGATGAAGAGGTCGCCTGCGTCGGTGTAGCGCAGGTTGTCCGGCCGGCTGAGGCGCGCGAAGTCGCCCTCGACGATGACCTCGCCCTTGACGACGCTCTGCGAGAGGTCGGTCAGCCGCCACACCCGGCCCGGATCGGTGCCGAAGCCGGACTCGGTGAAGGTGACCTGGTTGCCGCCGCGCGTCGCGGAGCTCGCCGAGGCGACCATGCCCTCTGCCTTGCCGAAGGAGTTGGTCGCGTTCGGCGCGCCGGCGCGGGCCGCCATGTCCGCCTCGGGAGCGAACGGGTCGAGCGGGCCGACCCACGTACCGGTGTTCGTCGCCCGGTTGAAGAGGAGCCCGTAGAGCCGTCCCGT
>DATAOL010000158.1:0-6203 GCA_036265755.1 Gaiellaceae bacterium | reverse complement strand
GACGTCGAGTGGCCTGACGCGGTGCTCCTCCTCGGCGACCAGGTGTACGCCGACGAGGTCTCACCGCAGACCCTCGCATTCATCCGGGAGAAGCGCGGGACGGACGAGCCTCCCGGGGAGCAGATCGCCGACTTCGAGGAGTACACGCGGCTCTATCGGGAGTCCTGGTCGGAACCGGACATCCGATGGCTGTTCTCCACGGTGCCGACGGTCATGATCTTCGACGACCATGACGTGCACGACGACTGGAACATCTCCTGGCTTTGGGTCGAGGAGATGCGTCGAACGAACTGGTGGGAGAGCCGGATCACAGGCGCGTTCATGGCCTATTGGCTCTACCAGCATCTCGGCAACCTCTCCCCGCCCGAACTCGAGGAGGACACGACGTTCCCGCAGGTGAAAGGTGAGCGGGAGGCGGGACCGCTCCTTCGCCGGCTCGCCCACACGTGGGATCGTGAGTCGGCCGCGAGCCGCTGGGCCTTCTACCGCGACTTCGGAGACACGCGCCTCCTCGTCCTGGACTCGCGCGCCGCGCGCGTGCTGTCGGACGGTCGGCGGCAGATGGTCGACGACGAGGAATGGGACTGGATCGTCGACCATGCGAGCGGCGCATTCGACCACGTGATTATCGCCAGCACCCTTCCGGTGTTCCTGCCGCGCGGGATCCACCATTTTCAGGCGTGGAACGAGTCGCTGTGCGCAGGGCGATGGGGCCGCCTCCTCGCGGGCCTCAGCGAGCGACTCAGGCGCGCCGTGGACCTCGAGCATTGGGCGGCGTTCAACCGGTCGTTCGAGCAGCTGTGCAACTGGCTACGGACGATCGCTCACGGCACGGCGGACACCCCTCCTCCGGCTTCGATCCTGCTTCTCGGCGGCGACGTCCACAGCAGCTCGGTAAGCGAGATCGATCTCGGCCCGAACGGGTCGTGCAGCGTCCACCAGATCGTCTGTTCACCGCTTCGCAATCCGCTCTCGGCGATGGAGCGCCGCGTCATGAAGGCGACCGGCTCCCGCATCGCCGAGAAGATCTTCTTCCTCCTGGCGAAGCTGGCCGCGGTAGATTCGCCGTCTGCCACGTGGCGGCCGCTTCGACCAGCGACGTTCGAGAATACGCTGGGAGAACTCGTTCTCGATGGCCGCGCGGGGAGCGTGACGATCTGGCGGAGCCCGCGGGAGGGCGAGGACGTTGAACGGCTGGTCGTTGATCAGCGCACCGCGCTCACCTGACCGTGGATCTCTCCGGGCGAGGAACCGGTCGCTCGATGGCCAACGAAAAAGCCCCGTTTCCGGGGCCTTTTCAGTAGCGGGGGCAGGATTTGAACCTGCGACCTCCGGGTTATGAGCCGCCTCGATTCGCTACACGCGTTCCGCCGTATTCCGCATGAATGCAGATTCCGAGCCAGATTGGCCCTGGGTTGTTGCACTTAGGCGGAACACGGTGACATCGCGGCGGAAGCCCGATGCTTGCAGAACGCTTGCAGCCACGGCGGGACCGGCGGTGCCCGATTCACGTCTGACTCGGTCGCGGTCTGATCTCGAGTGCGCGCGGCTCGTTACCCTGCCCCTGCGCCGGCTCGGAGGTAGGCGAGCACGGCGAGCACGCGCCGATGCGACTCGGGGTTCACATCAAGCCGAAGCTTGAGGAGGATCTGCTTCACATGGGCTTCGACCGTGCGCTCGGTGACGAAGAGCCGCCCGGCGATCGCCTTGTTCGACAGTCCTTCGGCAACGAGCCCGAGTACTTCTCGCTCGCGCTCGGTCAGCGCTTCGAGCGGATCCTCGCGGCGTCGGCGACCAACGAGACGCGAGACGATCGTCGGGTCAATTACGGTCTCGCCGTCGGCGAGGCGGCGGAGCGCATCAACGAGGATCGCTACGTCGAAGACCCGCTCCTTGAGGAGATAGCCGACCCGCTCTGGGTGCTCCTCGAGTAGGCGCATGGCGTAGCTCGGCTCGACGTACTGGGAGAGGACGAGCACCGCCACATCGGGATGCTCGGCGCGGATCTGTTGCGCGGCGACGAGGCCCTCGTCCGTGTGGGTCGGCGGCATGCGGATGTCGACGATCGCGGCGTCGGGCCGGGCGAGGCGAACGTGACGGAGCAGGCCGTCCGCGTCCTCCGCCTCCGCGACCACCTCGATGCCCGCCTCCTTGAGTAGGCGGACAATCCCTTCGCGCGTGAGCATGACGTCGTCCGCGACGACTACTCGCAAGGGATCTCCGCTCGGAGGCTGTGGGGCCCGACCTCGAGGGAGCCGCCGAGCGCGCCCACGCGGTCGGCGATGTGGAGGAGCGTCGACGTACCGGCGGCCCCGTCGTCTCTGACCTGGACGACGAGCTCGGCGTCTTCGCGGACGACGTCGACGGATACAAACGTCGCCTCCCGCCCGACCGCATCGGCGATCGCCTCGGTGACCGTCAGGTAGGCAGCCGTCTCGACCGGTGCGCTGTAGCGCTCCGGCGGCACTTCGTCGAGCTCGACCGGCAGCGGCGCCTCGTCGACGAGCGTCGCCAATGCGGGCGCGAGCCCGGCTTCGGCGAGGATCGCCGGGTAGATCCCGTGGGCAAGCTCGCGCAGCTCCCCGAGCGCAGCCTGGGCCTCGTCGCCCCCAGAAGCGAGGAGCGTCGCGTGTTCCCGGTCACCCGCGGCCTCGGCGGCGGCCCGCGCAAGGCGCAGGTCGTAGGAGAGCGCAAGGAGACGTTGCTGGGCCCCGTCGTGAAGGTCTCGCTCGAGTCGCCGCCGTTCGGCGTCGCCGGTCTCGACGATCCGTGCGCGCGAAGCGCGAAGGTCGTCGAGCTGGGCGAGCACCTCGGCCTGAAGCCGCTCGTTCTCGACGGCGAGTCGCGCCGCGGAGCCGATCTCACGCTCGAGCGCCGGTCCCTCGAGCAGCGCGGCATCGTGGACGACGATTGCCACCGGCCGCCCGTCCCTAAGGATGGGAGTCGCCGCCCGGCCGTGCCCCGCAACCGGAGCATCCATGGGCTTCCCACGTCCGTCGACGAACCGCTGCGCGCCGGGGAGCCAATACGCCACTTCGAGGGCCGGATCGCCCATGGCCGCGGCCAAGGCATCTCGGAGTGTGCCCGGTGGCGGAGCCTCCCCCAGCTCGTTGGCGAGCCGCGAGACCGCGGCTCGAGTTCGGCGGGTCTCGAGGACACCCCTAGCGAGACCGAGGGCGAGCACAGCGACGGAAAGCGAGAACGCGAGAAAGATGGACGAGAACTCTGGGCTGCGCGGGTCCTCGAGCGGCGTGCGCAGGAGTGCGACCGCGTAGGCGCTCGCGGCGGCACCGGCCAGCACGGCGGGGACGAGCGTCGGCAGGAGAACGCGCCGCGCAGGTCCGCTCGCCCTGAGCAGCCGCCAGGCGCCCATCACGACGAGCAGCAGGCCGATGGCAAGACTCGAGCGGACCCAGACGTCGTCGAAGGCCCGCGCGACTCCCGGGTCGGCGTGGACGAGGAACGAGTTGTAGAGGCAGTTGCGCCAGCAGTAGGGGTCGAGGAACGGGTCGCGGAAAAGCGCCCGGCCGAGACTCACGAACGCGGCCACACCGTAAACGGCAACGACCAAGCCGCGGGCACGCCACGACCGGAGCCGTCCCATCGGAAGCGCGAGCACGAGGTGGAAGAGGAGCGCGAGGAAGAAGGGCGTCACGACCGCGCCGAGGCTGCGGAGAAAAGGAGATCCACCATCCCAGCCCTCCCAATCCGGCCCGAACCAGGCGATTCCAGCGAGAAGGGTCAGCACACCGAGCCGCCTTGTCCGCGGCTCGACCCATCCGAGGAGACCCGCCGAAAGTAGGCCGAGCCCGGCCGCGAGATCCGCAGCGTGAGCGGCAGTGGACGCATGGGCGTAGGTCGCACCGGCGTAGGTCGTAAACGGCTCTGTCGACCGGGGGACCGCGAGGATCGAGGCGATCGCATAGATAAGTGTGAGCACGAGGACCGCGATGCCCGCGAATCGCAGTCGAGCGGCGGTGCCTGCGGCCGCCATTCCTCGATTCTGGCACGAGGAGGCAGCGAACTAGCCCCCAGAAGCACTCTGCGCCAGAATCCGTCGCTCACCCACGATGCGCGCGCAAACCCGGCCGATACGGTCGTCTCGGGGGCGAACGAGTTAAATGAGACGGGTCAGAGGAACAAGACAGCTCGCGGCGTCAACGCTCGCCTCGGCCCTCGCCGTAGCGGTGTTCACCGGCTGTGGCACGAGCCATCGGGTGCGCGGAGCCGACAAGGCCGGCGGGTCGAATGCCCCCCTCGTGCTCCGTCTCGGCGACGTCGATGCGCAGGATGATCCGAACACGACGTGGGTGCTCGAGTATTTCGGGAACCAGGTCGCGAAGCTCTCCGGTGGCAAGCTGCGTGTCCGCGTGATCTACGACGCCGCCGGGCACGAGCGGCCGGATGTCGAGGCACAGGTCGCCCGCAAGGTTCGCAACGGAAGCTTCGACCTGGGCTGGATCGGCGCGGCGGCCTGGGACGAGCTCGGGACAACGAGTTTCCAGGCGCTCCACGCGCCCTTCCTCGTCACCGACGATCTTCTCCTCGACCGGGTGGCCACGGGCCCGCTCGCCAGCAGCATGCTCAGCGGACTCCGCGATGCGGGCGTCCAGGGGCTGGCGGTCGTTCCGGAATCGCTGCGCAATCCGGTCGGCCTCCGGCGCCCGCTCGTCTCCCTCGCCAGCTTCCGCGGATCGCGGTTGATTGTGACCCCGTCGAGGGCGACCGACGCAGCGCTGCGCGCGCTCGGGGCGATACCGGTGCACAGATTGGGAAAGGCCGATCTGGACGTGATGAGCCGCGGACAGGCCGACGGGCGGCTCGAGTCGCTGGTCTCCTATTTCGGGCCGGACATCGTTACGGCCAACGCCAGCATGTTTCCGGCGCTGCACACGCTCTTCGCCAATCCCGCTTCGCTTCGCGCCCTGACGGACGCCGAGCGGGCGGCGCTGGAGCAGGCGGCCGCCCGCACGCTCGCGTACGCGGTCGCGAAGCGTCGCTCCGCCCAGGCCGCGATCGACACGTTCTGCTCGGGCGGCCAGGCGGCCTCCGTCACCGGCGGCGGTCGCGTCGTGCTCGCGAGCAGGACCGAGCTCGCGGCTCTCGTCCGTGCGACGCGACCCGTCTACTCCGAGCTCGAGCGAGATCCCCGCACGAAGAGCCTGATCAGCCAGATCCGAGCGCTGAAGCGATCTCTCCCTCCCGCACCCGCCCTCCGCGTTCCCAGAGGCTGCTCCGTCCCCCCAGAGTCTGGGCCCACCGGCACCACGGCGCCTCAGGCGACCAGCAAGCTCGACGGAACCTACCGGTGGGTGCTGACGAAAGCTGACGCGGTTCGGTCTGGATGGAACCCGGACATACCCGTTGTCGGGGCAGTCAGCGAGAGGACCCTCCGCGCTGAGAAGTGGCAGAGCGGCGAGAGCCCGGACGCGGGCACCTACAGGGTCACCGGCAACCGGATCGCGTTCAGCTGGCCCAGCGAAAACTCGGTGCTCATCTTCACCTTCGCGCGCGACCGCGACGGGACGCTGCACCTCACGCCCGCCCCATCCGTGGAGCGCGGCGACCGCTTCGTCTGGTCAGGCGAGCCGTGGCGGCGGATCGGTCCGCCGGTGCGACCCATCCCCTGACGGTGCCTCACCGTGCAGGGAAAGCTCGGCGGAGAGGCGTGTCCCGCCGCCGGGCGGGCTCTCGAGGCCAAGGGCGCCATCGAGCGCCTCGACCCGGTCCGCCAGCCCGCGGAGGCCGGAGCCCTGTGCTGGATCCGCGCCGCCGACACCATCGTCGACGATCTCCACCAGCGCCGCGCGGTCGTCCGCAGTCACGCGCACGACCACACGTGAGGCAGACGCGTACTTGGCGACGTTCGCGAGTCCCTCCGAGCAGATGAAGTAGGCGGCGGCCTCGACCTCCGCCGGCAGACGCCCGGGCGGCACCGTCAGCTCGACCGGCACCGGGCTTCTCTGCGCGAGGGAAGCAAGCGCGGCCGCGAGTCCCTGCTCGGCGAGCGCCCGCGGGTGGAGGCCCCGCGCGAGGTCGTGGAGATCGCTGAGCGTGCGGGCGAGCTGACCGCTGGCGCGCTCGATGTCCGCGGTCCTGGTGGGGCTCGTGTTTCCCGACGCCCGCTCGAGCACGTGCCCGAGAGCGACCAGGCGCCGTTCCGCGCCCTCGCGGAGTCGCTCCTCGAGCCGGCGGCGCTCCTC
>DATAOL010000157.1:0-3462 GCA_036265755.1 Gaiellaceae bacterium | reverse complement strand
GATCTCCGCGAACTGGGCCCGCATCTCGTCGGAGAGGCCGAGCTCGGACAGGGTCGGCGGGCGCTTCGTCTTGTCGAGGAGGCGCATGACCACGCCCTCGCCCTCGACGGTCGGGAGCACCGCGACACGGATGTCGAGCATGCGCCCCGCCGCCTTGGCGTTGAGTGAGATGCGGCCGTCCTGCGGCTTTCGCCGCTCGGCGATGTCCAGCTTCGCGAGCACCTTGAGACGGGTCGTGACACCTGCGGCGAGCCGCTTCGGGATGCGCTGCACCTCGTGGAGGACGCCGTCGACGCGCAGGCGCACGACGAGCGCGTCGTCCTGGGGGTCGAAGTGGAGGTCGGACGCCCCGTCCTCGGCGGCCTGGAGGATGATCGAGTTGACGAGCCGGACGAGCGGGGCGTCGGAGACGCCGTCGTCGGCCTCGAGATCGTCTGCATCCTCGAGCTCGTCCTCGTCGAGCTCGTCCTCGACCAGCGCCGCACGCTCCCATGCCTCGGTCTGTCGGACGATGCGGCGAAGCTCGACCTCGATGTCTTCCGCGGGAGCGACGCCGATCTCGAGCGTGTAGCGGGTGGCAATGCGCAGCTCGTCGACCGCCTGGACGTTGGTCGGGTCGGCGACGGCGACGTACAGGCGATCGTCCTCGAGCTTGTAGGGAATCGCGACCGCCCGTTCGAGAACATGGGTCGGAATCTGGCCCGCGGCGTTCTTGTCGACGCCCTCGGACGGGAGATCGACCTGCGGGAGGTGGGAATGGTCGGTGGCGACCTGGCGCAGGCCGCGCGCGCCGATGGGGGACGGCGGAGGAGTCTCCACGCCCGGCGCGGCGAGGCCCTCGTCGACGATCGCCTGCGAGACCGAGCTTCCCTGCGCGGCCGAGCGGACACCCGCGAGCCGGTCAGGGGCGACCAGGCCCGTCGTCTCGAGGAGATCGGCAACGAGCTCGTTGACCGCGTTCGGCGCGATGCCGGCACCCGGAGGCGGCGTGGGGTTCAGGGACGAGGACGCCTCGCCGCTCGTCCCCGCGCCGGGAACGTTCTGAAGATCGTCGAATTCCACCTGAACGGTTTATCGGCCTGCGGGGCCGGATCCCTGAGTAGGGGGATAGACGGGCGGCGTACCTAGAAGCGACTCAGGTACGCGTCCAGCAACGGCTGCCCAACGAAGAGCGCCACGATCGCGCCAAAGGCGAGGAAGGGCCCGAAGGGGATCGCCATCTTCCGGGCCGCCAGCCCGTGACGAGTGAAGAGAACCGTCGAGGCGAAGAGCGCGGCGACCATGCCGAGCATGAGGCCGACGCCGACGACTTTCCCGAGCCCTGCGCCGAGGAGCAGCGCGAGCTTCACGTCGCCCATGCCCATCCCACGCGGGTAGGCCACGAGGGCGAGGAAGAGGAACAGAGAGGCGCCGAGGGCGGAGCCCAGGTACTCCACCCACCTGTCGGGATGGAGAGCGATGTTGGCGCCCAGCACGAGCACGAAGGACGGCAGGACGATCAGGTCGGGCAGGATGCGCCGCTCGGCGTCGATCGCCGAGAGGACGACGAGCACGGCGCAGAAGTACGCGCCGACGACCGCCTCGCCTGTGAAGCCGAAATGCCAGAAGCACGCGGCGACGAGGCCCGCGGTGGCGAGCTCGACCGCCGGATAGCGGAGGCTGAACGACGCGCCGCAGGAGCGGCAGCGGCCGTGCAGGACGAGGTAGGAGACGAGTGGGACGTTGTCGTACCACGCGATCGACGCCTCGCAGGAGCCGCACGCAGAGCGCGGCTTCACGAGCGACCGTCCCTCCGGGAGGCGCGCGGCGACGACGTTCAGGAAGCTGCCCAGCGCGAGCGCGGGCGCGAACATGACGAAGGCGAGGGCGGCGGCGTCCATCCAACCCTCTTATCGGCTGCGATCGGCGGTGAGGTTAGCCCGCGTAGAGCTGTGGAGGCTGAGGCTGGGCGTAGACCTCGGGGTTGCCCGGCATTCCCGCAGGCACGAAGCTCAGGCCGGGGAAGCTGGAGCTCGTGCTCTGTCCGAGAATGACCGTGGCTCCGTCGAGCGGCCCGTCGAAGTTGGACGTCGTCCCCAGGTCGATGTTGTTCGTGGCGTACATCGCGCCTTGCGCGTTCGCGCTCACGAGCTGGACGCTGTCGCCGCTCGACACCTGGCTCTGTGGAGAGCCGCCCGACCCGTTGCCGTTGACGACGAAGACCAGCATTCGCTGCGCTGGATCCCAGCCGCTCGTCGTGCAGTTTCCGTTCGAGACCGCCTGGCACAACTTCGAGTTCTTGATCAGGAGCGTGCCGGAGACGTAGATCGTCGCCGAGCCGGTGTAGGTGTTCACGGAGCCGTTCTGGATCTGCGCGCTGCCGTCGATGAAGATCGTCCCGTTCGCGGTGAGGACCTTGGTGGACGCATTCCAGGAGAGCTCGCCGGCGGAGCCCTTGCACGTGTAGGACGTCGACGGCGTCAGGTCCTGCACCGTCGGGACGCTGTTGTTGCGCTTCGCGACGTTGGGCGAGGTTGCGGCGCCCTGGTCGTTGTCGAAGGTCGGAGGAGTTCCGCTCGTCGTCAGACAGGGGTAGTACGGGCCCGGATTCGAGTTCAGGTACCACGCGTCCCAGTCGACGGTCGGAGCGGCGGAGATGGCCGGATTGTTGCTGATCGACGTCGCGTAGACGTTGTCGAAGCCGCTCGCGCCGGCGCCCTGCTGGCACGGGTTGTGAAGAGCGTTGTTCTTCCACTGGCAGCCGTTGCGAACGTGTAGCTGGTTGAGGGGCGTCGTCGAGGTGCCCGCGTAGTTCGCGCTCTGCGACATCGCGAACGAGCCCTGCACGATCAGGGGCCCCGCGGTGACGGCCGCGGTGTTGGTCAGACAAAGGTTCCCCGCGACGTAGAGCGGGGACTGCACCAACACGCTCTGCTGGATCGTCATGTCGCAGGTCTGACCGGTGCCGCGCGAGTAGATGAAGTTCCACGAGGGGTTGTTCAGCGGCTGGGTGTAGGTCGGGACGACCGGCACTTTCGCGGTGAGCGTTCGCGTCACGTCGCTCGCGGTCGACCCGGTCGGGTTCTTCACCTTCCCGATCGACGTCAGGCTCCACGTCGACGAGCCTGCGACCGACTGTGTCAACGTCCCGTACCACTCGACTGTGCCGCCGTCGTAGGTGTGGGTCGTGTGCGTGACCGTCCCGTTGGCCTGCTCGCCGAGCAAGTACTTGTTGAGAGCGTTGTTGTCCGGCTTCGAGAGGATTGCCATCATCTCGTTGATCCCGGACTCGGCGAGGTCGTAGGAGCTCGCGTTCGCAGCGGAGTAGGACACACTGCGGGCGTTCGTGGACGAGTAGTAGATCAACGTCGTCCCGGAGACCGTGAGGACTCCGAGGATGCCGACGGCCATCACCAGGGTGATTCCGTCCTGTCTTCGGAGAAGTCGCCGCAAGAAGCTCATCAGACCGTCCCGGGGAGGGGG
>DATAOL010000156.1:0-10328 GCA_036265755.1 Gaiellaceae bacterium | reverse complement strand
CACGGCCGGAAACTGGATCGTGCTCGAGCCCGACTCGACCGTCGGCTGGGTCACCGATTCCTCACGAACGCTGTCGCTCGCGGGCGTCGCGGGGCAATGGGCATTCCCCGCTGCGGACACGCTGGTCGGCGCGAAGTACGCGGCGCGCGGATTCCTCCGAAGGGTGCTTGCATGTCGTTCACGCTGAAGGGGAGAATCGAGTCGCGCCTCGCCGCCGCGCTCACGCCGCTGCTCGCCGCGTGCGGGCTCGCAGCTGTGACGACCGAGTGGTGGCCGCTCGCGCTCGTCGGCGCAATGATCGGGGTCGGTCTGGCGTTCGACCTCGTCCTCGATCGGCGGGTCGACTACCAGCCCGGATGGGCTGCGCTTCCGCTCGCACTTGCCGAGCTGGCCGCGATCATGGGAATCGTCTACGCGCTCGACATTTCCGCGCCGCTCACTGTCGCGCTCGCCTTCTTCGCCGGCTCCTGGGTCCTGGGCCAGATCCTCGTGCACGCGGTGTTCCCGTACGTCCGTCTGTCGTACGGCGAGGAGGGTGGGGAGCTCGGCCGGGTCGGCCTGGTCCTGGCTGTGCTCGTCCTCGTCGCACTCGGATTCTTCGGCGGTGTCGCCCTGGCCGTGCAACCGCCCACGGTCGTGCTCTCGTCGGGAATCCACCAAGGCCCGATCGTTCTCGACCGCGCGCAGAAGTTCATCGGGGAGCCGGGCGCGGTCATTCGCGGAGGAATCCGCATCACCGCCGACAACGTCACGGTCCGCAATGTGACCGTTGTCGGCGGCGAGAACGGGATCGAGGTGGACGACGCGCACAACGTCACCCTCGACCAGGTCCGGGTCTCGGGCACCGTTCTCGACGGGATCCACGTGCGACGCTCCTCGGTGACGATCCGCGACTGTCTCGTGCACTCGCCCGCGGGTGAATACGCCCAGGGAATCGACATCTCGTTCGGGTTCGATCTCCGACCGAGCCTGGTGGAGGACTGCACCGTGAGCGGTGGCCGCGAGGGAATCGTGACTCACTTCGCACTCGTGCACGTTCGCGACAATCGCGTCAGCGACACGTCGCTTCGCGCGCTCACGCTGACGGAGATGTCGATGGCGGTCGTCGAGGGAAACGACGTGCGCGATTCACTCGGCGTGGGGATCTTCTGTGGGGACTATTCCGAGTGCGAGATCGATGACAATAGTGTGCGAAATACTCGCCCCGACGATGCGTCGGGCGACAAGACCAGAATGGGCTTCGGGATCCTCGTGCACTATGGTGCAAAGGCCGAGGTAAGCAATAACGCGGTTTCACAAAGTCCGGGTGGCACCCGCGCGCTACTCGGCGCGAAAATTGCCTCGGACTAATAGCGAGCGGTTTTTCCGCTAGCATCCCGGCCGCACAAACTCAAAGCATGGGAGGAACAGTGGCTCGGAAGACGATTCTCGTCTGCGACAATTGTGGGAAGGAAGTCGGTGAGGGCAAGGGAGCGGGGATGCGCGTCACCTACACGGATGCGCGCCGCGGCGCCAAGGCAGCCGACCTCTGCGACGACTGTGCCGGCAAGATGCCGGGCCGGGCGGCGGCGCGGCGCGGCCGCCGGCCGAAAGCTGCGGCCTAACGCGCTCAGGCGCCGAATTCCGGCGCGAAATCCGCAGCGCTGACACTCTGCCCGGCGGAAGTGCCCGCCGGGCAGACGTCTAGAATCGAGGCGTGGCGCTCGCTCTCCTGGTGGGCCCCGCGAACGCGGGCAAGGTGGCGCGTCTGCTCGATCGCTACCTCGAGGCCCTCGACCGGGACCCTTTTCTGATTGTCCCGAACCGGCCGGACGTCGACCGGGTCGAGCGCGACCTGCTCGCGCGCAACCCCGCCCTTCTCGGTGGCTCGATCGGCACCTTCGACGACGTTTTCAGGCGGATCCGCGAGCGCGCCGGTTCTCGCTCCCGGCCCCAGCTGACGGATGCTCAGCGCTCGCTTCTCCTTGCGCGTGTCGTCTCTGCCGCGCAGCTCAACGGACTCGGCTCGTCTGCCCGCTACCCCGGCTTCGCCGAGGCCCTCGGCGCCGCCGTGGCCGACATCGAGGCCGCGCTCCTGGATCCGGACGATCTCCACGGCCACCTGGCCGACCTGTACCGGGCCTATCGAGCCGAGCTCGACCGACTCGATCTCTGGGACCGCGAGCTCGCCCGCGGCCACACCGCCGAGCTCGTCGCCTCGAACTTCGAAGCCTGGGGCCCGTCACCCGTCTTCGCCTACGGCTTCGAGGACCTGACCGGGGCGCAGTGGCACCTGCTCGAGGCGCTCGCCGGCCGGGTCGAAGTCGTCGTCTCGCTTCCATACGAGCCGCTCAGGCCCGCGTTCGCCTCGCTCCAGCGCACGGCGGACGATCTGGCCCGGCTGGCAGGCGAGGAGATCGAGTCGCTTTCGCCACAGGACTGGTACGAAAGTCCCGCGCTCGCCCATCTCGAACGGTCGCTTTTCGAAGAGAGAAGAACGGAACCGCCGCCGCTCGAAGGCGCGATCCGCTTTCTCGAAGCGGCAGGCACGCGTGCCTCCCTCGAGCTCGCGGGCGAGGAGATTCTAGGGCTGATCCGCAACGGGACGCCCGCGGAGGAGATCGCCGTCGTCGCGCCCAATCTCGAGCGCGTTCGCTCCCCGCTGGAGACCGCGTTCGGCTCGCTCGGCGTCCCGTACTCCTACGAGGGACGGCTGTCGTTGCGCAGGACGGCATTCGGGACGGCGCTTCTCGGTCTCCTTCGCTTCGTGTGGCTGGGGGGCACTCGTCGCGATCTGTTCGCCTTCTTGCGCTCGCCGTACTCCGGCCTTGCTCGGTCGCGGGCCGACTTCGTTGAGGGGCGTCTGCGCGGCCGTGCGGTGAAGGAGCCCGCCCGGGTGAGCGAGGAGACCGAGCGCCTGCTCGGGCATCCGGTGCCTGCGCTCCGCGAGCTCCAGGCAGCCGAGGACCCGCTCGCCGCGGCCGAGGCTCTCGTTCGCACGATGATCATGGCCGCCTACGGGCTGGAGTCGCCGCCTGTGGGCGAGGCCTCCCGGATCGACCTGCGTGCTCACGAGGCAGCGCTCGCAGCACTCGAGGAACTCGCCGGTTGGCGCGAGCTCGGTGGGGAGGCGGCCCCCGACCAGATCGTGTCCACGATCGAGCGCGCCCAGGTGCGAGTGGGGAGGGCGGGCGAGCCCGGCAAGGTTGCGGTCGTCGATCTCCTGCGCGCCCGCACGCGCCGGTGGCAAAACGTGTTCGTCCTCGGCCTCGAGGAGGGCGTCTTCCCCCGCCGCGCCAACGAGACCCCCTTCCTGCCGGACGAGACTCGGAGGGAGCTCGAGGCCGCCGAGCGGGGCCGGCGGCTCGTCCGCCCCGATCCCCTTGCCCGTGAGCGGTACTTCTTCTACACAGCCTGCACGCGGGCCTGGCGCCAGCTCGTCCTCGTCCGCGAAGCGGCTGACGACGACGGGCGGCCACGGGAGCCCAGCCCGTTCTACGAGGAAGTGCGCTCCCGCTTCGATCCGGCCGATGTCGCGCGCGCGACGAAGAAGCGCCCGCTCTCGAGTCTCTCCTGGGAGCTCGAGCGGGGCCCCACCGAGCGGGAGCGCCTGCGCGCGGCGGCGGCGATCGCCTCGACGGACGAGGACGAGGCTCGCGCGCTCGCGATCGCGAACGGATGGGAGCGCCGGATCGAGCGCGCGCTCTCGGCGTTCGACCGCCGCACTGTGCTCGCGCATCCGCTCGTCCTCGAGGAGCTGGGCCAACGCGCGCGCTTCTCCGTCACCGAGCTCGAGCGCTTCCTGGAGTGCTCCTCGATGTGGTTCTTCGAGCGCGTCATCGATCCCAAGGAGATCGACGCCGTTCTCGACGCCCGCGTTCGCGGGGGCATCGCGCACCAGGCGCTCTACCGCTTCTACAGCGGGCTCCCCAAGCGGTTCGGCGCCGATGCGGTCGAGCCGGAGCGCCTGGATGAGGCGCTGGGGTTCCTGCGCGAATGCCTGGCCGAGGCGATCGCGGGCGGCGTGCGGCTCGAGCTCTCCGACCTCGAGCGCCTGGAGCTGCAGGAGACTCTCGCGCGCGACCTGGAGCACTTCGTCCGCCAGGACGTCGAGCTCGGGCTTCCGCTCGTGCCACGGCGGTTCGAGGTCGGGTTCGGAACGAGCTCGGCGCCAGTCGAGCTGCAGCGCGGTCTCGAGCTCGGCGGCTTCACCGTCTCCGGAAAGATCGACCGGATCGACGTCGACCCGTTCAGCGCCCGCGGAATCGTTCAGGACTACAAGCTCGGCCGCGCGCATGGCGCGCGGGACATCGAGACGGAGCACAAGCTGCAGATTCCGCTCTACATCCTCGCGCTCCGAGACCTCGTCGGCATGGAGCCGCTGGGCGGCCTCTACCGTGGCCTCACGGGGACGCGGGAGGCGAGAGGGCTCGTTCGCGCCGAGGCGCGCGAGGACGCCGTGCCAGGCCTCAAGCGGCCGGACTATCTCTCCGAGGACGACTTCTGGCACCAGGTGGACGAAGCACAGGCGCGGGCGCGCCGCGCCGTCGACCGAATGCAGTCGGGCGACGTGCGCACCGATCCTCGGGCGGGCGAATGCCCTCGCTGGTGCTCCCTCTGGACAATGTGCCGGATCAGACACTCATGAGGACGACGCCGTCCGACCAGCAGGTCGCCGCGATCGAAGAGCCGGGCGTCGTCTTCGTCTCGGCCGGCGCGGGCACCGGAAAGACGACCGTCCTGGTCGAGCGCTTCGTCAAGGCGGTCTGCGAGCGCGGCCTCGGAATCGACAACGTCCTCGTGATCACGTACACCGAGCGCGCGGCGGGGGAGCTCCGCTCGCGCATTCGCGAGCGTCTCCTGGAGGCCGGGCGCCACGACCTCGCCCGCGATCTCGACGGCGGCTGGATCTCGACCATCCACGGCTTTTGCCACCGGCTCTTGCGAGCGCACCCGTTCGAGGCCGGGCTCGACCCACGCTTTCGGGTCCTGGACGAGAGCCAGTCGGCCGTTCTCGGCTCCGAGGCCTTCGCCGAGGCCCTCGCCACATACGTTGAAGGCGGGGAGCCCGAGCGCGTGCGCCTGCTGGCCACGTACGGGGCCGAGGGCCTGCGCGGGATGCTCACGAGCGTCTATGACCGTCTTCGCTCGGCAGGCAGACCCCTCGAGCTTCCGGGCGAGCCGGTCTCGTCGCTGGCCGAGCGGCTCGACGACCTCCGTGAGGTCGCCGAGCTCACGCTCCGCGTCACGGAGGAGTCGCTGCCCGGCCGCGCCCAGGTCGAGGACGCACTGCAGCTCATCCAGCCCGCTCCGCTTGCCGAAGCGCTTCTCGACCTCTCGGAGCTCCGGGTCGGCGGCGAGGAGCGCGAGCGATTTGCGTCCTTCGGCGAGGCGCTGGCGGCCGTCGAGCAGGCGGCGCTGGACGAGATCGCGGTACGCGACCGGACCCTCCTGGAGGAGCTCCTGCGTGCGTTCGACGCCGCCTACGCAGAGGCGAAAGCGCGCGAGTCGGCACTCGACTTCGAGGATCTCCAGTTGCGGGCCCGCGACCTGCTGCAGCTGAACGAGAAGGTGCGTGAGGACGCGCGGTGGCGCTTCCGCTCCATCCTCGTCGACGAGTTTCAGGACACGAATCGGCTGCAGTGCGAGCTCGTCGACCTCGTAGCGGGCGAAGAGGTCTTCTTCGTCGGCGACGAGTTCCAGTCGATCTATCGCTTCCGCCACGCCGACGTCGAGGTCTTCCGGGAGCGCCGCGCCGCGAGCGCGGGAGTCCTGCCGCTGACCGAGAACTACCGGTCGCGGCCCGAGGTCCTCGACGTCGTCAACCATCTCTTCGGGGCCGAGTTCGGCACTGAATATGAGCCACTCGTCGCTGCCGGGCGCTTTCCCGACCCGCTCTTCGGCCCGGCTGTCGAACTGCTCGTGACGGACAAGGCGAGCTACCGCGAGGGCGACGTCCACTGGCGCGTCGCCGAGGCGCGCCACGTGGCGCGGCGAGTTTGCGAGCTCGTCGATTCCGGCGACGCCGCGCCGGGGGAGATCGTCCTCCTCTTTGCGGCGGGGACGGACGCCGAACGCTACGAGGAGGCACTCCGGCAGGAGGGCCTGCCGACCTACCGCGCGGCTGGGCGCGGCTATTTCGGGCAGCAGCAGGTCGCTGACCTGACCATGTACCTGCGGCTCATGCTCAACCGCTACGACGACGAGGCGCTCGTGAGCGTGCTGGCGTCGCCGTTCGTCGGCGTCTCCAACGACGCGCTGTACCTTCTGCGTCGGGCCGCGGCCAAGCGCCCGCTCTTCAGCGGAATGGAGCGCGACCTCCCGGCGGAGCTCGGGGCTCGCGACCGGCGGCTCTTCGAGGCGTTTCGCCAGCGCTACGACCGGCTCGTGCGCGCCTCGGCGACCTCCGGTCTCGAGCGGCTCTGCGAGCGCATCGTGTCCGAGCACGACTACGACCTTGCGGTGCTCGCCAGGTGGGACGGCAGACGCCGGTACGCGAACCTGCGCAAGCTCGCGCGCCTCGCGCGCTCCTACGAGGAGCTGCGCGGACCGGACATCGAGGGCTTCCTGCGCTTCGTCGCCGACCAGGAGGCGGCGGGCGCGAGGGAGAGTGAGGCCGTGGCCGAAGAAGAGGGCGGTGACGCCGTCCGGCTCCTGACCATCCACTCCGCCAAGGGCCTGGAATTCAAGGTCGTGGTCGTGGCGGACGCGGGCAGGAACCCGGATCACGCGGCCCGCGACGAGGTGCTCTGCCTGCCGGACGGGCGTGTCGGCTTCAAGATCGTCGACCCCGCCACCGGCAAGCGGCATGCCGCACCGGGCTTCGACGAGCTGCGGGAAGCCGAGCGCGTCGCCGGCGAGGCTGAGACCCGCCGTCTGTACTACGTCGCGATGACGCGGGCGATCGACCGCCTGATCGTTTCCGGCGCCGTCGACCCGACGTCGACACGGGATGCGAAGGCGCCGATCCGCTGGATCCTCGACCGGCTCGAAGCGGACCTCGACGAGGGGCGCCCCGTGGAGTTGGAGCGCGAAGGGGCCCGCGTTCTCCTTCGCGTCGACCGGCGCGACGAGTCGGCACCGCCAGCGGAGGAGAACGGCGCCGCCCAGCTCGAGCTCTTCGCGGCGGTCGAAGGGGCCGCGACGCGGGTTGCTCCGGAGCTGCCGCCGCTTCTCCCTGTCCCCGAGCCGCCTGCCTTCCGGCTCCGCAGCCTCTCGTACAGCGCGCTCGCTCTCTTCGGTCGCTGCTCCTATCGCTTCTATGCGGAGCGGATCGTCGGCCTGCGTTCGTCGGGAGCGCCCGCCGGGGTGGCCGGCGCCGAGGGCCTCGCTGCGACCGAGATCGGAGACGCCGTTCACGTGCTACTGGAGCAGAATGTCGCCGCGGGAAACACGGCCGACGGGGTGCTCGCCCGCTATCCGGCCGCCACGACGGAGGATCTCGAGCGCGTCGATTCGCTCGTCGCTGCCTGGCATTCGTCGCCCCTCGCCGCCGAGCTTCGTGAGGGCGAGGCACCGCAGCCCGAGCTTCCCTTTGCCTTCGAGCACGACGGCGTCCTCCTGCACGGGCGCTTCGACCTGTTTAGCGAGCGTGCGCGCAGAGCGCTCGTCGTCGACTACAAGACGAACCGGCTCGAGGGTCTGACGCCCGAAGAGGCGCTCGAGGACGATTACGCGCTGCAGCGGCTCGTCTACGCTCTGGCCGCATTCCGTGCCGGCGCGGACGAGGTCGAGGTCGCGTACGTCTTCCTCGAGCGCCCGGATGACGTCGTCCGCCGCGCGTTTGCGCGCGACGAGGTTCCGGGCCTCGAGGCAGAGCTCTCAGCCGCGATCACCGCGATCCACGACGGGGAGTTCGGGCCGACCCCTAGCGAGTTCGCATGCAACGGCTGCCCGGCTCTCGATGTCGTCTGCGCCGGGCCGCGCCTTCCGGGCGCCGCGCCGGTCGCGGTCCCCGCCCCGTAGTGCACCGGAGCTACGTCGCCGAGGCGCGGAGGCGCGTCGGGCCCAAAAGAGAGCGGATCCGCCCGGTGATCGAGCGGCTGGCGGCGGCTCATCCGGACGCGGTGATCGCGCTTCGCTTCCGCAGCGAACTCGAGCTGCTCGTCTCGGTCATGCTGTCTGCGCAGACGACCGACGTGACCGTGAATCGCGTCACGGAGCGGCTTTTCCAGAAGTACCGCAGGCCCGAGGACTACCTCGCCGTGCCCCTCGAGGAGCTCGAGGCCGATCTGCGGCCGACCGGGACGTTCAGGCAGAAGGCGAAGAACGTGCGCGGTGCGATGCGCGTCCTCCTGGAGGAGTACGACGGCGAGGTGCCCACGCGCCTCGAGGATCTCGTCCGGCTTGCGGGTGTGGGCCGCAAGACGGCCAACGTGGTCGCAGCCGAGCGCGGCGCGACGCAGGGGATCGTCGTCGACACCCATGTGCGGCGCCTGTCGCAGCGCCTCGGCTTCACGCGCCAGGACGACCCGGTGAAGATCGAGCGTGATCTCATGCGCCTCGTCCCGCGGGAGGACTGGGCGCGCTTTCCACACCTGCTCATCTGGCACGGGCGCCGCGTGTGCACCGCGCGCTTCCCGCGGTGCGAGGAATGCGCGCTCGCCGACCTCTGTCCCTCCAGCCGCGTGTGAATTTCTCCATTCGGCGCCGCTTCGGTTCGAACTGGCGCCGTACCTTCGAAACGTGCGCTCGATCGACCTCGCCCTCTTCGCCGACGAGCTGGCCGCCAGGGCCGCCACTCTCGCTGCTCAGCTCGAGCGCTTGCGGGGCCGCCTGAGGCAAGCTGGGATCGAGCGAGAGGCGAGGCGGGCGCTCGGCGAGAGTTCGGTCGCCCGCCTCGAAGCGCTGGGGATCCTGCGAGGCGCGGAACCTGCGGACCTACGGGCGGAGATCCGCGAGCTCAGCGCGTCGCTGGAAGCCGTGGAAGAACTGCAGGCCTGGGTGGAGCGCCGGCTCTTCGAGGCCTGCGGGGCTGCAGCCTAGGAGGGGATGAGCGCGACGAGGAGACCGCCGTCCTCGTCGTAGGCGGGGAAGTAGTCCGCAGTGATCTGCTTCGTGACCCCGGAGCGGGTGCGCACCGTCACTTTCCTGCCGAGTTGGCGCACGCCCCATTCCATCGCGACCTCGGCCGGGTTCGCGTCCCCGTTCGCCTCGATCGAGAACGCCTCGGTCACGTCGCGGCCGAGCAGCTCCTGCTCGCGGAAGCCGGTGAGCTCGAAGATGCCCTGCCCCGCGGCGATGATGCGCCGTTCCTGGTCGCAGACCACGAAGCCCGTTCCCGGAGCCGGGTAGTAGTCGTCGAGGAGCTCGAACAGGAAGCCGAAGCCGCAGTGCGAGCAGCCGACGGCTTCATTTGTCAGGTCCTCGCGCCGGTCGTGGTCGATCGACCGCCGCCTGCAATTGGGGCAGATGAAATACGGCACGGTGTTGAAGAAATGACTACCAGTTGCGCGGCGTCGCAAGCGCCGCTTCCGGCTGTCCGTGCTGCGCGGCCAGCCAGCGCTCCGCGTCGAGCGCGGCCATCGTGCCCGAGCCCGCGGCCGTGACCGCCTGGCGGTACACGTGATCCTGGACGTCCCCGGCGGCGAAGACACCCGGGATGTTGGTCTCGGTCGTCTTGCCCTTCGTGACGATGTAGCCGGCCTCGTCCATGTCGAGCTGCCCGCGGAAGAGGCCCGTGTTGGGATCGTGCCCGATGGCGACGAAGAGCCCGTCCGTCGCGATCTCGGTCTCCTCACCTGTCTTCGTGTTGCGGACAAGGACGCCCGTCACCCGCCCGTCCTCGGTGCCGAGCACCTGCTCGACGACGGAGTCGAGGACGAACTCGATCCGCTCGTTCGCGCGTGCGCGGTCGACCATGATCGGTGACGCCCTGAAACCGTCGCGGCGATGGATGACCGTCACCTTGGGTGCGAACTTGGCCAGGAAATTGGCCTCTTCCATGGCTGAGTCCCCGCCGCCGACGACGACCACCTCGCGATCCTTGAAGAAGGCGGCATCGCAGACCGCGCAGTACGAGACTCCGCGACCCTGGAGCGTCTTCTCGGATTCGAGGCCCAGCTGGCGCGCATTCGCGCCCGTCGCGATGATCACCGACTCCGCGCGATACTCCGTGTCGCCCACCCAGACGCCGAAGGGACGCTCCGAGAAGTCCACCCTCGCCACGTCGTCGGTGATGAACTCCGTGCCGAACCGCTCGGCCTGCCTGCGGAAGTCCTGCATCATCTCGGGACCGAGGATGCCGGTCGGGTAGCCGGGATAGTTCTCGACGTCGCTCGTGATCATCAGCTGCCCGCCCCAGGCGAAACCTTCGATGACGAGCGGGTTGAGGTTCGCGCGCGCCGCAT
>DATAOL010000155.1:0-6820 GCA_036265755.1 Gaiellaceae bacterium | reverse complement strand
GCGAGCGGCTCGAGGCCGAGGTTTCGCGCGAGCTGGATGATCGAGGCGACGAGCACTGAGGAGTTGCGGTCGTCGGGCAGGTCGCCGACGAAAGAGCGGTCGATCTTCAACGTCGAGACGCGCATCTGGTTGAGGCGCGAGAGGGAGGAATGGCCGCTGCCGAAATCGTCGATCGCGAGGCGCAGTCCCCGTTCGTGGAGCTCCGAGAGCACCGGCTCCATGTTGGCGCGCGGGTCGACCATCATCGCGGACTCGGTGATCTCGATCATCAGCCGGTCGGGATTCAGCCCGAAGGATTCGATCGTCGCGAGCACGTGGCGCATCGCGGTCGGCTGCCAGAACGAGGGCGGCAGGTTGATCGAGACGTAGAGGTCGAGCTTCCGGTCGCGCCAGTGCTTCGCCTGCCTACAGGCTTCGGCGATGACCCAGTCCGAGAGCGGCGCCATGAGCCCGGTACGCTCGGCGAGTGGGAGGAAGTCGGCCGGGGGCACCAGCCGTCCTCCGTCCTGCCAGCGGATGAGGGCTTCTGCGCCGATGATCTCGCCGCTCTCGAGCTGCACGAGCGGCTGGTAATGGAGGACAAGGCCGTCGCCGCGCTCGATCGCCGTGCGCAGGCGGCCTGCCATCGAGAGCTGTGCGAGCGCGTCGTCTCGGTCGACGGCGTAGAGCGCGTGGGTGTCTCGGCCCGCGTCCTTCGCGCGATACATCGCCGTGTCCGCGTGCTTCAGAAGGGTCTCCGAGTCGGGCGCGTCGTCCGGGAAGAGGCTCACGCCGATCGAGGCGCTGACGAAGATCTCGATTCCCGAGACGACGAAGGGCGACCGGAGCGTGCGCCGGATCTTCCTGGCGACGACAGCCGCCGCCTTGCGGGCGTAATCGGGGTCGTCGGCGTCGCCGTTCGGCTCGATGTCCGCGAGGAGGACGAGGAACTCGTCGCCACCCTGGCGCGCCACGACGTCCGCGGTGCGGGTCGCGCGCTGCAGCCTTCCGGCGACCGCGCGCAGGAGCTCGTCGCCGGCGGCGTGGCCGAAGCTGTCGTTGATGAGCTTGAAGTTGTCGAGGTCGATGAAGAGGACGGCGGTCGCGCAGCTCTTCTCCGGGCAGCGCTCGAGCGCGTGGTCGAGGCGCTCCTGGAAGGAGACGCGGTTCGGCAGGCCGGTCAGCGGGTCGTGGAAAGCGATGTGCTGGAGCTGCGCGCGGGCTTCCTCGAGCGCGTCGGATGCCTTGCGGCGCTCGGTGATGTCGGCCACGATCCCGTCCACGAGGAGCTGCCCGTTCGAGCCCCGCCGCGGGCGCATCCGGTCCCAGACCCAGCGCGTGCGGCCGTCGTAGCCGACGAGGCGGTACTCGATCTCCACGGACTCGCCCGCCTCGAGCTTGTCGACGACGTCGTACGTGTCCTGGTCGTCCGGGTGGACGGCCTCTTCCCAGGCCTCCTCGGGCGTGCGGTTCTCGGGAATCGGGCCCAGGAGGCTCTCGAGGCCCTCGCCGATGAACGTGTTGCAGACGTACGACCCGTCGTCGGCGTACTCCATCTCGTAGAGATGGATCGCGACCGTGCCGGCGACGCGGCGGAGGATGTCCGTCGTCGCAAGCGCCTCGCTCAGCGCATGTTGGCCGTCGCCGCTTTTGGTTGTCTCGTCAGCCATGCCAGGGGGAGCCAGCGTGCAGTTATCGGCATTCGCGGCGGGAAATTGAATCCCCTGCGCGCGAATTTGTGTCGACTGTTGCGCTGTCACACTAGCGTGCGTTTTCGCTCGATATCAACGGGCGCATGCCATTCGATGGAAGGAGAAGCATGCGTTCGAAGATGCTCGTCGTGCTCGCGGTGGCCCTCGTGGCCCTCGTGGGAGCCGCGGTCGCCGCGACGCAGATCCCGGACGGGAACGGCGTCATTCACGGCTGTCGCAAGGTGCCCGGAGGGGCACTTCGCGTCGTCGGCCGCGCCTCGGCATGTCGGTCCGGCGAGAAGGCGCTCGCCTGGCGCCAGCGCGGCCCCGCCGGACCCACTGGTCCGGCGGGCCCTCAGGGACCGGCCGGCGCGAAGGGGGCGACCGGCGCGCAGGGACCTGCGGGACCGCAAGGCCCAGCGGGACCGGCGCTCACGTCGTTCGACTCGCTGCGGGGACTCGGCTGCACGAGCTCCGGCCAGGCGGGGACGATCTCGATCGCGTACGACGCCTCCGGGCTGGCGCAGATCCGGTGCGTCGCCGGCTCGGCAGGAGAGGCGACCGTGCGGATCAACGAGTTCTCCGTCGGCGTCGAGGGCGCGCTCGGCAACGAATTCGTGGAGATCGTGAACGCGGGCACGGCAACTGCCGACCTCTCCGGTTGGAAGCTCGTTTACCGCTCCGGAGCCGGCACGAGCGACGTCTCGCTCGGCACGCTCCCGGGTGGGACGACTCTCGCGGCCGGGGCGTTCCTCCTCTTCGGCGGAGCGGACTACTCGGGCTCGCACGCGGCCGACAAGTCCTTTTCGGCAGGGCTCGCCTCGGCCGCCGGAGGCCTCGCGCTGAAGAAGGCGGATGGGACGATCGTGGACTCGCTCGGCTGGGGCGACGCGACCAACGCGTTCGTCGAGGGGACGGCCGCGGCGGGCCCGCCGATCGCGCCCGCTCCCGGCAAGAGCGACGCGCGGCACCCGAACGGCCATGACACGAACGTGAACTCGGCGGACTTCACCGTCGGAGACCCGACACCGGGCGCCTCGAACTAGAGTGTCTCTCCAGGCAATCGCGGCCATCTCCGCCGACGGCTGCAGAGTCGCGCCGAACGGCGTCCTCGGTCGCGCGCGTAGTGCATACGCACGCTCCCTGCGTCCTGGCCCGTCGCGCTCTTCGCTCGTCGGCGAAGGGGCACGATCACCTGAAGAGACACAGGAACGACGGCGGTCGGCGCGAATCCTGCGTCATGACGACGAAGGACGAGCCCGACCGCCGCCTCTCCGCTCTGGTCGCCGCGCTCTCGCTGAATCGCGGCGAGCTCGACGCCGCGGCACTCGAGCGACTGCTGCGGCTGACCGAGCCCAAACCGATCACCCCCGCGAAGAGCTAAGCGCCACAATGGTGGTGTGAGCACATCCACATCGGCGCCCGGCGTCGTCGAGTTGGAGCGGCCGGCCGAGGAGGAGTGGGAGGAGCACGACAG
The DNA here is from genome assembly GCA_036265755.1 of Gaiellaceae bacterium. GTDB lineage: Bacteria > Actinomycetota > Thermoleophilia > Gaiellales > Gaiellaceae > DATEOR01. The sequence continues at coordinate 3,673 of DATAOL010000155.1, read as the reverse complement.
GCCGTGGATCGTGGTCGTGTGGAACGACCCGATCAACCTCATGTCCTACGTGACGCTCGTCTTTCAGAAGCTCTTCGGCTACAGCCTCGCCAAGGCGACGGAGCTGATGCTCCAGGTGCACAACGACGGCAAGGCGATCGTGTCGAGCGGGACGCGCGAGAAGGCCGAGTACGACGTCGCCCGGCTGCACGCGCACGGGCTGTGGGCGACCCTCCGCCAGGATTGAGGCTCCCGCCCTCGCCGATCGAGCGCACGCAAACCGGGGAGTACCGCGTCCGGCTGAGCGACGACGAGCGCGATCTCCTCCGCAGCCTCGCCGGCGAGCTCGAGGAGCTCCTCGGCGCCGATGCGGACGACCCCTCGCTCAGGCGCCTCCGCCCGCCGGCCTACGAAGACGACGACGAGGGAGAGCGCGAGTTCCGCGCGCTCATGGGCAGCGAGCTCGACGAGGGAAGGCTCGAGAGTCTCCGCACCCTCGTGGACACCGCAGGCCGGGAGCACCTGGGCGCCGGAGAGCTCGACCGGTGGCTCCTCGCGCTCAACGACCTTCGGCTCGTGCTCGGAACGCGTCTCGACGTCCCCGAGGACGCCTTCGCGTCCGGGTTCGACCCCGGCGCGCCGAACGCCTACGAGCTCGCGGTCTACGCCTTTCTCACCTGGTTGCAGGAGGCTGCTGTGGAGGCAGCGTCCGGAGAGCTCTAGCGATACCTGTAAACGATGCGGCCGCGGGTGAGGTCGTACGGCGAGACCTCGACCTTCACGCGGTCGCCCGGGAAGATCTTGATGCGGAAGCGGCGCATCTTCCCCGCGGTGTAGCCGAGCACCTCGTGCCCGGCATCGAGCTGGATCTTGAACATGCCGTTGGGGAAGGCCTCCACGACCTCGCCCTCCATCTCGATCTTTTCTTCCTTCGTTGCCACCGCGGCGGAAAGGATACCGCGTTCGGGGGACGCTCCCGGACGATTCGAATCCCAGGATTGGAGCGTGGGAGCGCTTACTGCAAGCCTCCTGCGGCGCAAGCCCCAGACGGGCGCGAGCTCGGCTGTCGAGACATTTCGGTTCATCTGCTATCTCGACCGCATTCCGCCACACATCCTCGAAGATCCCGCGTTTCGCATGCTCGCCGGTCACGGCGAGGTCGAGTGCGAGCTCGAGGCCGAGGACTTTGCGGAAGCGGTCGCCGAGGCGATCCGGACCCTCGAAGTCGACTTCGTGCACGTTCTCGGGGTCGAACGGCTGATCTAGCCGCGCGCCGCAGAGTGTGACAAGGTCGCGGGGTGCCGCTCCGTGCTGCCGGAGTCTGCGCGCTCGCCGCCTTCTTCACGTCCGCCATCGGCTGGATCGCGGGCGACCTCGCCCAGCCTGCGGCGTTCAGCCCTGCCAACGACGACATCTCGGACCTCGGCGCCCTCACCGCCGCGAGCCCGTGGCTCTACAACCAGATCGGCGCGAACCTCACCGGACTGCTCGTCATGGCGGCAGCGCTCGGCCTCTGGAGGGCGCTCAGCCCCGACCTCCTCGGCCGGATGGGCGCCGGCGCACTCTTCATCGCCGGGCTCGGCTCGCTCCTCGACGGGTTCTTCCGGCTCGACTGTCGCGGCATCGACGCCGGCTGCCTGAACGACTCCTGGCACGCGAGCGCGCACAAGTGGGAGTCGCGCTTCACCGTCGTGGCCACCCTCCTCGCGCCGGTCATCCTCGCGTTTGCCTTCCGGCGGATCCCGGAATGGCGAGCGGCGTGGCTCCCGAGTCTTCTCGCCATCCCGGGGCTTCTCCTCGGCAACATCGTGTTCTCCGTCCTCGGGGCGGGTGCGGCGACGCGGGCGGGAACGCTGATCTGGTTCCTCTGGCTCGCCTACGTCGGCGTCCTCCTCATTCGGAGCGCGGAAGGGGGTCGCGTCAGGACCGAGGTTTAAGATGGGCTGCCCGTGCCCGAGGCGCCGTTCGTCCATCTCCACGTCCACTCCGAGTACTCGATCCTCGACGGGGCCTGCCGCATCCCCGACCTCGCGGCCCGCGCCGCCGAGCTCGAGATGCCCGCCGTCGCGCTCACCGACCACGGCTCTCTGGCGGGCGCGGTCGAGCTGTACAGAGAGGCTGGAAAGGCAGGCGTCAAGCCGATTCTCGGCTGCGAGGTGTATGTCGCCGACGACCGCCGCGCCCTGCAGAAGGGCTATGCGCACCTCACCCTGCTCGCCGAGTCGAACGAGGGCTATGCCAACCTGATCAAGCTCGCCTCGGCCGGCTACCTCGAGGGCTACTACTACAAGCCGCGCGTCGACTGGGAGCTCCTGCAGAGCCACTCCGCGGGGCTCATCGCGCTCTCCGGCTGCCTGTCCGGGCGGGTCTGCAAGGCGCTCGAGAACGGGAACCCGACCGAGGCCGAGAAGGAGATCGCGCAGCTGCGCGACATTTTCGGGGCAGACTCGACCTACCTGGAGATCCAAGACGCCGGGCTCGAGGTGCAGAAGCAGATCAACGCCGACCTGGCGAAGCTCTCGCAGACGACGGGGCTCCCCCTCGTCGCCACGGGAGACGTCCACTATCTCCGCCACGAGGACGCGCGCGCGCACGAGGCGCTCCTCTGCATCCAGTCCGGCGACTCGCTCGCGAACCCGAACCGCTGGCGCTTCGACACCGACCAGTTCTATTTCAAGACGCCTGCGGAGATGGCGCAGGACTTCGCGGGCTACCCGGAGGCCGTCGCGCGCACGCTCGAGATCGCCGAGCGCTGCACGGTGACGATGGAGCTCGGCCGCATCCTGCTTCCGAAGTACCCGGTGCCCGGCGATCGCGACGCCTTCGACTACCTCGTCGAGCTCTGCGAGAAAGGCCTGCAAAAGCGCTACGGATCGATTACTCCCGAGCTGCAGGAGCGGCTCAAGTTCGAGCTCAAGACGATCCGCGAGATGGGATTCGCGGATTACTTCCTCATCGTCTGGGACTTCATCTCCTTCGCAAAGCGGAACGGGATCGGCGTCGGGCCGGGCCGCGGCTCGGCTGCCGGCTCCCTCGTCGCCTACAGCCTCGAGATCACCGATATCGACCCGATCAAGTACGACCTTCTCTTCGAGCGCTTCCTCAACCCGGGCCGGAAGTCGATGCCCGACATCGACATCGACTTCTCCGTGCACGGGCGCGATCAGGTGATCAACTACGTCGCCGAGAAGTACGGGCGCGACCGCGTAGCCCAGATCATCACCTTCGGGACGATGATGGCGCGCGCCGCCGTCCGGGACGCGGGCCGTGTGCTCGACATCCCCTACGGGACCGTCGACAAGATCGCGAAGCTCATCCCGGAAGGCCCGAAGGTCTACCTCGACGAGTGCATGAAGCCGGGCGCCGAGCTGAAGAAGGCCTACGACGAGGACGAGATCGCGCGGCAGGTGGTCGACCTCGCGCGGCCGCTCGAGGGGCTCGTCCGCCAGGACTCCATCCACGCCGCGGGCGTCGTGATCGGCGACCGGCCGCTCACCGAGTACGTCCCCCTCCAGCAGAAGGGGGCCGACCAGGAGCTCGTCACCCAGTTCGCGATGGAGGACGTCGAGGCGCTCGGCCTGCTGAAGATGGACTTCCTCGGCCTGCGCAACCTCGACGTGATCGACAAGGCTGTCGAGCTCATCGGCGGCGTCGAGATCACGAAGATCCCGCTCGACGACAAGAAGACGTACGA
>DATAOL010000154.1:0-13788 GCA_036265755.1 Gaiellaceae bacterium | reverse complement strand
TCGCCCACGCAGCGACGTTTGCGGCCTGGCCGCCGGGGCCGACTCTGGTGCGCCCGTAGGTGTCCGTGTCCTCCGCGATCGGACCGTCCAGCCGCACGACGACGTCGAGGAGGAGGTCGCCGAGCGTGCAGATCATGCGGGCGAGCCTACAATCGCCTTCATGGAGAGCGAGCGCGGGAAGCGGATCCGCACCTTTCTCATCGGCGGTCTGGTGGGGAGCGCCGCGGGGCTCGTGGCGGCGGGCCGGATGCGCGTGCCGCGGCGTCCGCAGAAGCGAGAGAGTCCCGCCGGGCTGGCCGCGTTCGAGCAGGCGCCCTGTTACGCGGAGCTCGTGGAGCGCGAGCGCGAGGAGACCCGCTAACCCTCGTTCTCGAGCCGCGAGAGCGCGGTGACCGCCGTCTGCAAGTTGATGCTGGCGTCACCGATGCCGAGGATCCGGCCGAGGAGCTCGACCGCGGCGGTGTCGCGGAAGAAGTCCTCGGCGCTCCCGACGGGCTTCTTCGTTCGGATGACGAGGAACGGGCCCCATGCGTGGCCCTCGAATACCGGCCCCGGGGCCTGTTGCGGGATCGACAGCTTCACGCGAGCGGGATCGCTCTGGTCGGAGGCGTCGAAGACCCATACTCCTCGCCCGAGCGGCTTCTTGGCCTCGTTGAGCGTGTCGATCGCGAGCTGCGGATCGGCCCGTTGCACGATGACGTCTCCGAATGGCGCGCCCTTCTCGCGCGCGTCGAGGAAGAGCGGCTCGTAGCCGAAGAGGACGTCGTCCGAGCGTGCGGTTGCGGCGAGCCACGTCGAGGCTTGAGCGCGCGCTCGCTCTCGAACAGCAGGCTCGCCGCCGTACATGTAGGGCGTCTTGTGCCAGCCCCAGGCGAACTCGACCGCGAGGAGCGCGGTCAACGCGACGAGGACGACGCCCGCCTCAGCCCTTCTTGCCCGCGCCGCGAGCGAAAGGACCGCCGCCGCGACGAGCATCTGGAAGAACGGCAAGACGAAGATGAGATGGCGGCTCTCGAGGAAGACGCTCGACTGCGAGCGGGTGATCATGAGCGCGAGCGCGGGCACGGCGAGCACCGTGCCGGAAAGAAGCACCGCTGCTGGACGCCGGCGAATGAGGATGACCGCGCCGAGAACGGCGAGCGCCGCCGTGACAGCTGTTGCGGCCGTCCAGCCCGCGCTGAAGTCGCCGATCGTCTCCCAGATGTACTGGAGCACGTCCAACGGCGATCCGAGCTTGGAGTCGCTCGTTCCGGTGACGCCGATGCCGAAGCGCGAGGCGAGCACCCTGTAGATCAGCCAGAGGGGCGCGACCAGGACGACGACGACGCCGAACGAGATCGCCGCCGGCCGCAGCGAGAATGCCCCCCGCCAGCGCCGCGCAAGCACGTACACGGCTTGCGCGCCGAGGACGAAAGTCCCGTACGGCTGGGTGGCGATCATGAGAACGGTTGCGGCGATCCACCCCGCCCAGCGACCGCGGTCGCGGGTCCCGACGGCGCGCAGGAGCGTAAGGAAAGACAGCGCGCTGAGGAACAGGAAGAGGCTGTACATGCGCGCGTAGATGCCGTGGTAGATCGTGATCCAGCTCGCCGCCGCCAGGGCCGTTGCGACGAGGGCCGTGCGCCGATCGGTGAGGCGCGCGAGGAGCGCGGCGATCACCGGCATGCTGGCGACCGCGAAGATCACCGAGATCATGCGCAGCGCCGTGAGGCTGGGGGAGATCGAGGCCGCGGCGTAGGCCAGGAGCCAGTGCAGGGGCGCACCGCCTCGCTCGGCGAACACGGTGGAGAAGACGTCCCCGATCGGCTGCTGCGTGATGAAGAAGACGAGGGTCTCGTCCTCGTGCGGCGGCCACACCGTCATCTGGAAGAGAAGGAACGTTCCGAGGGCCGCGGAGATGATCCCGACTCCGAGGTAGTAGGGCTCGCCGCGCGCCCATTCACGGGCCCGGGAACCCCAGGATCCACGCGGCATTGGCTGGGCTCGGGGGCTGGGAGCCGCCGTGCCTCCTGGTAGCATTTCCTCCCGCAAGCCGGGCCTTTCTTTCGATGCCGATCTACGAATACAGGTGCCCGAAGGGGCACACGTTCGAGCTGTTCCAGCGGATGTCCGATCCGCCGCCGTCAGAGTGCCAGATTTGCGGGGAGAGCCCGCTCGAGAAGGTGCTTTACCCGGCGGCGATTCATTTCAAAGGATCGGGCTTCTACACCACGGACTACGGCCGCGGCTCCCGCAAGCGTGACGGCGACAAGTCGGACAAGTCCGACTCGGGGGACAAGAAAGACAAGTCCGAGCCGAAGCCGGACTCGAAGACGGACAAGAAGTCGGAGAAGAAGGCCGCCGAGGCCTAGGGTTACTTGCCGACGATGCAGCCCGGTCCGTAGGCACCGGAGGCGGGCTTCGGCGGCTGCGGCGCGCTCTTCCCGGTCACCATCGCGATGACCGAGACGTTTTCCTCGGTGCCGACGATGTAGTCGATCCCGCCGATGTTGGAGGACGTCCCGCCCAACCGGCAGCGGAGACGGCCGCTGGAAGGCGTCCGGAACTTGACCCAGCCGAGCTCGAGTATCTGGGCCGCCGAGAGGTCGGTGGCGAGCGGCTTCACGATGTCGTCGCCGTTGAAAGGCGCCTTCAGATACTCGGTGAAGCTCACGATCTTGTCCCCAAGCGCCGAGACAACTGCCTGCTGCCGCTCGCCGCGCGTGATGTCGGACTCCTTCGGATTCAGCTGGTTCTCGCGAATTCGCGCGTAGATCAGGGCGCGGTGGCCGTCCATCGTCTGCTCGCCCCTCTTGAAGCGCCAGCCCTTCCAGCGGTCGCAGCGCGCCTGCGTGCCGTACGGGCACTCGAACTTGTTCGAGAGAATCGGCCTGGGAACGTCGATGGTCACCCCGCCCACCGCGTCGATCACCTGGTCGAACGTGGCGAAGTCGACGACGACGACATGGTTGATCGGCAGTCCGGTGACGTTCTGAACCGTCTTGATCGCGAGGGTGGGGCCGCCGTAGGCATACGCGGCGTTGATCTTGTCCTCACCGTGGCCGGGGATGTCCACACGGAGGTCGCGCGGGATGGAGAGGAGCGCGATCTTGTGGTGATCGGGATCCGTGTGGACGACCATGATCGAGTCGGAGCGGCCGACGTCGCCCTGCCGGCTCTTCGTACCGGTGTCGGCGCCGAGCACGAGGATGTTGCTCGGGTTGGCGAGCATGATCCCATCCTGCGGCGCGAGCGCCCGCTCCGCGCGTGGGTCGAGCTTCTGGTTGGCGTCCTTGATCCCGCTCCGGAAAGCGAGATAGCCCAGGACTCCCCAGACGAGTGCGAGGACGATCACGCCGACCAGCGTCCAGAGGACAGGGCGAAGCCAGCGCCGCCGGCTCTTGGCGGGCTGTGGGCCGCGGTAGTCGCGGGAATCGGAGCCGTTGCCCTTACCCGACTGTCGCCCGGTCTTGGGCGACTCCGGCCGGATCGGCCCTTTCACTCTCCCCCCGCGGTATACGCGGTACGGCTTGTCCTTGGGCGCCACGCGAGCGAGTATCGTAGCCAGAGCCAATGGCTGCCCCCCGTGTCATCGCACTCGACCTGGGGGGCACCAAGGTGCTCTCGGGGGTCGTCGACGAGGAGGGCGTCGTCGAGCGGCGCGTCGTCAGCGCCACGGACACGTCCAGCGAGGAAGCCCTCCTGGCGCAGGTGGATGCGGCCGTAGACGCGCTCGTGGGCGACGAGATCGGCGCGATCGGCATCGGCCTCCCCTCTCTCATCGACCAGCGGAAGGGAGAGGCTGTGAGCTCCGTGAACATCCCGCTCGAGGGCGTGGCCTTCCGCGATCACCTGGAGGAGCGGTTTGCCAGGCCCGTCGCCATCGAGAACGACGCCAATGCGGCGGCGCTCGCGGAGCATCGCCACGGCGCGGGCAGGGGCTCGCGCCACATGATCATGCTCACGCTCGGGACGGGGATCGGCGGGGGCCTCATCCTCGACGGGCAGCTCTACCGAGGCTCCGTCGGATGCGCGGCCGAGCTCGGCCACATCACGATCGACGTCAACGGGCGCCCGTGTCAGGGCCACTGTCCGGGCCGGGGCCACCTGGAGGTCCTGGCTTCCGGGACCGCGGCCGACGCGCTGGCGGTCGCGCGCGCGAAGGAGAACCCGGAAGGAGATCTCGGCCGCGCTGCCGCCGACGGGAAGGAGATCGACGCTCGCCTCGCCGTGGAGCTCGCCGCCGCCGGGCCCGGCGACGCCCGCGACGTCCTCGCTCACATCGGGTTCCATCTCGGCGTCGGCATTGCGAGCTTCGTCAACGTCTTCAATCCCGAGATCGTCGTGCTCGGAGGAGGCTTCGCACGCGGAGGCGACTTGCTGTTCGAGCCGGCCAGAAAGGTCGTCGCCGAGTTTGCTCTCGAGCCGGCTCGCGACGAGGTGAGGATCGTCCCTGCCTTGCTCGGCGTCGAGGCCGGTCTGATCGGCGCAGGGCTCGTGGGGTTCGAGGCGATGCAGCGAGGGGCGTAGTGCCGCTCCTCGTTTGTGCGACCCCGATCGGCAACCTCGAGGATGTCACGTTGCGCGTCCTGCGCGAGCTGGGCGAGTCGGATGTCGTCCTGTGCGAGGACACCCGGCACACGCGCAAGCTCCTCGAGCGTCACGGCGTGAGCGCTCGCCTCCTCAGCTACCACCGGCACAACGAGGCCCAGCGGATCGGGGAGGTGATGCCGCGCCTCGAGGCCGGCGACAGGGTCGCCCTCGCGTCTGACGCGGGCCTCCCAGGCGTCAACGATCCCGGCGCCCGCCTCATCGCGGCGGCTCTCGCAGCCGGGGTCGAGGTAACCGTGCTGCCAGGCCCGTCCGCGGTCGAGACTGCTCTCGTCGCAAGCGGGCTCGTCGCCGAGCGCTACGCGTTCGTCGGCTATCTGCCCCGGGCGCGGGAGGCCCTGGCCGCGCTGTGGCAGGAGACCTCGGGATGGACGTGGCCCGTGGTCGCCTTCGAGTCACCCAGGCGGCTTCCAAGCTCTCTCCGTTCCCTAGCGGAGGCCGACCCTGGACGGCCCGTCGCCGTGTGCCGGGAGCTGACCAAGCGCTTCGAGGAAGTCGCGCGCGGCACCGCGGACGAGCTCGCGAAGCGGTTCGCCGACCCACCGAAAGGAGAGGTGACGTTGGTGATCGGCCCCTCCGAGGTCAAGGGCGGGGACGAGCAGGAGGGCGAGGCGCTCACGGCGGTGGCGCAACTCGTCGAGGCCGGCATCCCGCGTCGGGGAGCGGCCGAGCTCGTCTCTCGGCTCACTGGTGTGGGGAAGAACCGGCTCTACCGAGGGTCTCTGTAGCCTGACTTGACAACGAGCCGGCAAGCTTACTACACTTGTTCTGTTCTCAAAACTGACAACGAGGAGGGGGCAGCGATGAGAAGCATCGCCATGCTGCTTCCGGCCCTCGTCGCGCTCCAGGTCGGCGTGCAGCCCGCGCTCGCCTGGGCCTGGCCCGTCGACGGGCCGGTGTTACGACCGTTCGTCCTCGGCGACGACCCGTATGCAGGCGGCCAGCACCGTGGGATCGACATCGGTGCTTCCGCGAACGCGCCGGTGCGCGCACCGGCGCCGGGGACGATCAGCTTCGCCGGTACCGTGCCCGGCGGCGGCACGACGCTGACGATTCGGACAGCGGACGGCTACGCGGTGACGCTACTGCATCTCGGCTCGTACGGCGTTTCTCGCGGAGATGCTGTCGGCGAAGGCGATCCGGTCGGCTCGGTGGCGTCGAACGGGGCGCCGGCACAGCCGCAGCCGTACGTGTATCTCGGCATCCGCAAGGCGGACGATCCGCAGGGCTACGTGGACCCGCTCGGCCTGTTGCCGGCGGTCGCTCCCGCGGAGGCGCCGGCCCCGCCTCAGGAGCCGGCCGCAGTTCCCGCGCCAACCGCCCAGGGGGCCCAGGACGCGCCTGTCGAGGCGCACCAAGCGAGACCCGCTCACGCCGTCGTGAGGCACACACGTGTGCCGGTCACCGGATCGGAGCGACCCACCGCTGCGCCGGTTGCGAAGGGGCAAGAGCGCTTTCAACACACCGTCTCCCACCGGTCGGGCCGGATGGCGCGCGAGAAGCACTGGCGCTCGTCGAGAACCCGCTCGCCCGCCGGCGACGCAGGCACCGTGCGTTCGCCCGTGTCCTCTGCCACGTTTGCGGAAGATGGAGCGGGCCCGCGCTCCTGGCTCTTCGTGGCGCTTGCCGGCGGAGTGTTCGGTCTCGCGGCGGTTCTAGCCGGTCGCCGACGCCAGCTCGGCCACGCAGGTCCCGCAGACGGAGCGCCCCCGGTGTTGTTGCAGCCCGCTCCGCCGGCCACAGAAGACGCACACCGTCTGGGGCTTCGAAAGCAGAATCACGTCGTCCTTGACCGAGATCTCGAGCGGATCCTTCTCGGCGAGCGCAAAGCGCTTCCGGATCTCGATCGGAATCACGATCCGGCCGAGATCGTCGATGTGACGGATGATCCCCGTTCTCGTCGCTCCTCTGGTCGAGCGCGTCGGGGCGGCGCGCTCGGATGTTCCGTTAGACCCCATGGTTCGATCGCACCTCGGTCGCTTGGGACTGTGTGGTCCGTGTCCCCTCGCAATCTTCTTTCTAACCATTCCCCGCGGAGGGGGCGCGTGGCGTCGTTCGTATGATTGCCGTGAGTGAGTTTCTACGTCACAACGCCGATTTATTACGTGAACGCCACGCCTCACGTCGGCCATGCGTACACGACGATCGCCGCCGACATCCTCGCCCGCCACCGGCGGCAACGGGGGGAGGAGACCTTCTTTCTTACCGGCACCGACGAGCATGGATCCAACATCGCCCGGGTGGCGGAAGAGGCCGGTCTGAACCCGAAGGCCTTCGTCGACCGGAACGCGGCGAGGTTCCTCGAGATGACCCAGCGAATCAATGTCTCGAACGACTTCTTCATCCGCACGACGGACGCGCGTCACGAGGCCTTGGTGCAGGAGTTCCTCCAGCGCATGTACGACGCGGGCGAGATCTACGAGGGCGTCTACGCAGGGCTCTACTGCAGCCGGTGCGAGTCGTTCTACTCCGAGGCCGAGCTCGTCGACGGCAACTGCCCGCAGCACGGGATCCCGCCCGAGTGGGTCGAGGAGAAGAACTACTTCTTCCGGCTCTCTGCCTACCAGGACAGGCTCCTGGAGCTCTACGACTCGAATTCAGACTTCGTCCTGCCGAGGTTCCGGGCGAACGAGGCGCGCAGCTTCATCGAGCAGGGTCTGGACGACATCAGCGTCAGCCGTGCGACCCAGCGCTGGGGAGTTTCGGTTCCGTGGGATCCCGACCAGGTCGTGTACGTGTGGGTGGACGCGCTCATCAATTACTGGAGTGCGCTGGCCTTCGCGCGGGAGGGAGAGGACCTCCGCCCGAGCCTGTGGCCCGAGGTGCACCACCTGCTGGCCAAGGACATCCTCAAGTTCCACTGCGTGATCTGGCCGGCCCTGCTCATGGGCGCGGGAATCAGCGTTCCGAAGCAGCTCTTCGTGCACGGCTATCTGCTCATGGACGACCGGAAGATGTCGAAATCGGTTGGCAACGTGATCGACCCGCTCGAGCTGATCGACGTGTACGGGGTCGATCCGGTGCGCTACTACCTCTTCCGGGCGGCATCGTTCGGCCAGGACGGGAACATCTCAGTGGACGGCCTGCACGAACGGTACGAGCGTGAGCTCGGCAACGATCTCGGCAACCTTCTCTCGCGGACCACTGCGATGGTTGCGCGCTACCGGGACGGGACGCTCCCGGTCGTCGCCGGGACCCAGGAGCTGGCCGCGGAGGTGGACGGCCTCGCGGAGAAGGTGGCGGCCCGGCTGGATGCATACGACCTGACCGGAGGCCTCGACGAGATCTGGGAGGTCGTGCGGGCGCTCAACCGCCACGTGGAGCAAAACGCGCCCTGGGAGCTCGCGAAGGACGATGCCCGGGCTGCGGATCTCGACCGTGTGCTCTTCGATCTGGCCGACGGGCTGCGCGCGCTCGCCATCGCGCTCTCGTCCTATCTCCCGGAAACCGCGCCGCAGATCCTGGAGGCTCTCGGCCAGGACGCGAGCCTGGACTGGAGCGGCGCACGCGCGGGCCAGACCCGGGCCGCGCAAGGGATCGAGCCGGCCCAGCCGCTGTTCCCGCGCGTCGACGCTCCTGCGGCCGTCTGATCGCCTGTGATCGACACGCACGCGCATCTGGACGCGATCGAGAACGCGGCGGCAGCGCTCGGCCGGGCGCGCGCGGCCGGCGTCACGCGCGTGATCACGATCGGAACGACGCTCGCATCCTGCCGCGACGCTTTGCAGCTGGCGGAGGGGGAGGACGGAGTCTTCGTCTCTCTCGGTCTCCACCCGCACGAGGCGGGCGCGACGTCTCCGGCCGACGTCGATGAGCTCGCCGAGCTTCTCGAGCATCCGAAAGCTGTTGCGGTGGGCGAGACGGGGCTCGACCATTTCCGCGAGTACGCGCCCCATGACCGGCAGCGCGAGCTCTTCGAAGCGCAGGCGCGGCTCGCCGCGGCGCGCGGCAAGCCTCTGGTCGTCCACACCCGCTCCGCCGACGACGAAACGGTCGCGGTGCTGATGACGCTCCCCGAAGGGGCCAAGGTCGTCCTCCACTGCTTCTCGTCGCTGCGGCTGCTCGCGCCCGCCCTCGAGCACGGCTGGTTCGTCTCCTTTGCAGGAAACGTCACGTATCCGAAAGCGACCGAGCTTCGGACGGCCGCTGCGCGCATTCCGGCTGAGCGGATCCTCGCGGAGACCGACAGTCCATACCTCGCGCCGCAGCCCGTCCGCGGGCGTCCGAACGAGCCGGCCAACGTCATGCACACGCTCGCGACGCTCGCCGAAGCACGAGGCGAGGATGCCGCGGGGCTCGAGCGCGCCATCGACGCCAACGCGACGGCGGCATTCGGCCTTCCGTGAAGCTCCCCGTCGCCCCGAACCGCGAGCTCGGCCAGCATTTCCTAGTCGACGAGAACATCCTCGGGGTCGCAGGCCGGCTCGCCGAGCTCGGTCCGGATGACGTTGTCCTCGAGGTCGGCGCCGGTCTCGGCGTCCTGACGACGTATCTCGCCGATCGCGTCCGGCTCGTCCACGCCGTCGAGCTCGACCGCGGCCTCGAAGGCCATCTGCGGGAACGGATCGCCGGCCGCGGCAACGTCGAGCTGATCCTCGGCGATGCCCTCACGCTTCCCCTCGGCGCGCTCGACCCGCCGGCGACGAAGCTCGTGGCCAATCTTCCGTACCAGATCGCCACACCGCTCGTGGCCGAGAGTCTCGACGGCCTGTCCAATCTGGAGCTCTGGTGCGTGATGGTCCAGCGGGAGGTCGCCGACCGCTTCTTCGCCTCGCCCGGGACGAAGAGCTACGGCGCCGTGTCGGTCCTCATTCAGCTCACCGCCGAGCGCGCGGGGTTCCATCCGGTCGGCCGCTCCGTCTTCCAGCCGCCGCCGAACGTCGACTCCGCGCTCGTCGCCTTCCGCCGCGCGCGGACCTGGGGACCCGACTACCCGCACCTCAAGGAGATCGTCCAGGGTGCCTTCGCCCACCGGCGGAAGACACTCGTGAACTCGCTCGAGCTCTCAGGCCTTCGGCGCGGGGAGGTCGAGGCGGCGGTCGACGGGCTCGGACTGGGTGGGGGCATCCGTGCCGAGGCGCTCCGGCCGGAACAGTTCCTGGAGCTTGCCGAGGCGCTCCCGTGAACCGGATCCCGGCTGCCGCCAAGATCAACCTCGCGCTCGTCGTAGGCCCCCGGCGCGAGGACGGGCTCCACGAGATCGCCACGGTCATGCAGCGAATCGACCTCTGCGACTCCGTCGAGCTCGAGCCGGCCTCAGCGCTCTTCGTCGAAGGCTTCAAGAAGGACACCCTTGTTCGCACAGCGCTCGTAGCGCTGGCGCAGGCGGCCGGCGAGGAGCCTTCCTGGCGCGCGAAGATCCAGAAACGGATACCGCTCGCCGCCGGCCTCGGAGGCGGAAGCGCGGATGCGGCCGCGGCGCTCTTGCTCGCGAATCCGCTGCTCGACAATCGGCTTTCCTCCGAGCGGCTCGCCGAGCTCGGCGCAGGAATCGGCGCCGACGTTCCATTCTTCCTCGAGCCGGGCCCGAAGCTGGCCGAGGGAGCAGGGGAGCGCTTGACCGCGCTCGAGCTTCCCCAGGACTTCTGGGTGCTGCTCGCCCTCCCCCGACGGGCTCGGAAGACGTCGACTGCCGACGTCTACGCGCGCTTCGACGCGTCCTCGGCCGCGAACGGGTACGACGAGCGCCGGGCCGGCCTTGCCGAGGCGCTGGCCGCGGTGCGGCGGCCACGCGACTTCGCAGCCTTTCCTCCGAACGACCTCGCGCTCGCAGGCAGGCCGCAACTCGTCGACGAGCTGCTTCGACGCGGCGCTTTCAGAGCGGATGTGAGTGGGGCGGGTCCCGCCGTATACGGGCTTTTCCACCATCTGCCGACGGCGAAGGATGTTGCTCGCCGTCTGCGCTTCGCGGCGCGCACCTGGGTGGTCGCGCCCGTCTGGTAGCGTCGCGCGCCAATGGACGAAGAGCGGATCGTAGAGCATCGCCAGGGCGCATCGGCCCGCTGGATGCGCGACCGGCGCGTACGCCTTGCGCTCCTAATCGCGTTCGTCGAGAGCCTGCTCGTCCTCTTCAGCGCCCACGGTTGGAGGTACGTGCTCATCGCGGCGGTGCTTGCCGTGCTCGCCTACTGGTTCGTCGGCCGGCGCAGCTCCGGAGTCGTCTACGAGGTCACGTGGGTGGCTGCCGCCTCACAGCTCCTCGCAGTGCTCGTTCCTGTGCTGTGGGTGCTGGTGAAGACGCTCGCGATCATCGTCCTCGTCGGGCTCGCACTCTTCCTGCTCGCGGCCCTTCTCCTCGACCGCCGCTAGGTAGACTCGGGCACCCATGTTGGGGCGTAGCCAAGCGGTAAGGCAGCGGGTTTTGGTCCCGTGACCGGAGGTTCGAATCCTCCCGCCCCAGCCATAACCACCACCTTCCCATGACCCCCTCGCCCGCCGCAGTCGTAATGGCTGCGGGGCTCGGAACGCGGATGCGCTCCGACCGCCCCAAGCACCTCCATCCGCTCCTCGGCAAGCGGCTCCTCGACTGGTCGATCGAGCCCGTTCTCCCGCTCCACCCCCACCCCCTCGTCGTCGTCTGCTCCCCACCGACGAAGGACGAGCTCGACGGAACCCTGCCCGCCGGCGCGACGCTCGCGGTCCAGGAGGATCCGCGCGGCACCGGGGACGCTGTGGCGACGGCGCGCGAGGCTCTCGCGGGGTTCGACGGGGACACGTTCGTCCTCGACGGCGCCGCCCCGCTCCTGACGACGGAGGTCCTCGAAGCCCTCCTACAGGCGCACCGGCGTAACGATGCGGCGGTCACCGTGCTCTCGATCGTGCCCGAGGAGCCTCTTCCGTACGGCCGCATCGTTCGGGATGAGAATGGGGCCCTCCGCGCGATCGTGGAGGACAAGGACGCATCGTCGGAGGAGCGTGCCATCCGCGAGCTCAACACGTCTATCTACGTTTTCCGTGCGGCGGATCTCTGGCCCTCCCTCGACGCCCTGGACGCCGACAACGCCCAGGGCGAGCTCTACCTGACGGACGCCGTCCGGAATCTCGTCGATACCGGCCGGGGCGCCGCCGTTTATTGTGCGCCTGTGGCCGTGATGGGTCTCGGGGTGAACACGAGAGCCGAGCTGGCGGAGGCCGCGGCCGAGCTCCGCCGGCGCATCGTCGATGAGCACATGGCCGCCGGTGTCGCGGTGGTCGACCCTGCGACGACCTGGATCGAGCCGGATGTCGTGGTCGAGGCCGAAGCAGTCATCCAGCCGTTCACGATCCTGCGCGGCCGCACGGTCGTTCGCGCGGGGGCGAAGGTCGGCCCGCACGCCCTCGTCGTCGACTCCGAGGTGCGTGCGGGAGAGATCGTCGCGCCGTTCACCCACCTGCGTCCGGAAGGCGGCTCGCCGTGAGCGGCTCCGTCCATGCGGACCGGAACAATGTTCCTGTTGCGCGAGTCAAGGTTGGCCGCGATGCTTCGAGTACCCTCGCGGGGCGGATCGACCAGGAGGGCGACGGTGGAAAGCGGAACGACTGAGCTGCCCAGGCTCCCCGGGCTCGAAGTGCCCGAGGTGTCAGTCGCACAGCCGAGTGGAGAGCGCGGCCGCTGGATCGAACGCGGCCCCTCCGGGAAGCTCATGCTCTTCTCGGGGCGCTCCAATCCCCAGCTCTCGGAGCGCATCGCCGACATTCTCGACATCTCACTGGGCGAGGTCGAGCTCGAGACCTTTGCCAACGGCGAGACGTACTGCCGGTTCACCGAGTCGATCCGCGGCGCCGACGTCTTCCTCGTCCAATCGTGCCACGGGCCGAAGACGAACGACCACCTGATGGAGCTCATGATCATGATCCAGTCCGCCAAGCTCGCCTCGGCGAATCGGATCACCGCCGTCATGCCGTGGTATCCGTACTCGCGGCAGGACAAGAAGTCGGCGCCGCGCGAGCCGATCACCGCGAAGCTCGTCGCGGACATGCTCGTCGCAGCCGGCGTCGACCGGGTGCTGACGATGGATTTGCACGCGGGACAGATCCAGGGCTTCTTCTCGCTTCCCGTCGACCACATGACCGCTCTGCCGCTCTTCGCGCAGTACTACCGCGACAAGGGGTTGCACGGGGACAGCGTGGTCGCCGTCTCGCCGGATCCCGGCCGCGCCAAGATGGCGCGCAAATTCGGGGAGATGCTCGAGGCCGACCTGGCGATCATGAACAAGACACGTCCCGCCAGGGACTCCGCAGCGGTCACCGAGGTGATCGGACGCGTCGACGGCAAGGTCGCGATCATGACGGACGACATCATCGTCACCGGCGGCACGCTGATCGCCGGGGCCCACGCGCTGAAGGAGGCCGGGGCCTCCGACGTCTACGCCTGCGCGACGCACGCGCTCATTCCGGAGGTCGCCTTCGAGAAGCTCGGCAAGAGCGACCTGAAGGAAGTCGCCGTCACCGACACCGTTCCCGTGAACCCGCTCCTCCGGCCCGACAACTTCCCGGAGCCGCTCACGGTCTCGATCCTCCTCGCGGACACGATCAAGAACGTCTTCTCCGACGAGTCGGTGTCCGCGATCTTCGCGGGCGAGAACCAGCTCTTCTAGGAAGACCGCGCAGCCATGCTGGTTTCCGCTGCGCTTGCTAACGAGGCGCTAACGTGGGGAGCTCTTCCCGAATGGGGAGTCGCCCTTTCGACCGGTCTGTTGGCATTCGCCACATTTCGTCTGGCTCGACATGCCCGGGCCGAGGTGGGAGAGATCCGCAAGGAAGTCAAGCTGCAGTCGGAGCAAATCGAGGCGACCCGGCGGCCATGCGTCTATCCGATCACCGACCAACTTTTTGGAGTGACACGCGCACGCTCGCCGGCGCGGCCGTCGAAAGCTTGCATGCCGCCCCACCCCCACCCGGGGCTCCGGGAAGGCACCCCCTCCCGCTATGGGACAGTAGAGAGGAATGGGCGCGTCCGAAAAAAGATCGAGTGCCCGCTTGGGCTTCTTCAGCCGTGCGAGCGACCTCAGCTTCCGCGCAAAGGAGGAGACGACCTATTTCATCCGTTTGAGCGGCCGGTGTCGCAGTGGGCAGGGCGGAATAGGCACCGCCCTCTAGGCGTTTTCATACATGTAAGGCGGCGGGGCAAGCAGCTGCATGCTCATTCCCGCCGCCCATGACCGAACTGAACAAGGAGTGAGGAAGACTGAACGCCATTCTTGAAGCACCGGTTCGTGC